>JAGCYL010000131.1 GCA_017960825.1 Bacteroidaceae bacterium | reverse complement strand
CTGCTACGTCAAGTGGTTCTAACGAAAAATTTCGGCTTAACTACTTAACTTCTAAAAAAGTGTCGCGACACGTGTCGCGACACTTTTTTAGAAGTTAAGTAGTTAAGCCGAAATTTTTCGTTAGAACCACTTGACGTAGCAGAAGTCCTGACGGTGGGGCAGTGCTTTGCACTTGGGGAAGATGCGATAGGCAACCTTGAAGCTACCAGCGCGGTCGATGATGTCGGTGAGCTCATAGACGGTGATGTTGCCCTCATGGCCGACTATGTCGAATGGGTTCACTTCATAGACATACTCCTTGCCCTCGCTGTCGGCTGTGGTCACGACCATCTCTACGCCGATGGAGTCCTCCAGACCGGCGGTGTCAATCCTGGCGCGCAGGGTGTGGGCCGTGCCGCTAGTGATGACCTCGGTGATGTCGCTGCCGCCGTTGTCGAATGCCACTACCTTGACGTCGTCCCAACGGGCTGCGACTTGCTCTTTCCACGCTGCTATTTCCTTGGCCTTGGCATTGTCGTGGGCGCTGAGTTCACGGAAGCGCTGGCCGAGGGCGTTGTAGAACTTGGAATAGTAGTCGTCGAGCTGGCGCTTCATGGTGTAGTGGGGCGCTATCTGGGCGATGGAGTTCTTGATGCAGCGTATCCACTGGGGTGAGTAGCCACGGTTGTTGCGGCTGTAGTACATGGGTATTATCTCGCGCTCCAGCAGGCTGTAGATGGTGGAAGCATCGAGCTGATCCTGATGCTCCTGGTTCTGGTAGGTGCGCTTCTCGGTGAGCGCCCATCCGGCTCCCTCGCGGTAGCCCTCAAGCCACCATCCGTCAAGCACGCTGAGGTTGAGCAGTCCGTTCATGAGCGCTTTCTCGCCGCTGGTGCCGCTGGCCTCGAGTGGACGGGTGGGGGTGTTCATCCAGATATCGACTCCAGAGATGAGGCGGCGGCTGAGGTGCATGTCGTAATTCTCGAGGAAGAGAATCTTGCCGAGGAACTCGGGCGACTGGCTGATGTCGTAGATGCGCTTGATGAGACCTTGTCCTGCACCGTCGGCGGGGTGTGCCTTGCCGGTGAATATGAACTGCACAGGGTACTTGTCGTCGTTGACGATGGCCTTGAGGCGCTCCAGATCGGTGAAGAGGAGGTGGGCTCGCTTATAGGTGGCGAAACGGCGTCCGAAGCCTACTAGTAGTGCGTTGGGGTTTATCTTGTCGAGCAGCGACACTACGCGCGAGGGGTCGCCCTGATTCTTGAGCCATGTCTTGCGGAATCGCTCGCGGATATACTCTATGAGCTTGGTCTTGAGCAGTACGCGGGTCTTCCATATCTCCTCGTCGGGCACGTCGTAGATCTTGTTCCAGATGTCGGCGTTGCTCTGGTCGGCATAGAAGTCGGCGCCAAAGTATTTCTCGTAGAGGGCTTTCCACTCGCGGGCTGCCCATGTGGGCAGGTGCACGCCATTGGTGACGTAGCCCACGTGGTTCTCGGAGGGAAAGTAGCCACGCCATATATTGTTGAACATGCTCTGGCTCACGGTGCCGTGGAGCTTGGATACGCCGTTGACCTCCTGGCAGGTCTTGCAGCAGAAAGTAGACATGCAGAAGCGCTCGCCCTTATCGTCGGGGTTGGTGCGGCCGAGGCCGATGAGGTCGTCCCAACTGATACCGAGTTTCTCTGCATAGCCGCCGAGGTACTTCATTGCCATCTCTTCATCGAAATAGTCGTGGCCTGCTGGCACGGGGGTGTGGACGGTGTAGAGGGATGAGGCGCGCACAAGCTCGATGGCCTGGTTGAAGGTGAGGCCTTGCTTGACGTATGCGGCCAGGCGATAGAGGTTGCACAGGGCAGCGTGGCCCTCGTTGCAGTGATATACGTCGCGCTTGACGCCGAGCTGCTCAAGCAGCTGCATGCCACCGATGCCGAGTAGGAACTCCTGCTTCATGCGGTTCTCCCAATCGCCTCCGTAGAGGGTGTGGGTGATGTTGCGGTCGTACTCGGAGTTGAGCGGATTGTCGGTGTCAAGGAGATAGAGGCTGACGCGGCCCACATTGACCTTCCATACGTTGGCATAGACGCTGGCGTAGGGGAACGGCACCTCGATGACGAGCTGCTTGCCTTCCTTGTCGAGCACTTTCTGATAGGGGAGCTGCTCGAAGTCCTGGGGCTCATAGTTGGCTATCTGGGTACCGTCCATGGCGAGCTCCTGGGTGAAGTAGCCATAGCGATAGAGGAGGCCGATGCCTATCATATCAACATTGCTATCGGAGGCTTGCTTCATGTAGTCGCCGGCAAGGATGCCGAGGCCGCCACTGTAGATTTTGAGGAAATGGATGAGGCCGTACTCCATGCAGAAGTATGCCACAGAGGCGCGACTCTTGTCGGGCTTAGCGTCCATGTAGGCGCGGAAGCGGTCGTACACCTTGTCCATGCGGTCGGTGAACTTCTTGTCTTTCGACAGTGCCACCAGCTCGTCGTAGCTCAGGGCGCTGAGGACCTCAATGGCGTTGTGCTTCTTCTCGCGGAAGAGGCTCTCATTGATGCTGCGGAAGAGATTGTAGGCATCAGTGTTCCAAGTCCACCAGAGGTTGTTTGACATTTCCTCCAGCTTGCTCAAACCGGCTGGTATCTTTGCCTGTACGGTAAGGGTCTTCCAGTTGGGGGTGTTCACGTTGCTAATCTTGATTTTCATCTTAGGTATGGATTTTATGGGGGTTAGGGTTCTTGTGGATTAGTATTTAGCGCCAGCTCGTCAAATAAAAAGTAAATAGTCCAATAGTAAATAACTAAACTCATTTCTTATTTGCGAAGGTGTAGGCTTGGATGTAGTGCTTTATGAAATCCTTCCACATAGCTTTCTTTGAGAGGGCTGATGCCGCAGATGCAAACTGCTGCCAGTCGCTATGGGAGAGGCGCGCCATGCCCGTGATGGAGGTGGCAATCTCGTTTACACACTGGTCGTAGTTGTTGTCGTCGCGGGAGATGACAGCCACACCGTCGGACACAAGAGGCTGGTGGCCGGTCTCGCCAGTTACCCACTGACCAAATCCGCTCAGGTTGGTGGTGAGGCAAGGCACTCCAAAGGCGATGCTCTCCAACGGGGTGTAACCCCAAGGCTCGTAGTAAGAGGGATAGACGCAATAGTCGCAGCCCGTCAGCAGATCGTAGTACGGCAGGTCAATGATGCCGTCGTTGCCGTCAAGGTAGGTGGGGATGAAGAGCAAGTGGAGGCGCTGACCCTTGTCGAAGGAAAGGCCGCTGCCGAAGATGGTCTGCACGATAGGCTCCTCGTTGAAGTTATACAGCTCGTGCGTAATAAATGGATTGGGGAGCGGCTCCATGGCTGAGGCGTCGAGCAACTTGATGGCCGGCTTGAGCGCCAGACGCTCGATGACATCCTGGCGAGGCGCTTTCTCCCAGCACGGCACTGCAATCACTGCCAGTACATCGCGCTTGAGGTCGCCACTGTCCTGCACTCGCTTGAGCGCATTGATAAAGAGGTCGAAACCCTTGCAGCGAAAGTCGTTGCGACCGCTGGTGGCTACGATGAGAGTATTGTCGGTAAGCTTGTCGCCGTTGAGGGCGTTGTAGGTGTTGAGCATAGCCTTGCGGGCACGCTTCCTTACGGCCTGCAGCTGTGCGCCCTTGTAGGTGAAACTTCCGTCGAAACCGTTGGGCAGTATTACGTCTGCCTCGCGACCCAGGAACTGGCAACACTCTCTGTCGGTGAGCTCAGACACTGTTGTCATGCAGTCGGTCTGCAGGGCTGCAGCCTTCTCTACGCTGTGCTTGGCCTCCATATTGAGCTCGCGAGCCATCTGGTCGCCATTGTAACCCTCGAAATAAGCGTAGAGCTGCTTGTTGTTGCAGGTGATGGAGCGACCGATACTGGTGGCGTGGGTGGTAAAGACGGTGGCCATCTTGGGCTCGTTCTTCTTGACATAGAGCAGTCCGAAGGCACTCATCCACTCATGAGCCTGGAACACAGCGCTGAGGTCCTGCTTCTGCTGCTTGCAGAAATAGCGATAGGCTACTACGGCCATGCGACCTGCCTGCCATGCAAAGAGGCTGGCGTCATCATAGTCGCCGTAGGCATGCAGCGAGTCAACGCCGAAATCCTCCCACATCTCACCGTAAATACGATTCTTCTCCTCGCGCAGTGGCTCATAGTCCACCAGGGCTACGATAGGGCTGCCCGGCACATTCCAGCGGCCGAAGCGAGTGGGGATGCCCTGCTTCTTGAGCTGGCGGGCCAGCGCTGCAAAGATTGTAGCATCAGGGGTAAAGAGAGGATTGGCATCCTTGGCACTCTTGCCACTGGCATGCGCGCGCACGTCAGGGCCTATATAAATAAGGTTGTCTTTATATATTCCCTCAAGCACCTTGGCCTGAGTAGATAATACAGTGTAGATTCCACCAACTTTGTTGCATACTTCCCAGCTTGCCTGGAAGACATAGTCTGTAGGTTTTGTAATTCGTTTCATCTTTAGGTTAAAGTTAGAAAATTCTTATGCAAAATTAGGTCTTTCGCACCAAAGCTCCTAATAAAATGCGCCAAAGTTTGCCCAAAAGGTTAATTTTGTCCGTAAAATTTGGCTAATACAAATATTTTCGCTATGGGGCATGTAATTACTATCCACTTAAAGGGCCATATCCATACCATCTGCATCCATCATCTGCCGCAAGGCAAAGGGGAGAGAATTTTGGAAAAAGTCTGGCATATTATGGCTTTTCCGCCTGTAAGATTTGGTAGGTTGCAGATTGTTTCGTAATTTTGCTACATATTAATTAAATGCTATCATGAGAATCACCAAAAGAATAATTGTCTCGGCTATTGCCTCGCTCTATCTTGGCAGCATGTATGCCGACTACGCCCCGCTGATGGAAGGCTACAGGATGAGCTCCAACGTTAAGGCCCCCAAAGGCGACGAATGGAACAACCCTGCAGTGCTGGGCCTCAACAAGGAGATGCCCAGAACTTGGTTCTTTTCCTTCGACACCAAGGACAACGCACGCAAGGTTCTACCTGAGAACTCCGTCTATTGGAAAAGCCTCGACGGTGTGTGGAAATTCCACTTCGCCAAGAGTCCCGACCAAAGGCCGCAGCGCTTCTACCGGACTGACTTCGACGACTCGGGGTGGGACGACATCAAGGTGCCGGGCAGCTGGAATGTGCAGGGCATCAGCAAGCAGGATGGCACCCGCAAGTACGGCAGCCCGATATATGTGAACCAGTGGACCGTGTTCCATACCGAGCGCGCGTTAGGTGACTGGCGAAAGGGGGTGATGCGCGACAATCCCGCCAACTATACTGCCCATGAGTATCCCAACGAGGTGGGCAGCTACCGCCGCAGCTTCGAGCTGCCAGACAACTGGGACGGCCGCGAGATTTACATAAGCTTCGACGGAGTGGACTCTTTCTTCTATCTCTGGATTAACGGCCAGTATGTGGGCTTCAGCAAGAACTCTCGCAACGCCGCACGCTTCAACATCACCCGCCATGTGAAGAAGGGACATAATGAGGTAGCCGTGGAGGTGTACCGACTGAGTGACGGCTCATTTCTGGAGGCACAGGATATGTTCCGACTGCCAGGCATCTTCCGCACCGTAGCTGTCTATAGCCTGCCAAAAGTGCAGGTGCGCGATTTGGTAGTGATACCAGACTTTGACCGCGACTACCGCAACGGCATGCTGCGCGTAAATGCCACGGTGCGCAACCTTAGCGGACGCAAGGCTGAGGAATACCGTCTGCGCTATTGGCTGTATGCCAACAATCTGTATCAGGACGACAACACGCTGGTGAGCACTACGGAGAGTGCGCTGTTCACTGTGGCCAAAGAGAGTGAGTGGAAAGATCTGACCGCCATCTATGTAGCCACGCCTAAGAAATGGTCAGCCGAAGAGCCCAACCGCTACACCCTGGTTGCCGAACTGATAGACAAGAGAGACCAGGTAGTGGAGACAGTGAGCACTGTCGTGGGATTCCGCAAGGTAGAGATTAAAGAAACACCTGCCGACAGCGACGAGTTCCACAAGGCGGGGCGCTACTACTATATCAATGGCAAGACAGTGAAACTTAAGGGAGTGAACCGCCACGAAACCAATCCCGCACTCGGACATGCCATCACCCGCGACCAGATGGAAAAGGAGGTGATGCTGATGAAGCAGGCTAATATCAACCATGTGCGCTGCTCTCACTATCCCGATGCGCCCTACTGGTACTACCTTTGCAACAAATACGGCATCTATCTGGAGGACGAGGCTAACATCGAGAGCCACGAGTACGGCTACGGCAAGGAGAGCCTCTCGCATCCCGAGGAGTGGAGGCCTGCCCATGTGGCAAGAGTGATGGAGATGGCCCACAGCAATGTCAATAATCCATGTATTGTAATATGGAGCCTTGGCAACGAGGCAGGCCCCGGCCATAACTTCAAGGCAGCCTACGACAGTCTGAAACTATACGACACCAGCCGCCCTGTACAATATGAGCGCAACAACGACATAGTGGACATGGGCTCCAACCAGTATCCGTCAGTAGGGTGGACACAGGATATAGCCAATGGCAACAAAGGCTACAAATATCCTTACCACATCTCCGAATATGCTCACTCAATGGGCAATGCCGTAGGTAACCTCGCCGATATCTGGCAGGCAGTGGAGAGCAGCAATTTCATCTGCGGCGGCGCCATCTGGGACTGGGTGGACCAAGGCATCTGGAACTACACTGCCGATGGCCAGCGCTACATGGGCTATGGTGGCGACTTCGGCGACTCGCCTAACGACGGACAGTTTGTGATGAACGGCATAATGTTTGGCGACCTCGAGCCTAAACCGCAGTACTATGAGGTAAAGAAGGTCTATCAGAATATCGTAGCCAAGATGGTGGACGTAGAGACCGGCGAAATAGAAATCTACAACAAAAGCTACTTTACCGACCTCACGCAGTATCTGGGCGAGTGGAGCCTTTGGAAAAACGGCAAGCAGGTCAACGTAGGCGAAATCAACCTCGACGGTCTGACACCGCGCACCCTTAAAAAGATGGAGTTGCCTTATGACTACGAAGAGCTTGACCCCGAGGGTGAGTATTTCGTGAAATTGCAGTTTATTCTTAAGCATGCTACTCCGTGGGCTGATGCCGGATATGTGCAGGCCGAGGAGCAATTCCCCATCAAGAGCGCCGAGAAGCCCGTCATTACTGCCGACCATCCCGACCTGCGGGCTTTGAGCATTGACTCTACCTATACAAATATAAATATCAAGGGGCAGAACTTCAGGATGTCATTCAATACAGCCGACGGCTCCATCAGCACCCTGGAGTATGACGGTATCGATGTAATAACCCCCAACTGCGGACCGCGCCTTAATGCATTCCGAGCATTTACCAACAACGACAACTGGTTCTACTCCAAATGGTTCACTAACGGCCTCCACAACCTTCACCACAAGGCTCTCAACCATGAACTATACAGTAATGCCGACGGCTCCCTCACCCTCGCATTCACCGTGAGAAGCCAGGCCCCAAATGCTGCACGACATATTGGCGGTACCGACATGAATCGTTACGGTCCGTATCAGAGTAAGATAGAGGAACTCACTGACCGAGTGTTCGGCGACGACGACTTCCATTTCCTTACGCGCCAACTCTACACCATCCACCGCGACGGCTCCGTAGAACTGCAGGCCAACATACAGAGCAGTGACCCCACACTCGTTCTGCCGCGCCTTGGATATCAGATGCAGATACCCAATAGTCTGTCGCGCCTTGAGTACTACGGCCGTGGCCCTGCAGGCAACTACAACGACCGTCGCACAGGCTCTTTCATTGAGCGCTATACAAGCACTGTTCGCCAACAGGTAGAGCACTTCCCCAAGCCACAGGAGATGGCCAATCATGAGGACACACGCTGGTGCGCACTCACCAATCCACAGGGAGAGGGAGTCCTCTTTATTGCTGACGAGCGTATGAGCATGCAGGCTCTGCCGTTCTCTGCACTACAGATGACCACGGCAGCACATCCCTACGAGATGCAGCGCGGTAATACCACTTACCTTAACCTTGACCTGGGCGTTACAGGCCTTGGTGGCACCAGCTGCGGACAAGCACCGCCCTTCGAGAGAGATAGGGTAGTAGGCCCCGCCCACAGTTTCGGCTTTATCATTCGCCCGCTTAGAGACACGGAGAACCGTAGCACCCTGACCAATGTGAGACCTGCTTCAAGTGCACTCCCTCTCATCGTGCGTGATGCCAAAGGAGAAGTAAGCATTACTGCCACCAGAGCCGACTCCATCGTCTATACTATCGATGACGGTAAGGAGCAGGGTTACTACGGCCCATTCACCTTCAAACAAGGAGGTACCGTCAAGGCATGGCCTGCCGACAATAAGGTAGCCACCACCACCATGCAGTATGACAAGATAAGCACCATACAGATTAAAGCCGTGTTCGCAAGCAGTGAGGAAAACAAGGCCGAAGATACCCCTGTCACCAATCTGACTGACGGCAATCCCTCCACCATTTGGCACACTATGTATTCAGTTACCGTGGCAGGATTCCCCCATTGGGTGGACTTCGATTGTATGGAAATAAAGAATCTCACAGGATTCACCTACCTGCCGCGCCAAGACAGTCCTAACGGCAACATCAAAGACTACGAAATACTTGTCAGCCAGGACGGCATCAACTGGAGTGAGCCAATAGCTAAAGGCACCTTTGCCAACAATCAGAACATAAAGAAAGTGCAGTTCAACCAGCCCGTGCAGGCACGCTATATCCGTTTCCGCGCCTTGTCCAACCAAGCAGGCAACGACTACGCCACCGGTGCTGAGTTTACCGTGATGGCCGAATAATAATAAAGTGGTATATATGCTAAAAAATATTAAAGCGTTTGCAAGATTGAGATAATTGTTGTAATTTTGCAGGCCGATAAAATGGCATATCTCGTTTCTGCCGTAAAATAACCGTAATGAAAAACCTTTTTTGCATAATCGTTGTGTCCGTAGGCTTGTTATGCTCATGCCACACCATCAACACCGTGCTCAAGAGCAACGACCGCGAGTATAAGTTTGAGGTCGCAAAGCGGATGTATGCAGAAGGTAAATACGGCAACGCATACCTGGTGCTCGATAATATCCTGCCCAGTATGCGCAACACGCCGGCTGGCGACGAGGCTCTGTTCCTGGCAGGTATGTGCAAATTCTACGCCAACGACTACAATGCTGCCAGCGAAATATTCCGCCGTTACTACTCCAAGTCTTATCCTTTCGGCAAGTTTATTGACGAGGTGCGCTACTACTCTGCGAAGTCATATTTCGAATCCACCTATCCCGTGCGACTCGACCAGAGTGCCACCTACGATGCAATACGCGAGATACAGGACGCCATGGAGCATAATCCCGACAGCAAGCACTATGAGGCACTCAAGGACATGCTCTTCCAGATGCAGGACCGCCTGGTGGAGAAAGAATATCTGTCAGCCAAACTCTACTTTGACCTCGGCGACTATTTCCTTAACTGCCTTCAAGGCGGCAGCAACTTCGAGGCATGTGTAGTAACGGCTCAGAACGCCATTAGAGACTATCCCTATTCACCGCGCAAGGAAGACTTCGCCATACTCGTCCTCAAAGCCAAATACTATCTGGCCGAGCGCAGCATAGAGAGCAAAAAATATGAGCGCTACAGCGACACCGTAGACGAATACTACGGATTCTTAAACGAATACCCTCAGTCCAAGTTCCTGCCCGACGCCAAGGAGATATATGAGAAAGCAAACAAAGAACTCCACCGTAAGCGCCTCCAAAAATACGCAGCAGAAGAACAATAACTAATAGCCAACGTTCAAATTTCAATAAAAATGGATTACAAAAAGACCAATGCACCCGTGACCACCAAGACCCGCAACCTTATGGACTTTGCAGACACCACGGGCAACATTTATGAGAGTGTAGTAATTATGGGAAAGCGTGCCAACCAAATCGCTTCCGACATAAAGACTGACCTCACTCAGAAACTTAAAGAATTTGGTGGCAAAAACGACTCACTGGAAGAGGAATTCGACAACCGCGAGCAGACCGAAATATCACGCTACTACGAGCGTATGCCCAAGCCCAGCCTTATGGCCGAGCAGGAGATGCTGGAAAATCAGATATACTTCCGCAATCCTCGTGAGGAGAAGAAGTTTAAGTAAAAACTTTCTAACTCTACAACCATGATTCAGAGAATCCAGACCATTCATCTGCTGCTGTCAGTGATAGTAGGAATAGTGGCATTCGTGCTCAGCCTCAACGCTGTACCAGAGGAGATAGTAAGAGCCTCTTTCAGCGGACAAGTAGAGTGGGGTAGGTGGGCATACCTGGCCTTGATTGCACTCGGTGTACTACTGGCAGCGTGGAGTATCTTCCTATTCAAGACACGTATGAGGCAGTTGCGACTTGTCAATTTCAGTATCGTAGCCTACGCACTGACATACGTAGTAGTCATTGGTTGTTACTTGCTTACCAAAAGCGAAGCTTCTTGGAGCAATATCGCAGTCAATCTGCCCATCGTCAGCATAATATTTAATCTGTTGGCCTGTCGCCGCATTCGCTTCGACGAGCGACTGGTACGCTCCGCCGACCGGCTGAGATAATAATAGTCCCAATTCCTCATTTCTTATCTTCTCCCATGTCTATCAACAAAGCAATGCTCATGGGCAACGTAGGTCGCGACCCTGATGTCCGCTACGTAGATGCCGACCGTTCGGTAGCCACCTTCTCGCTGGCCACCCATGAGCCCGCATACACTCTGCCCAACGGCACCCAGGTGGCCGAGCGCACCGAGTGGCATAATATCGTGACTTGGGGCAAGCTCGCCAAGCAAGTGGAGCAGTATGTGCGAAAAGGCAACAAACTATTTGTTGAAGGCAGCATCCATACCCGCACGTACGAAGATAAAAACAGTATTCGCCGCAATGTGACGGAGATTTGGGCTGACAAGATTGAGTTTTGCTCGGTGGCTCTGTCGGCAGACAACAAGCAATGAAATGACGGAATTACATAGCATCGACAATACAAAACTATATGTGAGCCAAATCATTGACAACCTCAGTGATTTGGCTCAGTACTTTGAGGCCGAAACGGAGGAGGTAGTCAACTATGCCCAGCGCCATTTCCGTGCCAAGCATCGCCAGAACGAGTGGCTCACCGTCCGCGCCATGCTCCGTCAGGCCCTCGGCCCAGATGTACGCATCGACTATGACGAGAGCGGAAAACCATTCCTCGTTTCTAATTCCTCACTTATCGTTCCAAGTTACAACTTCCTCTCTATCTCTCACTCCAAGACCCACGCAGCCCTTCTGCTATCAAGCCAACGAAACATTGGAGTAGATATAGAGCAGATCAGCCCGCGCGTCCTTCGCCTTGCCGGCAGAATTGCACAACCACAGGAGTTGCCCGCCGATTTTCAGTCGTTCACTCCGGCGCAGCAAGCCATGGTCCTCACCACGATATGGACCATCAAGGAAGCGGTATATAAGAGTATTGACCATCAGCAGGGATTCGACCTGCTCACCGATGTGCAAGTCATTCCGCAGCAGTCATTTGACCTTCCAGCCGCCATTGAAGTGTCAGTAAAGAAAATATTGGATAAAACTCGGATACACTGCAGTTTATATAGTGATAATATTATCTCTGTCTCCAGTCCGGAAGAGTAGGGGACTCACCACGTCCCTGAGCAATACTACGCGCGTACATCAAAATAATGTACGCGCGTAGTATTTTGGATTTTCTTTTCCCTTGAGAGGAGGAGCTGACTCTCAGTTTTTTCACTACGGTAGAGGATACTCCAGCTTTACAGGATATTTAGAATACAGGTATTGCCCTTTCTTCTCCGTGCGTTTACCGAAGCGGACGGCTCGGGTAGGGCAATGGTGGTAGCAAGCCAGGCAGCCGGTGCAGTGGCCGTGCCAAGTAATATTGACTATTGACCGTTGACCATTGACCCCATCCTGATGTTCGTCCAACGTTATATTATGCATCGGGCAAACCTTGACACAGGTGCCACAGGCAATGCAGTCGGCAGTAGTGCGGAAAGGTTTATCGGTAATAAGAAACTTACGGAAATACCAGCCGAGGATATTGGTCTTTGCCCATGCAAACGCACCTCGCTTTATGTCCATCACTTCCTCTCGCCTCACTATCTTGTCGGCTATCTCCTTGACACGAAGACCAAACCGCGCGAACTTTGCCTCACGCTCCTCGTCTTTATCGACATCAAAGCCGGGCAGACAGATATAGCTGTCAGGCATATTCACAGAGAAGCCAGCATTAAGTTGTAGTCCCGTCTCAACAAGCGCCACGCGTATGGGACGGTCGGCGACACCAACGTCATCACCGCAAGTAACGGCGAAATATGTATAACGGCTGTTATAGTCATTGAGATGCAGCTGGCAAAGAAAATCCCTTACAATGTTCGGCAGGCTCCATCCGTAGATGGGAAAGACGAAGCCGAGAGGTTTATCATCGCCGAGCCATTGCCCCTCTCGCGGAGAAGAATAGAGTAGGGGCACCATGTCCTCCACTCTGTCATTAAGCAGCCTGCCCAGTTCCTGGGCGAGTGCCTTAGAATTGCCTGTGGCCGAGAAATAAAATATCATGGTTTTAATTCTAATCTCACTCCTTACTTCTAACTCTTAACTCCTATTTCCTCCCTTTTAAGTATTTCGTCGCGGTAGCGTGCAGCGAGGATGAAATCGAAGTTTTTGGCGGCACGCTCCATCTTAGCGCGTAGCGACTCAATGGTTTCGTTCTCAAGCCCGTAGGTCTCTTCGGGCTCAGCAGCATAGGAGAAAGCACCAGAGGTTCCGGCAGTCAGTGCTTCTTGGATGAGTGGAGTATTGATAGCAGTAAAAGCGTTGCCCAAGTCCTTGACGATTGGGGTAGGGGTAATGTGGTGTTTAGCATTATAGTCCATTTGCTTGCGACGGCGGCGCTCACTTTCTTCCATCACCTCATGCATAGCATCAGATATGCTGTCGCCATACATTATGACAAGACCATTTATATTGCGAGCGGCACGCCCTGCTGTCTGGGTGAGGGAGCGGGCATCGCGTAGGAAACCGCTCTTATCGGCATCAAGGATAGCGACCAGCGACACCTCTGGCAGATCCAATCCTTCGCGTAGCAGATTGACACCGACCAGGACATCTATCTCGCCACGCCTAAGTTTTTCCAGTATCTTGACACGATCCATGGTATCCACATCGGAATGGATATAATCAGCCCGCATGCCGCTATTGAGGAGGTACTCGGTTAGGTCCTCGGCTGACTTCTTGGAGATAGTGGTCACCAGCACGCGCTCATCCTTCTCAGCGCGCTGCTGAATCTCCTCCATGAGGTCGTCAATCTGGTTGTCGCTGCTGCGTACTACTATCTTGGGGTCAAGCAGACCGGTAGGGCGGATGAGCTGCTCCACGACAACGCCTCCTGCTTCACTGAGCTCGTAGTCTGCGGGGGTAGCGCTGACATAGATGGTCTGGCCCGTCATTTCTTTGAACTCGCTGAACTTGAGCGGGCGGTTGTCAAAGGCTGCAGGTAGGCGATAACCGTACTCCACCAGATTCTCTTTCCTGCTACGGTCGCCACCATACATTCCGCTGACCTGACCCACGGTGACATGGCTTTCATCGATAACGAGGAGAAAGTCCTTGGGAAAGAAGTCGAGCAGGCAGTAGGGGCGTGTGCCCGGCTCGCGGCCGTCAAAATAGCGGCTGTAATTCTCGATGCCGCTGCAGTAGCCAAGTTCGCGAATCATCTGCACGTCATAAGTCACGCGTTCGTGCAGGCGTTCAGCCTCCAATGTCTTGCCCACACTGCGAAACGATTCTTCCTGCACCCACAGGTCGTCTTCTATCTGCTTGGTAGCAGCGTTAGCCAATTCCGCAGAGGTGATAAATAGGTTGGCAGGATATATTCTATAATCCTCAAAATCAGCTACTTTGTGATAGGAGAGAGAATCCAGCTCCTGCAGGGAGTCTATTTCGTCGTCCCACATCTGTATACGGAGAACCTTGTCGGAGTAGGCGAGAGCAACATCTATAGTATCGCCCTTAACGCGAAAATAGCCGCGATTAAGGTCTGCATCGTTACGAACATAGAGATTTTTTACCAATTTACGCTCTATATCATTCTTGCTAATGGTCTGACCTACACGCAGTTCTATAAGATTTTCATAGAAAGCGCTCGGGTTGCCCATGCCGTAGATACAAGATACGGAACTGACAATTATTACGTCTTTGCGACCCGACAGCAGAGCGCATGTGGCAGCAATTCGCATTCGGTCGATGTCCTCATTTATCTGGAGTTCTTTCTCAATGTATTTGCCTGTGGAAGGGATATACGCTTCAGGTTGATAATAATCATAGTAACTAACATAATATTCCACAGCGTTATTTGGAAAGAAAGTCTTGAACTCTTGGTACAGCTGGGCCGCCAGTGTTTTGTTGTGGCTCAGCACCAGAGTAGGCCGACCTACATTCTTGATAACATTGGCTATCGTGAATGTTTTACCACTGCCCGTAACGCCAAGCAACACCTGGTCACGGGTGCCACTAAGCACGCCTTCTGTTAGCTTGCTTATAGCTTCGGGTTGGTCGCCGGTAGGTTTGTAATTAGAAACGAGTTCAAAGTTTTTCATTGTCTTCCGCAAATAATTTGCAAATGTAATAGTTTTTCACGTATCTACGAAATTATAAAGAAATAATTTATTTGAGAATTATTGAGTAATGGGATAAGGTGTAAGGAAGAAAGATATAATATTTTTGTTGATTGCCCACAGGAATACTCTGAGAGGACATAGAGATACCAAGAATAGATATAGAGCTGCTAAGTGAGGGTATACTCCTAATACGCTATTAAACATAATTGCGATTCTGCGAGAAAGGTACGGGATAACAGGAGCAAATACAATAAAGGCGGGACTTTGGATTTCCCGCCTTTAATTATACTGTCAGGTAATATTATTTCTTTTCGTCTGTGCTAAGATCTACAGCGAAGCTCTTGGGCAGGCCGCTCTGAGTCTTTGCCTTAATCCAAAGCACAGGATCTTTTGATGCGTTCGCAGCTTTGACAACCTCGTCAAAGTCGTCAGTGGATGTCATCTTGCGATCGTTCACCTCAATGATAATCAATCCCTTGGTGATGCCAGCGTCCTTCATCTTTCCTTCCTTCACGGAGATGACCATCAGGCCGTTGTTGAGAGCCAGCTCACGCTTTTGGTCGCTGGTCAGCGGTTTGAGAGCCACGCCCAGGCTGTTGGGATCTACGTCAGAGACCTTATCGGTTGTACCCTGAATATTGCGCAGGGTTACCTGCTTGGAATATTGCTTCTTGTTGCGCAGGAAAGTCAAGGTTACGTTATCGCCAGGACGGTGAGTAGCCAGAATCTCCTGCAACTCTGCCATAGAGTGAACAGCCTTACCGTCAACTGCGGTAATCACGTCCTTCTCCTCAATGCCGGCAGCGGCAGCAGCACCGTCAACAGGCACCTCGAGCACGATGACACCCTCGTTTGTGCCGTAGTCAACATCGCCGTCAGCTTTGCCCTTATCTTTCTGGTCGTCAATATATTTGGTCAGGTCACTGCCACTGATGCCCAGCAAGGCGCGCTGCACGGTACCATAGCGCTTGAGGTCGTCAACCACCTTGTTCATAATAGTTGTGGGGATGGCAAATCCATATCCTGAGAAGGAACCCGTCTGACTGTAGAGCATCGCATTGATACCTACCAGCTCCCCCTTGGCATTCACGAGTGCCCCACCCGAGTTGCCGGCATTAATGGCAGCATCGGTCTGTATAAACGACTCAACATCGTTGGCATTCAGCGAGCGCGACTTGGCGCTCACTATACCTGCGGTCACAGTGCTGGTAAGATTAAACGGATTGCCGACTGCCAGCACCCACTCGCCCAGTTTCAGCTTGTCGCTGTCGCCAATTGGGATGGCAGGCAGACCGTCAGCCTCCACCTTGATAAGAGCAAGGTCTGTAGTCTTGTCGGTGCCGATGATGCGCCCCTTATACTCCTTCTTGTCATTGAGTTTCACAAGGATTTCGTCAGCATCCTGCACCACATGGTTGTTGGTCACGATGTAGCCGTCGGCAGAGATAATCACACCGCTGCCTGAAGCCTTGCGCTTGGGAGTCTCTACCTGCTGCTTGCGCCTCTGGCCATTGCCAAAGCCGAAGAAGTCGCCAAAGAAATCATCAAACGGCGAGAAATACTCCATCTGCTGCTGCTTGGGGTTCATCGTCACCTTGATATAGACCACGGAGTTCACTGCGCTCTCGGCTGCTGCCGTGAGGTCAACCATAGAAGAAGACACGCCCACAGCCTGTGAAGCCTGGGCAGGAATAACTGTGATGGCAAAAACAGCTGATGCCAGTGCCACGCCACCAATAAAAGACTTGATAATGCTATGTCTCATAATAATGCAAATTTTATAGATTTTTCGTTTTCGAGGTGCAAAGTTATCATTTCCTGCTGATACAACCATACAATAACCGCACCAAACGTCAGTATTTTGAATAGATTTAACCTAATTTGTGAGCCGTTTAAGAATAGTTTAGAATTCGTGTAACCCCAATTAAACTTTTTTGATTACCTTTGCAGCCGGATTAATAGCCTCGCGAGCCGGCCGGTCTGTCGCTTGAGTCCCGCAGGGGCACGCAAGAGGAAAGTCGGGGCACCGCAGGACACTCCGCTTCCTAACGGGAAGTATCCGCGAGGGTGCCGCAACGCAGAAGAAAACAACCGCCCTATTATATATAAATAAGGTAAGGGTGAGAACGCGAGGTAAGAGCTCACGTCCGCAGTCAGTGATGGCAGCGGAGTGCGTGGCGGAGGGTGAAAATGCATGTAAACCGGCGACGGAGGGCTGTCCGTCCAAGTAAGACCGCAAGGGCTTTGCGCCGGAGGGTAGCACGATAGAGCCGCCTGGCAACAGTCGGCGTAGATAAATGACAGGCATAACAGAACCCCGCTTACAGGCCGACTCGCTTTTTCAAGGACTAAACAAAGAAAAACCATAAACCAAGTACCGACTATGAAGAAAACACTTGCACTCTTAGCCGTGGCACTAATGCCCATGCTCCTGTCAGCCCAGACCGACAAAGACAGGGAGCGCTTTGCCTACGTCTGCTCACAGATGGAGCTCCCCAAGGAGCTCAAATCCAAGGTGCAGCCCATCTTCTACTCATATATGAAAGAACTGCACGCCGCCAAGGATATCTACAACGACCTGAAAGACAAGTGGCTGACCCCCATCCACAAGAAGAAAATCACCGCCGAGCAAGCCAAGACGCTCAATGCAGCCCGCTGGCGCTCCGACGAAGAGGTGCTGAAGGTAAGGCGAGCCTACACCCAGAAATTCTCAGCCATACTGACACCCCAGCAGGTCTTTTACCTGTTCACCTATGCCAACGACTCGAAGAGCAAGCGCAACAGCAAGAAGTAATATGACCTACAGCTTCACATACACGGTGATGGCGCCCGACCAACTGTCGGAAGTGGAGCAGCTGCTGTGCCGCAAGGCCGCCGAGGCCACGCGCGGCAGCTACGCCCCCTACTCCAACTACCACGTAGGAGCTGCCGTCCTCCTTGCTGACGGCAGCATAGTGGCAGGAGCAAACCAGGAGAACGCCTCCTACCCCTGCGGCACATGCGCCGAGCGCACAGCCCTCCACTATGCACAGAGCGCCCACCCCACCCTGACCATAGAAGCCATAGCCATTGCCGCAGAAACAGAAGCAGAAGCGCAAGCATCAGACGCAGCTCCTGCTCTCCCCTACCCTTGTGGCATGTGCCGCCAGACACTCGTGGAGGCAGAGCGGCATCAGGGCACCCCGATAAAGGTGATAGTCACTACGCAGGAGCAAGCACACGTCTTTCCGTCTGCATCGTGTCTGCTTCCTTTCGCGTTTGACGCATAAACAGAAACAACTTTTTTAGGTTCAATCTCTTTCCCAGACGCATTTTGCCAAGCGTTTGGGATTTTTGTTTTTATCTGCTAATAAAAAACTCTGTGCTCGCAAAATCTTAGCGCACTCTCGTAAAATCTTAGCGCACTCTCGTGAAATCTTAGCGCACTCTCGTGAACATGAGAACGTAGATATTTTTCACGAGCACGTACTTCCTTGCTGCGAGAGGAGATTTTCTCGTGCCAGGAACTGTTTTTGGCACGCATTTTGCATACACAAAAATGATTATTGTACGACAAAAACTCATTATCATGAAGAAAAATAAGAGAAACAAGATGTCTGAAAAGGACGAAATGCAGATGGAAAACCCTATCAATGGCGATGCTGTAGAGGAGAAGGAGAACCTCGGAGATTCTCCCGCAGAAAAGGCCGAAGATAGCGAAGAACTGACTCCCGAAGAGCACATCGCTCAGCTGGAGCAGCAAGTGGCCGACCTCAAGAACGCCATGCTCTACAAAGTGGCCGAGTTTGAGAACTACCGCAAGCGCACCATAAAGGAGAAGGCCGACCTTATCCTCAACGGTGGCAAGAAGGTGATGGAGGCTCTGCTGCCCGTGGCCGACGACCTGGAGCGCGCGGAGGAGAACATCGCAAAGGCTACCGACGTAGAGGCCTTAAAGGAAGGCCTGCTGCTGGTGTTTCAGAAGTTCACCAAGACGCTTGAAGGGCTGGGGCTGAAGAAAATGGACGCTGTCGGGGCCGACTTCAGTACTGACTATCATGAAGCCGTTGCCTTTGTGCCTGCCCAGAGCGACGAGCAGAAGGGCAAGGTGATTGACTGCGTACAGAACGGCTATATGCTCAACGAGCAGGTAATTCGCTTTGCAAAAGTGGCTGTGGGCCAATAAATCCTTTATGACAGACCTTCAATTATAAAAATTAAGATGGCAACTAAGAGAGACTATTACGAGATACTCGGCGTGGACCGCAATGTCAACGATGAGGACCTGAAAAAAGCGTACAAAAAGGTTGCGCTTAAATATCACCCTGACCGTAACCCTGGCGACAAACAGGCTGAGGAGAAATTCAAGGAGGCTGCCGAGGCCTACGACGTGCTGCGTGACCCTAAGAAGCGTGAGATGTACGACCGCTTTGGCCATGAAGGCATCAACAACATGGGCGGCGGAGGCGCCTACAGTGCAGGCGGCATGGACCTCAACGACATCTTCAGTATGTTTGGCGATATCTTTGGCGGCAGGGGCGGTTTCGGTGGCTTCAGCGGCTTTGGCGGTTTCGGCGGCGGCGGACAGCGGGGACAGCGCGTCTATAAAGGAGCTGACCTCAGGGTGCGCATACGCCTTACCCTGGAGGAGATAGCCACCGGTATCACTAAGAAGATAAAGGTCAAGAAGCAAGTGGTATGCCCCGACTGTCACGGCAGCGGTGCAGCCGACGGTGCACAGCCTGAGACCTGCTCCCACTGCCACGGCAGCGGCGTAGTGACCAAGACCCAGCAGTCTATGTTCGGTATGGTGCAGATGCAGCAGGAGTGTCCCGTATGTCATGGCGAGGGCACCGTCATAAAAAATAAGTGTAAGCATTGTGCCGGACAGGGCACCGTGCAAGGCGAAGAGGTGGTGGAGATAAACATCCCCGCAGGCGTAGCCGACGGTATGGTGGTCAACTGTCCCGGCAAGGGCAACGCAGCTCCCCACAACGGTGTGGCTGGCGACATACAGGTGATTATCTCCGAAGCGCCTAACGACACATTTATCCGCTCGGAGCAGGACTTGATTTACAATCTGCTCATCTCTGTGGACCAGGCCATCCTTGGCGACACGGTGGAGGTGCCTCTTATCAACGGTCATAAGGCACGCATCAAGATAGAGCCGGGCACTCAGCCGGGCAAGGTGCTGCGCCTGAGAGGCAAAGGACTGCCCGCCGTGTCTGGCTACGGCTATGGCGTGGGCGACATCGTGGTGAAGGTGAGCGTGTATATACCTGAGAAGGTGTCGCAGAGTGAGAAACAGGCCATCGAGAGCGTGAAGGAAAGTCCGAACTTTAAGCCTACGGAGAGCCTGCGCAAAAAGATTTTTGAGAAATATAAGAATCTCTACGACTAATCGGTTATGAACTGGCTGGTCATCTAAATCCAGCATGCATGGATTATAAGGAGACAATACAATATCTATACGACTGCGTGCCTATGTTTCAGAACATTGGTGCGCAGGGTTACAAGGAGGGGCTGGCAAACACGCTGGCCCTTGACGAGCATCTGGGACATCCGCACCGCAGCTATAAGACTATACATGTGGCAGGCACTAACGGCAAGGGCTCCTGCTCCCATACCATCGCTGCAATACTGCAGTGCGCAGGCTACAAGGTAGGCCTATATACCTCTCCGCACCTGGTGGATTTCCGCGAGAGAATCCGGGTAAACGGAGAAATGGTCAGCGAAGATTACGTGGTAAAATTTGTTGAAGAGCAGCGTCCGTTCTTCGAGCCTCTGCAGCCGTCGTTCTTTGAGGTGACCACCGCTCTGGCATTCAAGTATTTCCATGATATGGAGGTAGATGTGGCGGTTGTGGAGGTAGGGCTTGGCGGCAGGCTCGATTGCACGAATATCATAAGCCCCGTACTCTCTATAATCACCAATATCAGCTTTGACCACACACAATTCCTCGGTGACACGCTCTCGCAGATTGCCAAGGAAAAGGCCGGCATTATCAAGACGGGAATTCCCGTGGTTGTCGGCGAGACTACGGATGAGACAAGACCTGTATTCGCAGCTAAGGCTGCAGAAGTGAACACTGACATCGTCTTTGCCGAAGAAGAGCCGGAGGTACTGTCTTTCAAAAGCAGTGTTGCCAACGGCATGACCTATAAGACCAAGACATTGGGGCGACTTACGGGTGAGCTGTCGGGCTTATGCCAAGAGAAGAATACCAACACCATACTCAAGGTGCTGCCACTGCTGCGCAAGGCAGGCTTTATTTTTACGGACAAGAATGTGCGCGACGCTTTCGCCCATGTTTGCGGGCTTACCGGCCTCATGGGACGCTGGCAGGTGGTGCAGACTGCACCCACGGTTGTCTGCGACACAGGCCACAATGTAGGAGGATTTCAGTATATCGTCGAGCAGCTGCGCGAGCAGTCGGCAAAGAGCGACAAACTGCGCATCGTGTTTGGCATGGTAAACGATAAGGATATCTCCACCGTCCTGTCCATGCTCCCAAAAGAGGCAATCTATTATTTTACCAAGGCTAGCGTGAAGCGCGCACTCGACGAAAACGAATTACGGCGCATGGCCGCAGCCTACGGTCTGGAAGGACAGCCCTACCCTACCGTTGACGATGCGTATCACGCGGCTTTGAAAGACGCCAGCCCTGACGATTTCATCTATGTGGGTGGCAGCAGCTATGTAGTAGCTGACTTTATGGCGGAAGTTTAGGGAGAAAAATTTGCAAAGCGCCCTTTGCACCGTTTTTCTATCTTATTTTTATATAAAAGGCGTTATTTACTACTTTTTTGCAGGCAAAAGTTTGCATTTTCGAGGCAAATGTTTATATTTGCCAAGAAATATTTAATAGCTTGCAAAGAATGGATACTATCACAAACAATTTAAGCGGCCTTAAAGCCGCAGACTTTCAGAAAACGATTGCAGGAAAAGAAACCGACCTCTACATTCTTAAGAATGCGGCCGGTAATGAGGTAGGCATCACCAACTATGGCGGTGCCATTGTTTCTATTATGGTGCCTGACCGCGATGGCAATATCGCTAACGTCATTCAAGGTCACGACAACATTGACAGTGTGATTAACAGTCCTGAACCATTCCTCAGCACTCTCATTGGGCGCTACGGCAACCGCATCGCCAAAGGCACGTTCCACCTCAACGGCAAGGCATACCATGTAGCTATTAACAACGGGCCTAACCATCTGCACGGCGGCCCTACTGGTTTTCACGCCAGAGTGTGGGACGCAGAGCAGATTAACGAGAAGACACTCGTGCTGCGCTATGTGTCGGCCTACTACGAGGAGGGTTTTCCCGGTGAGCTGAGCATGGCTGTCCGCTACACCTGGACAGATGACGACGAGCTGGTGATAGACTACAGCGGCAAGACCAATAAAAAGACTGTTGTCAATATGACCAGCCATGGTTTCTTCAGCTTGCAGGGACTGGGCAATCCTACCCCCGATGCCCTCGACCAGATAGTGGAGATAAACGCAGATTTCTATCTGCCTATCGATGAAACCTCCATCCCCACCGGAGAAGTGCTAAAGGTGAAAGGCACACCGTTTGATTTCACCACTCCCAAACCTGTGGGGCAGGACATCTTTGCTGACGACGAACAGATAAAGAACGGTACGGGCTATGACCACTGCTTTGTGCTCAACAAGAGTGAGGCTGGCGAGCTGAGTTTCGCTGCGCGAATCATAGAGCCTAAGTATGGCCGCACAATGGAGGTTTATACCACCGAGCCTGGCATACAGTTCTACTCCGACAACTGGGCTAACGGGTTCCCCGGCAGCCACGGTGCCACCTTTGGCAAGCACTCTGCCCTCTGCTTCGAGGCACAGCACTTCCCCGACAGCCCTAACAAGGCTCACTTCCCCAGCGTATTGCTGCGTCCCGGACAGCTCTACACCCAGAAAACAATCTACAAATTTGGTACCGACAGGTAGGTAAGTTGAAGAGATTAAGAAATTTTCCAATAATAACCAACTAAAACTTAAAACAAAATGACTAAACAAAAAAAGCAATGGGCAGCCATCATCATTATGATTGCGCTGTTCGCAATGATTGCCTTCGTGACCAACCTCTGCACACCTATGGCAACCATTATCAAGAACCAAGGCGAAATCTCCAATGTTCTCGCGCAGATTGGTAACTACGGCAACTTTATTGCCTATCTCGTTATGGGTATTCCTGCAGGCATGCTCATCAACAGGTTTGGCTACAAGAAGACTGCTCTCATCGGTCTTGCCGTTGGTATGCTTGGTATTCTCATCCAGTGGCTCAGTGGTCAGATGGATGTAGAAGGAAATCTCACAGGCGTATTCACCGTTTACCTCATTGGTGCCTTCATCGCAGGTTTCTGCATGTGTATCCTCAACTGTGTTGTGAACCCGATGCTTAACACCCTCGGCGGTGGCGGCAACAAAGGCAACCAGCTCATCCAGCTTGGCGGTGTGTTCAACTCTACTGCTGCCGTATGCTGCTACATCCTTATGGGAGCCCTCATCGGTGATGCAGCAAAGGCTAAGATTTCAGACGCTACCCCTGCCCTTATGATTGCGCTCGCTATCTTCGCAGTGGCATTCGTGATAATTCTCTTCACCAAGATTCAGGAGCCCGTCCAGGAAAAGCAGGAAGGTCAGTGGGCCCTCATCAAGGGAGCTTGCAAGTATCGCCACTTCGTGCTCGGCGCTTTGGCTATCTTCCTCTACATGGGTGTGGAGGTTGGTGTGCCCAATGCTGTGCAGCAATATCTCACTACTTCACCCGATGCAGCCACTCCGGGTCTTGGCATTCCTGCCGCTATCGTGGGTCTGATTGTAGCTGTGTATTGGTTTATGATGCTCATCGGCCGTTTCGTAGGAGCCTCTATCGGTGGCAAGGTTAGCAGCCGTGCACTCGTTTCTACCGTTGCTTTCGTTTGCATAATCCTCATGCTCATCGGTGTTTTCGCACCTCAGGATGTAATGGTTAATATCCCCGGTGTTGACTGGGCTAATCTGAGCCTTGTATGGCAAGAAGTACCCATTGGCATCTTTGCCCTTATCCTTGTAGGTCTCTGCACCTCCGTAATGTGGGGCGCTATCTTCAACCTTGCTGTTGAGGGATTGGGTAAATATACCGCCATCGCTTCAGGTATATTCATGACCATGGTATTCGGTTGCGCCGTAATGCTCGCTATCGAGTCTGGTGTTGCCGACGCTTGCGGCTCGTTCATCTCCAGCTACTGGGTAATCATCGCTTGCGCTGCTTACATCCTCTTCTATGCCCTCATCGGCAGCCGTCCTTCCAAGAAGGCACTTGAGCAGAAAGAAGAATAATGTTCAATAGTTAAAATAGTAGAATCTAATTATGAAACTTACAATCGACGACGTTCGTTCAAGGTTTATCAAGCATTTCGACGGCACCACTGGTAATGTGTATGCCTCTCCGGGACGCATCAACCTCATCGGTGAGCACACCGACTATAACAATGGCTTCGTATTCCCCGGCGCAGTGACCCAGGGTATCATAGCAGAAATCAAGCCCAACGGCACACGCTCCGTTCGCGCCTACTCCATCGACCTCAAGGACTACACTGAGTTTGCCCTT
>JAGCYL010000130.1 GCA_017960825.1 Bacteroidaceae bacterium | reverse complement strand
TGCTGGCCGTTGATGGTGATGTTGGCGTCAGGTGCAAAGAACGTGTAGTCGCCCTGGGCCTTGAGGCGTACCCTGACCTCAAACTCCTGGTTCTTGTCATAGGGAGTCTCGTCGGGATACCACTTGACATTGTATAGCTCGTAGCCATGCATCTCCATATCTTCGGCCGTGGGGCTGATGAGCTCCGATGCGGGCACCTCTCCCTCCACCGGCTCAGGCAGAACGATATCGATGTCTGTGATGTAGACAGTGTCAGGCACTACGGGCTCCTCCTTGCCGTATGCCACGGAGAGCATCACTACCTCTCTGCCTTCGGCGTTGTGTGTGCGGAAGATGCTGGCGTCCTTGCCGTTGAGCTTAAAGGTGCAGTCGGCGCCGAAGCAGTAGTCCTCCTTGGCAGTAACAATCGCTGCGAGGGTGTAGGCCTTGGTGGGGTCGTAGGAGTCGGTGCTGGCATCAGCGCCGCTTCCCCAGGTCACCATGCTGTAGGTCCACCCTTGCGCGAGGTACAGCTTGCCCGTGGGTCTGGTAACCTCGGTGGACAGCGGCTGTCCCTCCACCGGCTCGGGCACGGTGATGGATACGGACCTGACAGGCACGCCGCCCGGGGGAGCGGGCACGCGGTAATCGGCAAAGACAAATTTTTTCTGCGTTGGCGTGTTGCCGCTGGCAGTAACATAGTAGTCTGCCTCCTTGCCGTCCACATAGAGCTTGACGTCGTCAGTGAACTCGCACTGACCATGCGGAGATGTGCCGAGCGTGATAGTGAATGTCACATTGATTTGTTCATTGTATCCGGCAGGTTGGGATGGATCGTAAGTCTTGCCGAACATGCTGTACGAAACCTCGCTTACAGTGGCATACGTCGTGAGAGAGGTAGCCGTGACATCGCAGGGAGACCCTGCCACGGGCCAGTCGAAGTCGGTGAGGTGAACTTCGCTGATTCGCATATAGTCGTAGTTGTCAGTATAGCCAAATGGAGTCTTAAACCACTTCTTCCATACTAATTCGCCACTATCATTTTTGTCGGTATATTCTTCGGGATATTTGGCAATAAGCAAGACATTGCTGTTTCCCCACTCCCAGTCGGAGCCGATGTTATAGAAATGTCTGTAACCAGGATAACCTAAATAAGAGGGGACCTTTAAATCAAGCTTAGGCTTGTGGGAGTAGCACCATAAGGCGAATAGTTCTGTACAGCCTTCAAAGGCACTTTCGCATATGGTCACATTGCCGCCGTAGATGTCGATGCGCTCCATAGTGCTATGACTGAAAGCACTCTTACCTATTTCCACCGTCTCGCCCTTTATGATGAGGCGCTTGAATTGGGCCCAACAGAAAGCATCTTCGCCAATCACACCGACACTCTCTGGAATGGTAACAGTCTCATTGACAAATTTGATGTCTCCAAAAGCTCCATTGCCGATGCGATAAGTATCAGTGGGGATCTTGGAGGTAGGGCAGCCTGCCACGATAACCTTCTGCTTGGTGTCCATAATCACGTTGCTGCCGGCAGGAGTGGAGTAGTTGGTGCATCCGCTCTCCACCTCCAGGCGCTGCAGATTGTTGCAACCGTATGTAATGCCACTGCCAACCACGAAGGTACTCTTGGGGAGAACCAACTCCTCAAGCTTAGAAAATTGAAAGGCAGCATCGTCAATGTTCTGGAGGCTGGAGGGAAGGGAGATTCCCTTTATTTTCGAACTACGGAAAGCAATTTTTCCAATATACCTCACCTTGGAAGGCAGGGCGAAGTCGTAGCCATCGTATCCATAATCCTCAAAGGCTTGATCCTCAATCTCCGTAACGCTCTCAGGCAGGGTAATCTTAGCCTTGCAAGCATAGAAAGCATGTTTGCCGACAGATGAAATAGTCCAACCGGCGTCATTGCTGGGGAAGATAATCTCACAGCCTTCAAAGTAGGGACCAACCTGATCGATGACTTCTTGGTTTCTGTTAGAATTTACGCAGCTTTTCTTGTTATCATCGGTTGCGCTAATAATACGTATCCTGTTTAGACTAGTACTAGTTATTTCATAACGAAACTCAATGGTGCGCTGGCTTTTGTCAGGGAGAATGCAGGTCGCATAACCCCAACCCGCACTCATCTTGCCCGTCGCAAACAGCGAGAGAATCATCAAAAATGTAAAAACTTTTCTCATGGTTTATTTGCTTTAATAATTAATATGGTGCAAAGATAGTGGTGTTTTGTTAAATAACAAAGAAAAATAGTGGAAAAAAGAAAAAAAGGGGTTCCCACCCCCTCGGCCTGCGGCCACTCCCCCTCGGGCAGGGGGAGAGTTTTTGCTCGGCGAGGAAAAATCTGTTTTCCCCAATCTCCTGACGAAAAACCCCGTTCTCGTGCAAACAAAAACCGCTCTCGCACAAACAAAAAGCGTGCGGAAGTATTTGCGTTCCCGATTTACTTTTCGTTGAATGCCCATTTACTTTTCGTTAAATCGGGAACGCAAATGCGCGAGCTCGCGTTTTTTTTCAACGAGCTCGCGCTTATTTTGTGTAAGGTCTGCTTTATTTTTCGCGGAGTCATCGCAAAATTTTGCGAAGTCCACAAAAAAATGTGGTTTCCTTTACCTTGGCGTGATGTCAGTGTGTGATTTTGTCTATAACTTGCTCCACGGTAAGTTGCTGCTGCTCTCCGGTGTGCATGTCCTTGAGTGCGACGGAGCCGGACTGCAGTTCGCTCTCTCCGATGAGGGCTACGTATGGCACGCCGAGGGCGTTGGCGTAGCTCATCTGCTTCTTCATCTTGGCGCTGTCGGGATATACCTCGGCGGCGATGCCTGCCTGGCGCAGCTGTGTGGCCACCTGCATGCTTCGGGCAGCCTCGGCCTGGCCGAAATTGATGAAGAGAACCTGTGCGCCCTGCACGGCATTGGGGGGATAGAGGTCGAGCTGGTTGAGGACATCGTAGATGCGGTCGGCTCCGAAGGAAATGCCCACTCCGCTGAGCCCCGGCATGCCGAAGATGCCGGTGAGGTTGTCGTAGCGCCCACCGCCGGTGATGGAGCCTATCTCCACGTCAAGGGCCTTGACCTCGAAGATGCAGCCTGTGTAGTAGTTGAGACCGCGAGCCAAGGTGAGGTCGAGGGCTATCTCATTGGTCATGGAACATTGGCCATTTACCATCAAAGATTTGAGAGTGTCGAGCACGAAGCGCACTTCCTCCACGCCCTTGCTGCCCACGGGGTCGTCGGCGAGCATTGCGGCAATGGCTGCGAGCTGGCTGTCGTTGTCACCGCTGATATGGAAGAGGGGCTCCAGCTTGGCGATGGCCTCGGGGGTGACTCCGCTGTCGGCGAGTTCGGCGCGTACATTGTCGATGCCTATCTTGTCGAGCTTGTCAATGGCGGTGGTAATCTCCACTATCTTGTCGGGCTGGGCGATGTGGTTGGCCATTCCGGTGAGTATCTTGCGGTTGTTGATATGGATGCAGACGCGTATGCCGAGGCGGGTGAAGACGGTGTCGATTATCTGCATGAGCTCCACTTCGTTGAGCAGGGAGTCGCTGCCCACCACGTCGGCATCACACTGGTAGAACTCGCGGTAGCGCCCTTTCTGCGGTCGGTCGGCCCGCCACACGGGCTGCAGCTGGTAGCGCTTGAAGGGCATCTGCAGTTCGTCGCGGTGCTGCACCACGTAGCGTGCGAAGGGCACGGTGAGGTCGTAGCGGAGCCCCTTTTCGCAGAGCTGTGCGGCGAGGTGGCCTGTGGCTCCCTCACCGAGGTCGGCGGGGGTGATGCCGCGCATGAAGTCGCCGGAGTTGAGTATCTTGAAGAGGAGTTTGTCGCCTTCTTCGCCGTACTTGCCCATGAGGGTGGAGAGGTTCTCCATGGAGGGGGTCTCTATCTGTCGGTAGCCGTAGAGGGCATAGACCTCGCGGATGGTGTTGAAGAT
>JAGCYL010000129.1 GCA_017960825.1 Bacteroidaceae bacterium | reverse complement strand
GGCTACAACACCCAGCTCGTGACCATCAACTTTGGCGAGAACATTGCCACCAACACTTGGGGCGACAAGCTCTGCTACAACCCCAGCGGCACTGGTCTGAAGAAAGAGGTATATATGTATTGCGATGCCGTGCCCACGCTGCAGAGCTACACCTTCAGTTTCGCAGACGCCACGGTGCATGTTTATCCCTCACTATATGATGCTTACATGGCAAACACCGCCTGGAGCGCATACACCATCATAGGCGACCTTGGACTGGACGATGTCAGCGAGTTTACCGTTGATGGCATCAAGTATAAACGACTTTCGGAAACTGACGTCTATGTCACCTATCCCAACGAGGCACAGCCGTCATCCAGCAATCCCTGCACCTACTCCGGCGAGGTAGTCATCCCCGGCCAGGTAAGCTATGGAAGCCACACCTACAACGTCACCGCCATCGGCGACTACGCCTTCCACTTCGCACCCGTCACCTCGCTGACTCTGCCCGAGGGCATCACCAAGCTGGGCTACAAGGCTATCTACCAGACCAAGCTCACCGAAATCACGGTGCCCAACTCCGTCACCCTGATGGACTACGAGGCCCTGGGCTACAACAAGCAGCTCGTCACCATCCGCTTCGGCGAAAACATCGCAGCCAACAAATGGGGCGACAAGCTCTGTATCTACGGCGACAAGAAATACGAAGTATATATGAACTGCAACGCTGTGCCCCAGCTGCAGAGCTACACCTTCGACTTCTCCGGAGCTAATGTCCACGTGCGTCCCACCATGTATTCTGCCTTCAAGGCTGATCCCGTTTGGAGCACCTACGACATCATCGGCGACCTCTGGATAGAATATACCTACGCTGACCTGCAGGCTGTTCTGACCAACTATGCCGCTCCCACCGGCGATGCAGTCGGCACCGACCCGGGCTGCTACACCAATGCCAGTGTGCAGGCCCTCAACGATGCCCTTGCATCAGGCCAGACCCTTGACGAGAGTGCCACCCTTGAGCAGCTCAACACAGCCATCAACAATATCATCATTGCCTACGACGCACTGGAGAGCGTTGAACTGCAGGAAGGCTACTACTGCATCGAAAGCCTGTACAAACCAGGCTACGCACTGGTTACCGATGCAGCCACCGCTGACACCGAGGGCATAAAGACTGCCTCCTACGATGCCACAAACGCCAAGTTCCACTTCAAGCTCACCCGCCACGGCGGCAACTGGTATGTACAGAACGTGGAGACCGGCAAGTATATAGGCACAGCAGTGGGTGGCAACACCAACGCCAACCCCCTCTCCATTACCGACGAGCCTCAGTACGAGCAGGTCATCACCTGGGTTGCCGGCGGCGCCTTCAAGATACAGAATATCTACAGTGGCACCTCTGCCACCTATCCCTATCGCTACTACAACTACGGTGTCAATGTCTATAACTACGGCGACGGCGAGACCCGCATCCACTGGCGCTTCCATCCCGTAGCACCCGGCACCTATCCGCTCGACTTCAACCTCGAGAACGGACGGGTACGCGCATTCGTACACGACTTCGAGTACACCGCCGCCGATGGCAGCAAGGTCGGCACATACAACGTAGCACCGCCCGACCGCCGCGACCAGCCGGTGCCCGCCACCGTGTTCTGGACACGCGACGAAGCGTCCACCGCGCAGCAGCTCACCTGGAGCACCGACGCTACCTTCGCCGACGCAACAACTGTTGACGTTGACAACAGCAGCGCATCCTATGAGATCTACAACCTCATCCCGGGCAACACATACTATTATAAGGTAACGGCCACCGTGGACGGCAGTGAGACAGAGCTCATCAACTCCACCTTCACCACCTCCGGACAGGTGCGCATGATCAAGGCCGACGGAGTGTCCAACATCCGCGACCTCGGCGGCTGGCCCACCGAGAGCGGCTACACAGTGGCTTACGGCAAGATCTTCCGCGGCGCAGCCTTCACCGCCACCAGCATCACGCCTGAGGGCATAGAGGCCGTACGCGCCACAGGCGTCAGGGCAGAGCTTGACCTGCGCGACAGCAGTCAGGACGGCAGCATGTCGGCCTCCCTGCTCGGCACTGACGTGGACTACAAGCGTATCGCACTCGCCCAGACCGCCAGCCACATGAACGGACTCACCGGCAGCAAGAACCAGTACATCCAGTGCGTGCAGTACGTGCTGAACTGCGTGAAGAACGACAAGCCCGTCTATTTCCACTGCGCCATCGGCCGCGACCGCACCGGCACACTGGCATTCCTGCTGCAGGGCGTGCTCGGCATGAGCAAGAGCGACATCTACAAGGACTACGAGCTCACCAACTTCTCCAACCTCAACACACCGTGCTCCAAGACCCAGCTCGACGAGATGTTCACCATGATAGAGGGACTGGAGGGCGCAACGATGGAGGACAAGTTCTACACCTACCTCACCACCGAGCTGGGCATCAGCGCAGCCGACATTGACGAATACAAGGCCAAGATGCTCAACCTGCCCTCCGCACTCACTCCCGCCGAGGTGCAGACCATGGTGAGCGAGGCCGCAGCAGCCGGCAGCACCACACTCGACCTCACCGGCTACGACTTCAACGGCGATGTCTCGGCAGCAGACATGCAGGCCCCGGGCACCAATCTCATGGTCATTGTTGACCCCGCCTCCGGCATCACCGGGCAGAACATCATCAGCGACGGCACCTGCGAAAGCCTCGTGCTGACCGACGGACAGCCCTTTGCCCCCGGCATGGAGTTTACCGCCACCACCGCCACCTATGCCACGACAGTGGCCGATGGCGTATGGTACTCGGCCGTGCTGCCCTACGACTTCGCTATCCCCGAAGGCGTGCAGGTGGCCGCCAATGCCAGCCTCTCCGGCACCACCGTCACGCTCGAGCAGCTGAGCGGCAACGTGCCCGCCAACACACCATTTATATATAAGAAGGATGGAGGCGGCGACATAACCTTCGCAGCTACCGATGCCACCGTCGCTGCAGCCGACGAGCCCGTGAGCGGCGTGCTGAAAGGCACCTATGCGGGCATCCCTGCAGAGAGCGCTGCGGGCATGCTGACACTCCAGGGCGAGGGCGCCACCTTCGCAGTCACCTCCACATCCATTTCAGCCTTCAGCGCCTACCTTGACTCCGGTCAGGAGGCCGACGCCTACGACATCCTTATTGACGACCCGACAGGAGTGCAATCAATGGTCAATGGTCAATGGTCAATCGTCAATGGTCAATCCGTTTACGACCTCAACGGACGCAAGCTACCGGCCAACAGCCATGTACGCGGAATCGTCATTGTCAACGGCAAAAAGGTGCTGAAAAAATAAGCAGGACATACAGTACCCAGAAGGAATAGGATAGTAACACCTTTTCCTGGGTGAGTCAATTTCTAACCAGACCGTCTGCCATAAAGCGGGCGGTCTGTTTTTTATTTATCCCTTTAAAAAGAAAGCAGGCCTCGTAGAATCTTATGCAGACTTCGCCCAATCTTACGCAGACCTCATAAAATCTTACGCAGACCTCCTTGCCGTTTCATCGCCATGAAATAGTCGTTTCATCGCCATGAAAAAGTCGTTTCATCGCCATGAAAACATTGTTTCATCGCCATGAAATTTAGAGGAAGCCGCGCTTTTTTGTGATTATGTCGCACAAAAATCAGGCGAAGCCTGCGTAAGATTCCGCAAAGTCGCTCTAAGTTTTCGCGAGGTCTGTATAATATTTAATAAGGTACGTATAGTATTTAATAAGGTACGCGAAGGATCGTGCATAACCATACGAACATTGCGCCAGGTCTATATGATACAATATGATATCTCTATGGTATCTCTATGATATCCCTATGATATCCCTACCGTTTTTGCGATTTGTATGCAAAATGCAACATACTGTACGAAAGTTAGCAAAAAAAAGTGGGGAATCGTTTGAAACAAGAATATAAATGCATAATTTTGCCCAAATATTATAGAAAAAAAGACTAAAAAAATAAAAACACACAACAATGAAAAGGTACTTTTTCTTGGCGGCAGCGATAATGGCCACATTATTTGGCTACGCACAGTCCACAGTCCTCGACGGGCTTACTCGTATCACCGACCTCAGCCAGATAGAGGAAGGCGAGTTATACTACATTGTCAGCGACCGCGTGAAGTTTAACTACGAGAGTGGCGGCGACGGCGGCACCGACGGCAACTCGACATTTGTAAAAGCCATGTCCAACTACCAGAGCGGCTACTCTGCCACCAACTGGGACAGTCCCGGCAGCAACAAATACTTTGTTTATTACGGAGACCTGAATCCGGACAGCCAGGGCTTTGTATGGAAGGCTGAGAAGGTAGGCGACAAATGGGCGTTCCTCAATATGGATCTCAACAAATACCTGGGCAACCACAACCCCGGCGAGACAGACCTCCGCTTCTCCGACACCGCCATCGGCTATACGCTGACCAAGCTGCCCACCCACGACGGCAGCTATGGATTCAGTTTCACCAACGACAGCTATCTCAATGACTATCCCGGCAATCCATATATAAATGTGCATCAATATCCGCTGCGCAAGAGCCGTGGTGTGCTGGCACTGGCAGACTGGTCTGACGCCAGCGCAACTGACGCAGAAACGAACGGCTACCCCGGCCGCTGGCGCATATATAAGGCAGATGGGTATGAGCCGCCCGTGGTGCCGAGCAATCCCGACCTGATGGGGCTGCTGCGCATCATTGACCTCAGCGAGTTGGTGGAGGGTGAAGAGTATTTCATCGTAAGTGACCGCACTGCCTATGCCAGCAACAACACCAGCAAGCCAAAGGCTATGTCCACTCTCCAAAGCGGATATACCGTCAACTGGGGCGAGCAGTATGTATATTGGGGCGACATCGACACCACGCAGGACGGCTTTGTGTGGACCTTAGAGGAGACTCCCGGCGGTATGTGGGCTTTCAAAAACAAAGCTAACGGCCGCTACCTCGGCAATATGAACACAGGCGAGACCGACGTTGTCTTCTCCGACACTCCAGTAGGCTACACCTTGACCGACCTCATTGAGGGATTTGGCAAATTCAGTTTTACCAACAGCGAGAGCGAGTTCTCTCTGCATGTGCAGGGCTACCTCCGTTCCGGTCGTCCTAACAACAGTCTGGCAAAGCAGGAAGAAGGCAAAGACGATTACTCCTCCGATGTTGCCACCAATGGCTATCCCGGCCGTTGGCACATCTATGTGAAAGGCACAGACAAGGTCACCGACGCCAGCGAGATTACTGAGGGCAATACATACTACATCGTGAGCGACCGCACAAAGTATGTTGGCAACAACACTGGCAAGCCTAAGGCTATGTCCACTCTCCAAAGCGGATATACCGTCAACTGGGGCAGCCAGTATGTATATTGGGGCGACCTAGACAGATGCGCCGAAGGCTACCAATGGACGGCCGAGAAGGTAGGTGACAAATGGGCATTCAAAAACAAGGAAAACGGCAAATACCTTGGCGAAAAGAATACCAATCCCGTGGAGAACGATGTGGTGTTCTCCGACACCCCAATCAGCTACACTCTCACTGCCGACAGCGATGGCTCCGGCAAGTTCAGCTTCGTGCATGCCGGCACAGGCTTACTCCTCAATGTGCAGGGCTATGGCATCAGCCGCTTCGACAACAGCCTGATGCTGGCATCTGACAATCTTCCCGCCGATGCAGACGCCAACGGCTATCCCTCGCGCTGGCATCTTTACGGCGCCAACACCATAGCCACTCCGCCCACGCCTGCATACGACAAGTATCACTTCGACACTATCACCGTGATGAGCTACAACATACAGCACTGTGCCGGCTCCGACGGCGTGCTCAATGTGCAGCGCACTGCCGACGCAATAAAACTCCAGAATCCCACCATCGTGGCACTGCAGGAGGTTGACCGCCACTATAGCGACCGCTCCAACAATGAAGACCAGGTGCAGCTGCTGTCAGAGGCAACAGGAATGTACGGCCGTTTCGGTACAGCAAGCATCAACTGCGGCAACGCTGTGCTGTCGAAGGAAAAGCCTCTCTCCACCAAAGTCATCGGTATTGGCGACCGCAACATGCTGGTAACAGAGATGCAGGACTACGTATTTGCCTGCATCCATGTGGGACTCAGCATCCAGGAACGTAAAGATGCACTGGCAGCCATCCGCACTGAGGCCAAGGCCTGGGAAAGCGTGGGCAAACCGTTCATCGTAGCCGGCGACCTCAACGACGACGGCACCGAAGGCGAGATGCAAGGCGTATGGGGACTGCTCTGCGATAGCCTGGCCAAGACCTTCACCTTCCACTCCGACAGGACTACCCCGACCTACTATTACGGTGGATACGTTATCGACCACATCCTCAGCTACGACGCCATCGGCGGAGTGAAGAACCTCGGTTATCAGGTTATTGACGACAAGGTAACCTCCGACCACCTGCCCATTGTGGCCCGGTTGCGCATAGGCTTCCCCAGGAAGCTGACACCGGCAGAAGCCCAGGCTTTGGTTCAGGACTCAGTCGCCAACAACCACAGCACCATCGACATGACCGAGATGGATTTTGACGACAATGTCACCGCCGCTGACCTGCAGGCCGAGGGCAACGTGATAGTGTATGTGCCCGATGCATCACCCATCACGGGCACCAACATTGTCAACAATGGGGTATGCACAAACCTTATGCTGACTGATGGCTATGACTTCAATCCCGGCAAGAGCTTTACCGCCACCACCGCGACCTACGAGCGTAGCATGACCAACGAATGGGGCACCATCTGCCTGCCGTTCGCCGTAGAGAGCAACGCTGACGTAGAGTACTATTCCATCACAGGTATTGAGAACAACACCCTTGTGGTTAGCAAGCTCAACACCCTTGCTGCCAGCACCCCCGCACTGGTGCGCAAGGTAAGTGGCGACAAAATCACCCCCATAGCAGGCAACGTCACCATCAGTACCGCATTGGCCAATGGCAGTTCGGCTGACGTAGTGAAGATGTACGGCTCTTATGAGCAGGGCAAGACCATAACCGACGCCGATGCCTACTACATCAAGAACGACAAGTTCTGGCAATGCAACGGCAGTTTCTTCTGCGATGCCTTCCGCGCATATTTCAAGTCATCAGGCAACAGCTCGCCCTATTATGAGATAAGCATTGACGATGACATCAGCGGCATCCATAGAGTTGAGGGTGAGAGAGAGAGAGAATCAGTCTATGACTTGCAAGGCCGCAAGGTCAACGGTAAGAGCAGGCTCCCCAAAGGCATCAACATTGTCAGGCTGGCCAACGGTAAGACGCAGAAAGTGGTCACCAGATAAGGCAACCGACATAAACACAGACACAGCTATGCTACGAACATACAAGCAACCATCCATTTCGCTCGTCCGGATGTCCCCCACCGCACTCCTGATGCTTTCAGGAGGCGGCAAGGGCACCGCCGGCGACCACGCCGACAGTCGCAAATTCTGGGGCGATCTCTCACCCTGGGAGGAAGAAGACAACGACGAAACAGACGAATAAAAAGCTAGAAATACCCGTTTGCCCTTTTTGCAATTTGTACGCAAAATGCAACAAATTGTGCGCAGTACGTGAAAAAAAACGCGAAAATGTTTGGAAGGTAAATAGAAATACGTAATTTTGCTCCCAGAAATCAAACGAAACTAATCGCGATGAATCTTCATTCTATCAACTTTTGGTGGTGGCAGAACTCAGAATTTCATAATTGTGAGTAGCGACGCCCTATGTAAAAGTTGAAGAATTGACAAATTGAATAGAGAGCCCTGTCGTAACACTCACGACAGGGCTCTTTGCTTATATCAAACTCACGACTCTTGAACTATCACATTAAACATTGAACATATGTCTTACAATATTGACAAAGACGGATATTACGGCGAGTTCGGCGGTGCCTTTGTGCCCGAGGTGCTTCACAAATGCACTGAGCAGCTGCAACAGGCTTACGCGGGCATCATAGAATGCGACGACTTCCAGAGGGAGTACCGCTCGCTGCTCCGCGACTATGTGGGGAGGCCCTCGCCGCTGTATGAGGCCAGGAAACTGAGTGCCAAGTACGGGGCTCGCATCTTCCTTAAGCGCGAGGACCTGAACCACACGGGGGCGCATAAGATTAACAATGCTCTGGGGCAGGTGATGCTGGCCCGGCGCATGGGCAAGACGCGCATCATTGCCGAGACGGGGGCAGGACAACACGGCGTTGCCACGGCCACGGCGTGCGCCCTGCTCAGTATGCCCTGCACCGTGTATATGGGCAAGACTGACATGGAGCGTCAGATGCCTAACGTGGAGAGGATGAAGATGCTGGGGGCCGAGGTAAGGCCCGTGACCTGCGGCAACATGACCCTGAAGGATGCCGTGAACGATGCCATCCGCGACTGGTGCTGCCATCCGCAGGACACCTTCTACGTAATCGGTTCGGCTGTGGGGCCCCACCCCTACCCCGATATCGTGGCGAGGCTGCAGAGCATCATCAGCGAGGAGATAAGGTGGCAGCTCAAGGAGCAGACGGGGCGCGACTGGCCCAATTATCTGATGGCGTGCGTGGGCGGCGGCAGCAATGCCATCGGTACCTTCTATCACTACCTCGACGATGAGCGCACGCGCCTGGTGATGGCCGAGGCGGGCGGACTGGGATGCGACACGGGGCAGACGGCGGCCTCCATCCACTGCGGCAGCGTGGGCATTCTGCACGGCAGCCGCATCATGGTGCTGCAGGACGACGACGGCCAGATACAGGAGGCTTACTCTATCTCCGCCGGCCTTGACTATCCCGGCATCGGCCCTGTCCACTGCAACCTGGCTAAGCAAGGGCGCGCAGAGGTGATGGTCATCAATGACGACGAGGCGCTGGAGGCTGCCTTCGAGCTGACGCGAATGGAGGGCATCATCCCGGCGCTGGAGTCCGCCCACATCCTGGCTGCGCTGCCAAAGATGCGCTTCAAACCCTCGGACATTGTCGTGCTGACAGTGAGCGGGCGCGGCGACAAAGACATGGCGACTTATTTGACGCTTAAACATTGAACATTGAACATTGATCAAAATGACATATTCCTTCCAACTCCACAGCAAGACTATCCTTGCCGACAGATATACGCCCGTTAATGCGTATATAAAAATCAGAGATATCTCGCCCCTCTCATGCCTGATGGAGAGCAGCGACTACCACGGCGAAGAGAACAGCCACTCGTTTATTGGCTTCAACCCCATTGCCAGCATCAGCATCAACCACGGCAAGGTGAGAGAGCTCTATCCCGACGGTTCCGTCAGGGAGAGCAGGATAGACGACTCCCTAAGCGTAGAGGATGCCATCGGCAGGTTTATGGCACAATTCGAGATTGAGGGCGACACCCACGGCTATGCAGGCCTGTTCGGCTACACTGCCTTTGATGCCGTCAAATACTTTGAGCATATTAACGTGATGGATGAGCCGGCAGAGAAAAACGATGCGCCCGACATATACCTTGTATTATATAAAAACCTGCTCGTCTTCAATCACTACAACAACACTCTGGACCTGGTGGAGATAAGCCAACAGCCGACAGACGACTACCAGTCTATCGAAGCCCTGCTCAACACTGCCAACGGCGAAGCTTTCGGATTCCGACCCATTGGCGAGTGCCGCAGTTCTCTCACCGACGAGCAGCACAAGGAGAATATACGCCGCTGCATAGCCCATTGCAAGAGGGGCGACGTGTTTCAGATTGTCATCAGCCGACGCTTCATGCAGAAGTTTGAGGGCGATGATTTCAAGCTCTATAGGGCCCTGCGCTGCATTAACCCCTCGCCCTATCTCTTCTACTTCGACTTCGGAGGGTTTCGCGTCCTCGGTTCCTCGCCCGAGACCCACTGCCGCATACGCAACCGCCATGCGTATATCGACCCCATAGCCGGCACCACCGCCCGCACCGGTGACCCCGCCAAAGACCAAAATAACGCCGAATATCTGCGCAATGACCCCAAAGAGAATGCCGAGCACGTGATGCTGGTGGACCTGGCGCGCAACGACCTGTCGCGCAACTGCCACAACGTGACGGTTGACACCTACAAGCAGATGCAGTACTACAGCCATGTGATTCACCTCGTCAGCAGAGTGAGCGGCCAGATGGACTCTGAGGCGGACAGCATCAAGACCTTCATCGACACATTCCCCGCCGGCACTCTGTCGGGAGCCCCCAAGGTAAAAGCAATGGAGCTGATAACACGCTATGAGCCACACAATCGCGGAGCATACGGCGGATGCATCGGCTTCACGGGATTCAACGGCGACCTCAATCAGGCCATTATCATTCGCTCCTTCATCAGCCGTAACAATGAGCTGTGGTTTCAGGCCGGAGGCGGTATAGTGGCACGCAGCGACGAGGACTATGAATTGCAGGAAGTAAACAACAAACTGGGAGCCCTCAGGCAGGCAATCAGCATGGCAGAAAAGATATAACAATATGGACATTACCATTATAGACAATTACGACTCCTTTACCTACAATCTTGCTCATCTGGTCAGGGCACTCGGTGCTGAGGTCAGGGTGTTGCGCAATGACCAGTTTCGCATAGAGCAGTTGGCAGATGCCGACAAACTGCTCCTGTCGCCAGGTCCCGGCATACCCGAAGAGGCCGGTCTGCTGCTGGAGGTTATCAAAGCCTACGCCGGCAAGAAGCCTATATTGGGCGTATGTCTCGGCCATCAGGCTATCGGCGAGATATTTGGCGCTAAGCTTGTCAATCTCAGCGAAGTCTTCCACGGCGTACAGACCCCCGCCGTCATTGAGCGAGAAGACTATCTCTTTGAGGGGCTGCCACAGCAGATTATGGTCGGACGCTACCACTCATGGGTAGTTGATGCCGACTGTCTCCCCCCTCAACTCGAGATTACTGCTCGCAGCAAAGAAAGGCAGATAATGGCTCTGCGCCATAAGGACTATGACATTCGCGGCATCCAATTTCATCCGGAATCGGTGCTTACTCCCGAGGGACAAAAAATAATAAGCAATTGGCTCGCGAAGCGATAAAAAATAATGTAAAATAGATATGTCTAATGTAAAAAGACGATACCCTGGCAAATAACACGTTAACTTAAAAACCATAACATGAAATCTCTATTGTCGCGCCTCATAGCAGGCGAATACACTAAACGTGAGGAAATCAAGCAGGTGATGATTGGCATCACCGAAGAGAAATACCCTGCCGCACAAATAGCAGCCCTGCTCATGGCACTGCAGATTAAGGGCATCACCCCTGATGTGCTGTTGGGCTTTCGCGACGGACTGCTGCAGACCGGGGTGCCGGTAAATCTGGAGCCTTACAAGGTGATTGACATAGTCGGCACCGGCGGCGACTGCAAAAACACATTCAATATCTCCACATGCGCATGCTTCGTAGTGGCCGGGGCAGGCTATAAGGTCGCCAAGCATGGTAACTACGCTGCATCATCCGTGTCCGGGGCAAGCTCCGTGCTGGAAAACCACGGAGTAAAGTTCCAAAAGGAAGAAGCCAAACTGCGCCAGTCGCTGGAGGAATGCAACTTCACCTACCTGCACGCCCCCTTCTTTGCCTACGGCATGAAGTTCGTCGGACCTATCCGCAAGGCCTTGGCCATACCCACGTGCTTCAACCTGCTCGGCCCGCTGGTTAACCCCTGCCGCCCCACCTACCAGCTGCTGGGGGTCGCCACCCTCGGCCAGGTGCGCCTCTACCACAACACCCTGAGCCAAATCGATGTGAAATACGGCATCGTCAACAGCATCGACGGCTACGACGAGATATCAGGTACCTCCGACTTCAAGTTCCAGACTCGCGAACGGGAACTGGTGCGCGCTCCTGAAGACTTGGGGTTTGCCCGCATCCACCCCGAGGAGATATACGGCGGCAGCACTGCGCTTGAGGCTATGAAAATCTTTGACGACGTGCTTAACAACCGCGGCACCGACAGCCAGAAGAACGTAGTCATCATCAATGCCGCATACGCCATCAAACTCATGGAGCCGGAGCACGACATCAACGAATGTATCGCCATTGCACGTGAGTCGGTGGAGAGCGGCAAGGCTCTCGCTGCTTTCAATAAGTTTGTGAAACTCAATTCCTAATTCTCCATGACTATCCTTGAAGAGATATGCAATCGCAAGCGTCGCGACCTGCAAGATATAAAAGAACAGCATCCTCCGCGCGAACTATATCGCGAAGCAGAGAAAATGATGGGCTGCAATCCGGCACACCGCTCGCTGAGTCAGGCACTGCGGCAGTCGCCCATCGGCATCATAGCCGAATTTAAGCGCAAGTCGCCGTCAAAGGGATGGATAAAGCAGGACGCACGCCCCGAGATAATCACTCCAGCCTATCAGCAGGCAGGGGCTGCCGCGCTCTCCATACTGACTGACGGGCCATACTTCGGCGGCAGCGGTGCCGACATCATCGCAGCGCGCCCCCTGGTCAGCTTGCCCATACTGCGCAAGGACTTCATCATTGACGAATACCAGGTCTTCGAGGCGAAGCTACTGGGAGCTGACGCACTGCTGCTTATCGCCGCATGCCTCAGCAAGGCGCAGTGCCGCACCCTTGCCCACACTGCCAGCATACTCGGAATGGAAACCTTGCTTGAGATACACGGCGAGGAAGAACTTGATTACATCTGTGATGACATAGACGTAGTGGGAGTGAACAATCGCGATCTCCACCGGTTCCATACCGACATCCAGACCTCTGTGAAGCTCGCATCCCAGATACCTGCAGAGTTCACCAAGATAAGCGAGAGCGGCATCGCCACCGAAGACGACATCAGCCTTCTGCGCCAGTGCGGCTACAACGGATTTCTGATAGGCGAGAGCTTCATGAAGACCGAAAACCCCGGACAGACACTACGCCATCTAATAACCAACATCAACCCCTGACCCCTATGATAATCAAAGTTTGCGGCATGCGCGATGCGCAAAACATACGCAAAGTGGAGGCGCTCGGCATCGATTGGATAGGGCTGGTGTTCTACCCCCCCTCACCAAGATACGTGGCCGCCAAGCCCGCCTACTTGCCAGTCAGCACCCCGCTGGTGGGCGTATTCGTAGATGCGGACATCAGGCAAATCATGCAGAAGGCCGACGACTATAGACTAAGCCTCATACAGCTCCACGGCCATGAATCGCCGCAATATTGCAACTCCCTGCGCGCTGCCCTACCCACCGTCAGAATAATAAAAGCCATCAGTGTGGCGGGCATCCATAGCGTACGCAGCGCAGCGGATTATGAAGGGATGGTCGACTATCTTCTGTTCGACACCCATTGCGCCCAGCGTGGCGGCAGCGGGCGCACCTTCGACCACCACCTGCTCAGCCACTATGTGGGGCAGACGCCCTTCCTGCTCAGCGGAGGACTGTCGGTAGCCGATGCTGAGGATCTGAGCCGTCTGAACCACCCACGGCTGGCAGGCTACGACCTCAACAGTCGCTTTGAGTCAGCCCCTGCCCTTAAGGACACTAACTTGATACAACAATTTATAAACCACCTCTCACACCAATGACACGCATCACCCAACTTTTCAACCATAAGCCAGACCGCATTCTCAGCGTATATTTCTGCGCAGGGCACCCCAACCTCCACTCCACCATCCCCACCCTGCAGGCTTTGCAGGACGCAGGCATAGACATCGTGGAGATAGGTATACCGTTCAGCGACCCCATGGCCGACGGCCCCGTGATACAAGATGCCGCCGCCAAGGCCCTGCGCAACGGCATGTCGCTCAACAGGCTGTTTCAGCAGCTGAGCAACGTGAGACAGCATGTCCACATCCCCCTGCTCCTAATGGGCTACCTCAACGTAATCAGCCACTTCGGATTTGAGCCCTTCTGCCGCCAGTGCAAGGAATGCGGCATCGACGGTGCCATCATCCCCGACCTGCCCCTCGACATCTACCTGCGCGACTACAAGCCCATTGCCGACCGCCATGGTCTCAGCATCGTGATGCTCATCACACCCGAGACCAGCGATGAGCGCATACGCCTCATCGACCGCCACACCGACGGCTTCATCTACCAGGTGTCCACCGACGCCACCACGGGGGCGCAACCGTCGTTCGGCCCCGCCACGCTGAGCTACTTCCGGCGCATACAGGCCATGCAGCTCCGCAACCCCACCCTCGTGGGCTTTGGCGTCTCCAACCACGCCACCTACAGCGCCGCATGCCGCCACGCAGCAGGAGCCATCATAGGCAGCGCATTCGTGAAGCTGCTCGACCGGTGCGCCACCCCCGAAGATGCAGTCAGCACCCTACTCTCAAAACTATCCCCCCCCTCCCCTTGCGCGTCAAGAAAATAATTCTTAATTTTGCACCAAGTTATTAACCGCTAAACCTTTTTATCCTATGAGCAACATGACTAAACGCTTCTTCTTGCCAGAGTGCGAGATTCCTACACAGTGGTACAACATCCAGGCTGACATGGTGACTAAACCGCAGCCCATGCTTCACCCTGCCACCAAGCAGCCCCTAAAGGCCGAAGACCTCTTCCCTATCTTTGCCGAGGAACTATGCCGACAGGAGGTCAACCAGACGGATGCGTGGATTGACATCCCAGAGCCCGTGAGAGAGAAATATAAGTTCTACCGCTCCACCCCGCTGGTGAGAGCCTACGGGCTGGAGGAGGCCCTAGGAACTCCGGCGCACATATACTTCAAAAACGAGAGTGTCAGCCCCGTCGGCTCCCATAAGCTCAACTCGGCGTTGGCGCAGGCCTACTACTGCCATGAGCAGGGGGTGACCAATATCACCACCGAGACGGGCGCAGGCCAGTGGGGCGCCGCGCTGAGCTACGCCGCCAAGGTGTTCGGGCTTGAGGCCGCCGTCTATCAGGTGAAGATTTCCTACGAGCAGAAGCCTTACCGGCGCTCCATCATGCAGACCTACGGGGCGCAGGTCACTCCCTCGCCCTCCATGTCCACCCGCGCAGGGAAGGACGTGCTCACCCGCGACCCTAACAACCAGGGCTCCCTCGGTACCGCTATCAGCGAGGCCATAGAGCTGGCTATGACCACGCCTAACTGCAAGTATGTGCTGGGCTCGGTGCTCAACCACGTGGCCCTGCATCAGACGGTCATCGGTCTCGAGGCCGAGAAGCAGATGCAGATGGCCGGAGAGTATCCCGACATCGTCATCGCCTGCTTCGGCGGCGGCAGCAACTTCGGCGGCGTGGCCTTCCCCTTCATGCGCCATAAGATTAAGGACGGCAAACCCACGCGCTTCATCGCCGCAGAGCCTGCCAGCTGCCCCAAGCTCACCAAGGGCGTGTTTCAGTATGACTTCGGCGACCTGTCGGGCCTCACTCCGCTGCTGCCCATGTACACCCTCGGCCACAACTTCATGCCTGCCAACATCCACGCCGGAGGGCTCCGCTACCATGGCGCTGGCATGATAATATCGCAGCTGCTCAAGGACGGATACATGGAGGCCGTGGACGTGCAACAGAACGAGTCGTTCAGGGCGGGGCTCCTCTTCGCTAAGACGGAGGGCATCATACCCGCGCCCGAGTCGTGCCACGCCATCGCCGCCACCGTCAACGAGGCTCTCCACTGCAAGGAGACCGGCGAGCAGAAGGTGATACTGTTCAACCTCTCCGGCCACGGACTCATCGACATGGCTGCATACGACCAGTATCTCAGCGGCTCGCTGCAGGACTATGAGCTCAATGCCGAGGACGTGAAGAAATCACTCGCCGAGATAAAGAATCTGTGAGGCGAACAGCCCCCCTTTTATCCCCCTGAAGGGGGAAGAATATTGAACATTGTAAATTGTAAATTTAAATAATGCTTCTGGACTTCATCGCTCCGCGCCACTGCGCCGTGTGCGGCATGCGATTGCAGACAGCAGAGAAGACTGTCTGCGTGAGTTGTCTGCTCGACCTCAATGTCTCCGAGTACTGCGGCGGGGAGAGCGGCAACAGCCTAGAGCGCACCCTCTGGCAGCAGCTGCCCATAAGGCGGGCTGCTGCCTTTATGACCTACGACCATGACGATGCGCAGCATGAGATGGTGCTACACCTGAAATACCATAACCAGCCACGCATCGGATACCATATCGGCAAACTGATGAGCCACCAACTGACGGAGAGCCACTTCTTTGACGGCGTGGATATGATAGTGCCGGTGCCCATACCTTATGCTAGGAAGGCGCAGCGCGGATACAACCAAAGCGAACAGCTCGCCCTTGGCGTCAGTAAGGCCACAGGCATTCCCGTAAACACACATATCATCAAGCGACGACCCTACAGGACCAGCCAGACACGCCTCACCGCAGCGAGCCGCCAACAGAATATCAAAGGCTCATTCGTGCTGGGCACGGCGCGGCGCCTGCCCCTGCTAAAAAGCCGGGACCTCCGGGCTCTCAGGGGCAAGCACTTCCTCATAGTAGATGACGTCATCACCACCACCGCCACGGTGCAGGAGTGCGGCAGGACTCTGTGTCAGATTCCCGGCGTCAGCGTCTCCGTGCTGTCAATGGCGGTGAGCCGCAACCTTATTAATAATATCAGGAGGGCAAATCCACAAGATAAAGAATCTGTAAGGCGGACTTTACCCCTTTGCAACTAAGCTATATGCTATTCAGCAGAGCGAGCTTGCCGTCATCTATCAACTTGATGATTAGTTCTCCGAACAGAGTGTTCTGCCATGCAAACCAGTCGCGGGTATATTTTGTGGCGTCGTCCTTGTTGAATGATTCGTGGATGAATCCCTTGCCCGCATCGGTGGCCATCAGCATCTCGATGCACTCCTTTATCTCTGCATCGTCCTGGCTGGTAAATGCACGCATCATGATGCTCATAGGCCAAGGCATGTCGTGCCCCACGTGGGGACCGCCGATGCCCTCGCCAGCCTTGCCGCGGAAGAAATAGGGATTGTCTTCGCTCCACACAAAGCGACGGGTGTTCTGATAGATGGGGTCGGTGATTTTCACATCGCCCATGTATGCCATAGCCAGCAGCGACGGCACATTGGCGTCGTCCATCAGCAGCTGGTTGCCGAAGCCGTCCACCTCGTAGGCGTAGATGGGGCCGTACTTGGGATGGTGGTAGATGGCGTAATCCCGCAGCGCACCGCTGACCTCATCGGCCAGCTCGCGGCACTGCTTAGCCAGGTCGCCGCGGCGGTTGACCGTCTCCAGTATCTCAGCTGCATTGCGTAACTGAGTCACCGCCATGAAGTTGGACGGGATGAGGAAGAGAAACGTGGTGGCATCGTCGCTCGGACGGAAGGCTGACGCTATCAGCCCCACAGGCTTCACGGGCGCGCCCCAGCCTCCGTTGCACATAGTGTCGAGCTGGCGCTCCGTGCGGCGCTGAAACTTATAGTTGCCATTGCCGTCCTTGCGCTGCTGGTCGCGGAAGGTTCGCAGGATGTTCTCCACCGCCTGCACCCATGAGTTGCCGAAGATGCTGGTGTCGCCCGTCACTTTCCAGTATTCGTAAGCCAGGCGAATCACATAGCACAGCGAGTCAATCTCCCACTTGCGTTCATGCAGCATGGGAATCATCTTGGTGATATCCTTCATCCAATGGCCGTCGGGCTTGGGATGGCGGTTAAAAGCATTGGCGTAGGGGTCGATGTTGATGCACTTCAGCTGGCGCAATATCACACCCGACAGCATACGCTTAAGGTGCTCGTCATGCTTGGCCAACCGCACATACGGAAACACCTGAGCTCCCGAGTCGCGCAGCCACATGGCCTCGATGTCGCCCGTTATCACAAACGTGTCGGCCTGACCGTCCTCGTCGTTCTCTGTAAAATACACCGTGGTGTCCAGCGTGTTGGGGAAACAGTTGACAAACATCCACGCCAGGCGGTGGTTGGTCAGCAACGCCACTACCTCTCTGATTTTCTCCTCCACGGCACTCGAACGGAACAGACGCTCACTCTCCGCAGGGCGATTGTTCACCTTCAGCACATCGGCGTCGGCCACGTAGCCATTGGCATGCAGCGGCAGCGCGGTACAGCAGAATAACAGAATAACAGTATATAGAACCTTTTTCATTTGACAACTTTTCAATTCTTCAATACTTCATTCCTTCAACTCTTCAATTCTCTATCACCGCAGCCCAGCCGCCGTTGCGCTCCAAATGGATGTCCAGCGTGGTGGCTGAGGTCACAGTCTGCTCTACCTTATTATAATGCATTGCCTGGTAACCGGCGTTAACACCGTCTTTGTAAGCCGTCATCCTGTGCTGACCTGCACCGAGGAAGTCCAGCTTCAGCCTGAAGTCACGGGCCTCGCCGTTAGTGATGCCGCCCACAAACCACTTGTTGCCCTTGCGCTTGGCCACCACCACATACTCTCCTGCCTTGGCCTCAAGGGCGCGTGTCTCGTCCCACGTGGTCGGCACCGAGGCTATGAAGCGCGTGCAGTCGTCGTTCTGGTAATAACGGGTGGGACTGTCGGCCAGCATCTGCACCCCGCTCTCCAGTACCACATACAGCGCCATCTGGAAGCAGCGTGTGCCCAGTGCGCCACTGTTGGGGCGGCGTGAGTGATACTGCTGCGGTTGCATGTTATACATTCCGCCCGGAGTGAAGTCAGCTGCGCCCACCGCATTACGGATAAACGGTAACCAAACCGTGTTGTCAGTGGTACAACCTCCCATCTGCTCCAGTCCCAGCACTCCCTCGTAGCTCAGCAAGTTGGGATACTCATACTCCAGCCCTGCCGGTGAGAAGGCTCCATGCCAGTCCACCATGATGTGATGCTTGGCAGCCTCCGCTGTAACCCGCTTATAAAAATTCACCATCCACTGGTCGGCATGGTCCATGAAGTCTATCTTCACCGCCGGGATACCCCACGAAGCATAGGTCTCGAAAATGGTGTCCAGGTTTTTCTCCACTGCCAGCCACGGCAGCCACAGGATAACCTTCACGCCCCTGTCATTACAGTACTTGATAAGCTCCGGCAGGCGCAGATTGTCGTTCCACTCAAAGGGGTTGCGCGTACTCTTGGCCCAGCCCTCGTCAAGTAAGATGTAGCGGATGCCGTATTTGGAGGCAAAGTCGGCGAAGTAGCAATATGTCTCATAGTTGCAGCCTGACTTGAAGTCCACGTCGGGACCAAAGGGCGCAGCTCCGTTCCACCACTCCCACGATACCTGGCCGGGCTTAATCCAGCTCACATCGCTCAGTGCACAGCGGCGAGCCAGCTGCACCGGTATGGTTTGCTCAACGAGCCCCTTGGAGTCTGTGACAGCCACCCAGCGCCATGGCAAGGCGCGCGCTCCCGTGGTACGGGCAATGCCGGGCCCCTCCTCGGTGATGGTCTCGCTGCGGTCGCCGCGAGGCTCCCACTTCACTGGCGACTTGGGGTATGCGGGCACTATAGCTGTGCCGTCAGTGGTAAAAAACTGGCGCGGATAGTCGTCCACATCACTCTCGCCCAACAGCAGCTGGCAGTCGGTATCGCCCTGCGACAACAGCAAGGGGATGGTAGCCAAACGCTTCTCGGCCACACTCCACTCTTGCAGCGAGCCTGCCTTGTACGACTCTTCATAGCTCGTACGGAAAGTACCTGTTGTCTGATAATGAGCCGTGAAGCCCTCTGCAGGCGTCAGGCGGAACTGGTCGTCCATCACCTCGATGTCGCCCTTCTCCTTCAGCACCATGCGATAAGCTACGGCATCGTTCATAACTCGCAGCAACATCGCGCCCTCTGCTCCCAGCGAAATAGTAGCCTCATTATAGTCCTCCTTAACCGTGGAGAACTTCAGCGGCACAACGGGACTGAACGAGTTGCTCACATGCTTCACAGCACCCATCTTCACCAGACCGGAAGGTACACTCTTGTCTGCCAGTGTAACACATATATCACTCAGGGTATAAACCAACTTACCTTCACGGCTCACTGTATAGCCTACGCTACCCTTGCCCAAACGTAGCTCCACGCTGAGCTTGCCGTCAGGAGAAGTGATCACATTGTTTTTCTTTGCACCGGTGGCAGTCGCGCATACCAGTGCAGACACCATAAATATTAATAGTTTTCTATTCATCATTCTATAAAATTGACAAGTTAACGATTATTGGTTAATATCTTCCTATTTCTTCACTACCTTATCTACAGCAGCCTTTACGAGCGGGCCCATCACTGCGTAGCCGGCAGCATTGGGATGACATCCCTCCTCGGAGATTCCCTCACGCATGGCGCCACGCTCGTCTGCCATAGCTGAGAAATAGTCCACATACTGCATCTTATTCTTCTTGGCGTAGGCCTTGACGCGAGCATTCAGACTCTTAATCTTCGCAATCACGTCAGTCACACTGCTCCACGAATAGTGGTCGCATGGAGTGATTGACGTCAGTATCACCTTGATGCCGTTCTGCTTTGCCATCTGAGCCATTGCCACAATGTTCTGGAACGTGCGCTCCTCCACGTAGGGATGATTGTTCTGCGCAATATCATTCGTGCCGCCGTTGATAACCACAGCCTTCGGCTTCAGGGCTATCACATCCTCATAGAAGCGCAGCACCATCTGATATGTGGTCTGCCCGCTGATACCTCGGCCCACATAGCCGTTCTCCTTGAAGAAATCTGCATGGCGGGCAGCCCAGTTGTCGGTGATACTGTTGCCCATAAACACCACCCTGCGCTGACTCTGCGGCCATGTCTTCACTTCTTTGTTAGAGTCCTCATAACGCTTGAAATTAGCCCAGTCCTGCTGGGCGCACATAGTGCCCACAAATGCCATAGCGGCAATAAATAACATTACTTTTTTCATAATACTTGTTTTTTATAAAGTTTATTAATTAGTTGACAAGTTGACAATTTAGCGGTTATCGGTTATCGGTTTTTGTTCAACGGTCTTCATTCAACCTGCCTGCACCACTGCACTCCCATCAGGTCATACAACTTCTCCAGGCGTGGCAGACGCTTCTTGAAGTCATCAAAGTCCTTCTGCTCAGGGCTACACCACTGCACCTCGCACATCGCACCCAGGCGTGGCAGCAACTGATAGAACACATGCTCGGGGTAAGCCACATGCTCAGTCCACAGGTTAGCCTGCACACCCAATATATAGTTACGCTGCTCAGCCGTCAAACTGTCAGGCAACACAGGCTCAAAGGAGTATATCTTGCTGCACGACACTTGGTAGCTGTCCGTCGTGCGCGGCTGCTTGCTGTAGTCTTTCAGCTGCGGGTGGTCGATATATGCATACACATTCGGACTCATTATCACCCTATGCTGCTGACGGGCAGCCTCTATTCCGCCCTTGACACCACGCCAACTCATTACGATGGCGTTACCCGTAAGGCCGCCCGACAGAATCTCGTCCCAACCAATCAGGCTGCGCCCACGCTGGGCAAGGAATTGCTCTATCTCGTGGTTCAGCCAAGTCTGCAACTTGTTCTCTGCGCTGCGCCCATCCTGGGTGCCCCTGCCTTCACCTGTATTCTTGGGGTCACTCGTCAAGCCCAACTCCTTGATTTTTGCCTGGCACTTGGCGCACTTCTGCCAGCGCTCCTTCGGACACTCGTCACCTCCGATATGGATATACTCCGAAGGAAATACGTCGCACAGCTCACCAAACACTGTCTTCAGGAAATCCAGCGTCTTAGGATTACCACCACACAGCACATCACGCATCACGCCCCAGTGAGGAGCCACAGGATAGGGACCACCCGTACACCCCAGTTCAGGGAAGACATGCATCGCACTCAGCATGTGGCCTGGCATATCTATTTCTGGTACAATATTAATGTATCGCTCAGCAGCGTAGCGCACCAGTTCGCGGCACTCTTCCTGAGTGTAGTAGCCGCCGTAAGGGATGTTGTCATAGATGCGCATATTACCCGGACCAATAGCCGTCTTTTCCCTCACACTGCCCTTCTTTGCCAAGTCGGATAGGGCCTTCACCTCGAAGCGCCAGCCCTGATCATCAGTCAGGTGCCAGTGGAACTGATTGCATCCATGCAGCGCCATCACGTCCAGGAACTGCTTGATCATGTCCACCGAGAAGAAATGACGCGCGCAGTCGAGCAGCACACCGCGGTAGGAAAAACGCGGCTCATCGTCGATATTCACATACGGCAACTCGACTCTCGACTCCTGGCTCTTGGCTCTTGACCCAATACTTTTCCTCAGCGTCTGCGCAGCGCGAAACAATCCCACGGGCGCACTGGCTCTCAAAACGATGCCCGATTTGTCCACCACGATAGAATAATTCTCGCTCACAGCACTAGGATTGCCGCGCATCGGAAACAACTGCATCTTCACAGCGGCACGTCCGTCGCCAGGCTTCAGTTCAAGCTTCACACCCGTCTGCTCCTCTATCCAGCCTTGCAGCATCTGCGCCGTGCGAGCAGCCTCATCATCATACGTGTCGTAGGCGATAGTCATACCCGACTGTAGTACAAACACCTGCGTAGTGTCCACCGCCACTCTGTTAGGCAGCGGCACAATATTATAATCAGCGCGCTGCGCGCACACCGCGCACGCATACATCAACAATAATGAATATAGAAATGCCTTCTTCATAACTTTTTAACTCTCTAAAATTTTTAACTCATGACTCTCGACCTCCTAAAACTTAATCCTCGCAAACACCGGATAATGGTCGGACAGGTTGCAGCGCGACATCTTCAGGTTCATGTCCTCTTGCCACCGTCCGTCAGTGCGCACGGCGTAAGCATTCACCGTAGTGGCCGGAGTCACAAAGATGTGGTCTATGCGCTCATCGCTGTAGACATGGTAGTCAAAACCGTTGTACGTGCCGTTCTCCGCAAAGCGCATCTCAGCAGAGGTATAACAGTCTTTTAGTATCCCTGACTGGGTAAAAAGGCTATACAGTTCATTCGTCTGCGGCACATTAAAGTCGCCCGTCAGCACCGCCAGTTTCTTGCCACCATCGGTCATCTCTGTAATGCGCTTCATTACCAGTCTGGCTGACTCGCTGCGGGCCACCACGCCGATATGATCCATGTGCAGGTTAAGGAAATAGAAATCCCTACCTGAGTCCTTCATCCTAAAGTGACCCCATGAGCAGATGCGCACGCATGCCGCATCCCATCCCAACCCGGGACGGTCAGGTGTCTCACTGAGCCAGAAGTGTCCCTCCTCCAGCAGCTCCATGCGCTGCGCATTGTAAAATATGGCTGCATACTCACCGCGTGTCTTGCCGTCGTCGCGCCCCACGCCGGTCCAGCGATAGTCAGGCAACTGCGCTAACATATCGCCCAGCTGGCCATGAAGAGCCTCCTGCACACCGAATATGTCAGGGCGCTCCCACTTTATCTGATTGCATATCGGGCCGCAGCGCGCTACCCAGCCATTGCCGCGGATACTGTCATCACGATTCTTGTATCGGATGTTATAGCTACCAACTGTCAGTTCCTGTGCTACTATACTCATCACAGCCATGCACATCATCGATATCAATATAATACGCTTCATCTTATTTCTTGTTAGGAGTTACAGGGAAATTAATTTTTATCTGTGTTTTCAGAATAAAAATAAATCCACGTCAATTCGCGCAATCCGCGGTCAATTGTCTGCAAATTCACAACTTTTCGTTTGATTACGTTCTCTTCAGACCTTTTTGCGATCCAACAATAAACCCCGAATATAAATTCATTTTGCAAATTTCGCAAAAAAAAGGGAAATCACAAAGATTATACGCCATAAAAACCTAACACAAGGGCAAAATGGCTACTATAAACACAGAAATCCTCTCCCAAGGAGGGAAGCCACGCGACAGGAGCTGTGAGAACTGCAGTTAATTCAGGTGAAGACTCCGAAATGGACTAGATGCTGCAAGAAGGCATAGTTTTGTTACTAAATCTCCAGCAAAGTCAGCTTTAATTTCCACGAAGTCAGCATTAAATTCTACAAAGTCAGCGTTAGTTTGTAACGAAGTCAGCGTTAGTTTGGGCGATAGTAGCATAAACGTGGGCGAAGTCACTCTGAGCTCTGACCGTTTCCGAAAACGTGCATCTCGAAAAAGTACATTATGAACTGCCTTAGGACGAGTTTATATTCCGTCTTGTTACCTTTTTCATATAAAAGGGGACATTTAATCTAAAATAATTAGTAATTTTGCCAATTATTGACATACTTAATACAAAGCCACGATGATACACAGAATAACATCCCGCCTAATGGTGGCAATTATCGCACTGCTCACTATGTCCTGCTCAAATAAAAATGCACAGGCACAATCATCAACATCATATATGGATATATACATTACAATCGACGGCAAGACACTACCCATCCATTTGGTTGACAACAGTGCCACACGTGAACTTGTAGCTGCACTCCAACAGAATCCTATTACTTACGAGGCCAGTGACTACGGAGGTTTTGAAAAGGTCGGCGGACTGGGACGTTCACTCCCAACAAGCAATTCTCAGATTACGACCGAGGCTGGCGATGTAATTCTCTACAGCGGCAATCAGATTGTGCTGTTTTATGGTAGTAATTCATGGAGTTATACCCGTTTGGGACGTATTGAATACCAGTCACTCGACGAACTGAAGACATTCTTGAAAGCCGAACAAGGACGCGTTAATGTTACATTATCAATAGATGAAGTTTCCGGCATCAGTCAAATGATACCAGACAAAGAACACGGAAAGATTTATGCGCTGAATGGCACCGAGCTAAAGCATGAACCGAGAAAGGGTATTTATATCAAAAATGGCAAAAAACGATTCAGATAAATACGGACAAACAAGCAGTGGCCTTTGTTATTAAATCTGAGAGCCTGGGCAGCAAAACTAATCGCGTTCTCGCAAAATCTTAGAGCGTGCTCGCAAAATCTTAGAGCGTTCTCGCAAAATCTTAGAGCGTTCTCGCAAACATGAACTCGCACATAAAATTTATGCGCGCGGAGTTAATTTACTTATTATTTGCTCCTGTAATTTTCTGCTGAAGCCTCATTACATCAGTCCTTACGGAGTCCTTGAAGGCTTCCTCTGCCGGCGAGACTTTGTCCATCTGCTTCCTCTCTTTGCGATATGCCTCTATCTCCTCGTCGGTTACGTCCATCATTCTCTTGGTCTGAAGGAACAGTCGCCTCAGAATGACTGTGAACTCGTTGCTCAGCAGAGCATATTCACAGTAGTCGAAATTGAGTGTTTCCTCCAACGTGGAGAAAGGATGAGACCGTAACGCCTCGGCATAAACAGAGTCAGAGATGGTGGTCTTGTAGAGCCGGCGGACGTGATAGAACTCTGCCACATTCTCGGTGAAAAGTACGTTGCTCACGGTGTTGATGCTCTCGATGCTCGATGAGAAGATGCGCTCCGTGGTCTCGGTGTATTCAACCGTGGGCATAAGGAATGATATCTGATAACGCAACGAATCAAACAGGGCAGGGTTCTCAGCTATCTGCTGCTGTAGTTGCATCGACTTGCGGATGTTAGAGTCGGCACGGTCGATGCTCTCCAACGAACTTAACATATCGTAGATTACCATCATCACAATTTCGTGCTTCTCTTTCTGTTTCTTGCAATAATCTACGATAGCTGCCGTACCGAAGGTTAGCGCGATAGACACTGTGGTAGCCAAAAGCGACAAGAAAAATTGCTTCTTTGAATTCATCCCACTGCCGTTCTTAAGGCTCTGGGGGGTATGTAACTTGATATTCATGCTTGTTGCGTTATTATGTGTATATTGCCGTCTTTGGCAGAGCAAAGGTACACCTTTTTTATAATAAATACAAGAAAAAGAGGACGATAATACAATTTTTCTATTTGGTGACAACAGGTAATAAAGCCTAATTATATGGGCTTACACTTTGTTCTCATTCCAAACACAAAATACACAAAAACTCCCGCAGCTGCACAAAATTAACAACAGGAAGAAGATAATAACGCGCAAAAGGGCTCTGGATGAGCGCTGGACTACTTTCCAGGGAGGAAAATTTCGTAGGTGCCATCAGAATAGAAAACACGAATTTCCTTAACTTCGCGCAAAATTTTGTCAAAATCTTTCGCAGGCACTTCGGGCACAACTGGCACCTCTTGCCTCGGAACCAGAGCCTCAAAAGGGTGCCCTGCTGCGGGTGTCTCGTCGGAAGGAGGGAAGAGGGTAGGGTCAGCCTCCCGAGGAGCGGAAGAGGTCATCTCTCCTTCGCCAAACATGAGCCAGTTGATGTTAATCTCAGGGAATGCATGATGGATTCCCTGGACATAGTTGTTGGTAGGTTGGGTGCGACCGGAATATACACTTGACAAGGAGCCGGGAGCGACTCCGATGGCCTTGGCAAAATCCTGCTGCGACATGTTGGTCTGATTTTGAATTAACTTGATGCGATCTTTCATAAGAAATGAAATTTGAAATTTAAAAAAGGAGATTTTATTTTGAAGATTTGAAGTTCAGTTTTTAGATAATTGGTGACCCTTTTTGGACGACGTTTTTCCAGGCCACTGAAAAAACGGGGGTTTTTTGCCATTTTTTATTGGTTTGCAAAGTTAAACCAAAGTTTTGAAATGACAAAGTAAATTTCAAAATTAAAAGTTTTAATGTGCGAATCGATTTTTGCAATTTCAAATCATGCAGTATGCGTTTGCAAATCAAAAGTGCGAAATCAAGCGAAAGAGAAACTTGAAGTATAGTTTTAATATTGTAATATAATACTTTGGTAATGTGGAGCAATGACTTGAGAGGAATTATCTAGAGGGCATCCAAAATTTACGCGACTGTGCTTTCGGGTGCATTAATTTGGCTTTACCGTTGAGTATACTCGGATAATCTGCTGATACTAAGATATGTATCATGCATTAGACGATGCGTTAACAATCGCGGTTTTGATTTTAAAATTCAAAATTCAAAATTAGGAATTGCATTTTGCGTCTCAAAAAGTATAGTGTGGGTGATTTGGGGTTTGAACTCCCGGGTTGCGGTTTTGAAATCCAAATCAGCGATGTGGAATTGTTAATATTTGTATTTCAAAATTCAGGAACTCGCACAGCGTGAAAATTTCGAAATTTTGCAGCGTACGCAACCAAATGGCGGGAAGAAAAATTCTACGCGATTCTCAGGTGCCAGGAATGGAGCTCAAATGCCCTACCCTACTAAGAAAGAGCCTCAAAAAACGTGTCGTCGGTTCCTGACATTCTAGGAAAAAACGACACGTTTTTGGTCAAAAGAAGGGGGTAAATTTAGTGCAGAATGAAAAAAACGAGTTGTTTTAGGAGGTCACTATCTGAGATTTTTGAGCCTCCTAAGCCCTTAGATTTTTCATCCGTGTCACGAATGACTGACAAAATTGACAAGACCTTGGCAGCAGAATAATTTCGCATGGCAGGAAAAATATTGCGGTCCACCTGCCATTCCTGAATACCCAAATATTGGGCCATGGTATGGCGATCTTTGCCGGGCGCATAGTAGGCCATCATGATCTGAGAGAAGGTTCCGAAGAGTGAAACAAGCACTCGTTGGATTGGATTCTGCTTTGGAGTTTCGTCAAAATATTTCGCAATCTGAAAAGCCTTGAACGAATCTTTGGTTATCAAGGCATTGATAAATTCATAAATATTGTAGTCCTTGCTGATACCTATGTGCTGCTCCACCAACTCAGGGGTGATAGCTTTGACATCAGAGGTAAGGGTGCTAACGAGTTTGTCCATCTCACCATATAGGCGAGTGAGGTCGTTGCCTATAGAGTCGGCGATAAGGCTAACAGACTTGACGTCAGCAGTGAGGCCTCGCTCACGGAAGTATGTGGCGATGATACCACCGAGGTTCTTCTCGTTGACTTTCTTCGATTCGAAGACCACGCCTATCTCTGCTGCAAGGGTCATGTATTTCTTGCGGCGGTCAAGTTTCTTGCTGCCGGTACCGTATTTACACACCAACACAAGGATGGTGGTGGGCTGCGGGTTTTGCAGATATACGCTGAGTTCTTCGATGTCACGCAGTTCCTGGGCATCTTTGACAACCACTACCATGCGCGAGCCCATAGGAAATCCGCGGGCTACATTGATGACATCATGGATAGTAGTGTCGCCACCGTAGAGGGTGGTGAGGCAGAAGTCGCGCTCCTCCTCAGGGAGGGCGTTGCTGACGATGGCCTCCACAAGGCGGTCTATATAATAGGCTTCCTCGCCCATCAGCACGTAGACGGGCTCGAAATGGCGCTCGGTAACGGCCTTGAGTATCTCGGGGTAAGTTGCTTCTTTGCCCATGGGCAACGTAATTTGTTTGCGAAGTTACAGCAAAAAAACGATATACGCGACATTTTGAGGGCGAAAAATAGGAAAAACAGCCCCACGCATTAAAGGCAACGGCGTAACAACTTAATCAGGCATCCAGCTTATTGCTTATCTCCTGCCACTGGGGAATAGCCGGTAGGAAGCGGGCTGTCATGTGCTGGTAGTCGATGTGGCAACAATAGTGGCGGAGGCCATTGCTTAT
>JAGCYL010000128.1 GCA_017960825.1 Bacteroidaceae bacterium | reverse complement strand
GATGTTGATGCCCTCAGTGTAGGGAAGACGGACAAAATCGGTATTGTTGACGGACTGGAGGCGCTCAATGAGTGTCTTGTCAATCATTTGGTTGAGGAATGAGAGATCGTCCTTACAGTTGTCGAGAGCCCAGCGCACGCAGTATTTGATGAAGTCCTCCTCAAGGTCCATAAGGTCGTCGAGGTCTATAAAGGCAACCTCCGGCTCTATCATCCAAAACTCAGCGAGATGGCGTGGTGTGTTGCTGTTCTCAGCGCGGAAGGTGGGGCCGAAAGTGTAGATGTCGCCCAGAGCAGTAGCACCCAGCTAGCCCTCCAGCTGACCGCTGACGGTGAGCGAGGTCTGCTTGCCAAAGAAGTCGTCGCTGTAGTCTATCTTGCCCTCCTCATCCTTCTTGAGATTGTAGAGATTCTTGGTCGTAACCTGGAACATCTGGCCTGCTCCCTCGCAGTCGCTGGCTGTGATGATAGGCGAGTGGAAATAGTAGTAGCCATGCTCGTGGAAATAGGTGTGGATAGCCATCGCCATATTATGGCGAATACGCATCACAGCTCCAAAGGTATTGGTGCGCAGACGCATGTGGGCATGCTGGCGCATATACTCGAAAGTCTGCCCCTTTTTCTGCATGGGAAAGTCGGCGTCACAAGTACCAAACACCTTAATGTCGGTGGCTTGTATCTCTGCGGCCTGACCAGAGCCGATACTCTCCACCAGCTGGCCGGTGCAGCTGAGGCATGCGCCGGTGGTTATCTGCTTTAGGAGTTCCTCGTCAAACTTGTCGGCATCGGCCACAATCTGTATGTTCTTGATAGTCGAGCCATCGTTAAGGGCAATAAAATTAACAGACTTACTGCCGCGCTTGGTGCGCACCCAGCCCATTACCGTCACTTCGCTACCGTAGTCTGTGCGCTTCAGCGCATCGATTATCTTTGTACGTTTCATATCTGTTATCTTTTCTCTGTTCTTTGTTCTCTACTCGTAGGCTCCCATGCGGAGGAAATTCACCTCGTTCTCCTCAAGGAAACGCCACTGGCCGCGGCGCAGATTCTTCTTGGTGAGTCCGGCAAAATATACGCGGTCAAGCTTGACCACCTTGTAGCCGAGATTCTCAAAGATGCGGCGCACGATACGGTTCTTGCCACTGTGGATTTCTATGCCTATCTGCTTGCGGTCGTTCTCGCTGGCATACTCTACGCGGTCGGCCTTTATCTCGCCGTCCTCAAGGGTGATACCCTCAAGAATCTTCTGCATGTCGGAGAAACTGACGGGCTTGTCGCAGAATACGTGGTAAATCTTTTTCTTCATATACTGCGGGTGCATCATCTTGGCGGCCATCTCGCCGTCATTGGTTAGCAGAAGTACGCCCGTGGTGTTGCGGTCAAGGCGCCCTACGGGGTAGATGCGCTCAGGGCAGGCGTTCTTTACAAGGTCCATAACTATCTTGCGACCTTCGGGGTCGTCGGCAGTGGTGACATAGCCCTTGGGCTTATTCATGAGGATGTAAATCTTGTCCTCAATGCTGACAGGCTTGTCCTTGAAGAGCACCTCATCGGTGCGCAGCACCTTGTGGCCGAGCTCTGTGATGACAATGCCGTTAACCTTCACGTCACCGGCAGTAATGTGGGTGTCAGCTTCGCGGCGCGAGCAAACCCCGGCATTGGCCAGGTAGCGGTTAAGGCGTATCGGCTCGTTGGGGTCGATATTCTCTTCCTTGTAACGCAACACTTTCTGCGCGTTGTATTTTGCGCTGGGGTCGTAGTCATCAGTACGTTTGCGGTAAGGACGCTGCGGACGGCTGTTGAAGCCTCCGCGCTGATATCCTCCGCGCTGGTATCCTCCGCGCTGGAAACCGCGTGACTTGAATCCCTCTTCGCGGTCAAAGCCACCAAAGGAGCGCTCTCCCTCAGCGCCATACGATGGGCGGCTGCCATAGGGCTTATTGTAGCGCGGACGCTGCTGAAATCCCTGACTGCTGCCATAACGCGGCGTGAAGCCTTGGTCGTTTCCGTAGCGGGGTGTATAACCGCTGCGTTCTCTATACTGTGGGCGGAAAGGGCGCTCTGCTCGCTGATATGACGAGCGATAGCTTCCTTGGCCTCCATAGCTCTCTTTCTCGTTTCTTGTGAAATGATGGCGTCGTGGGCGGTAGTTGCCCTCGTCTGTGGTTGGGGTCTGGCGGTCGCCAGACTGGGTGGTTGTTTCTTCGTTTAGTGGTTTAGTACTCTCTGTCTCGTTGAAATTGTTCTCAAAATCCATTTCGTTTGTTTTTTTTGCGCCTTCACGGCGTGGATGTTAGTTGTTGTTTTGTTTTCAAATGCCGGTATAGTTGGCTGGTGTTATCTTCATTAGCTCCTCTTTTACTTCGTCGCTGACCTCCAGGCCGGCCACAAAGTCATGAATGCTTTTTTCTGTGATTGCTTCGTTGGTACGTGTGAGTGCCTTGAGTGCTTCGTAGGGATGGGGGTATGCCTCGCGGCGCAGAATGGTCTGTATGCCCTCAGCTACCACGGCCCATTGGTCGTTAAGGTCGGCATCGATACTCTCGCGATGGAGCAGCAGCTTTCGCAGCCCCTTGAGCGTGCTGGCTACGGCTATCATCATGTGGCCGAGGGGCACACCGATGTTGCGAAGCACGGTAGAGTCGGTAAGGTCGCGCTGCAAACGGCTGATAGGCAGTTTGGTGCTGAGATGGATGAGCACGGCATTGGCCACACCGAGGTTACCCTCAGAGTTCTCGAAGTCAATAGGATTGACCTTGTGGGGCATAGCGCTGGAGCCTACTTCGCCGGCCTTAATCTTTTGCTTGAAGTAATTCATTGAGATGTACTGCCAGAAGTCGCGGTCCAAATCAATGATAATGGTGTTGATACGCTTGAGTGCATCGAATATCTCGCCCAGTCCGTCGTAGTTGCTTATCTGGGTGGTGTACTGCTCTCGCTCCAGCCCGAGGTGATTCCTTACAAAGTCGTTAGCCACAGTGCGCCAGTCGTAGTCGGGGTAGGCCACGCAGTGGGCATTCATGTTACCTGTGGCACCGCCAAACTTGGCAGGGTAGGCCATGCCTTTGAGCCTGGCCACCTGCTGCTCCAGACGGTAGCTGAACACGCGCACCTCCTTGCCGAGCCTCGTGGGGCTGGCGGGCTGGCCGTGTGTCTTGGCAAGCATGGGTATATCTTTCCACTCCTCAGCGTAGGCATTGAGCTGGTCAATGAGCTCCTGCAGGGCGGGCAGATATATGTCGTTGATGCTGTCCTTGAGCATCAGCGGAAAGGAGGTATTGTTGATGTCCTGCGAAGTGAGGCCGAAATGAACAAACTCTTTGTAGTCATCCAGTTTGCCTATTTCGTCAAACTTCTGCTTGATAAAGTACTCCACGGCTTTAACATCGTGGTTAGTCACCTTTTCGATGTCCTTCACGGCCTGAGCATCGGTCTCGCTGAGGTTCTGATAGATTGCCCTCAGTTTGGGGAAGAGGCTCTGGTCGAAGCCCTTGAGCTGAGGCAGGGGCAGCTGGCAGAGCATAATGAAATACTCAATCTCGACTCTAACCCTATATTTGATTAAAGCGTATTCTGAGAAGTAATTGGAAAGACTCTCCGTCTTGCCGTGGTAGCGCCCGTCAATCGGTGACACTGCCGTAAGAGCATTAAGCATCATGGATATTTGTTTTTACGTTCTAACTACTAACTCACGTTAGGCAGCGCGAATATACATCTTTTTTCCCAGTTTCCATCCTCTGGGGCGTATAAAAATGTGCTCCCTCCCTTTGCTTTAGCAAAGTACTGCAATTTAGTCATTGCAAATAACCACCCAAAAAGACTTGGGCAGCCATATATTGCTCACCTCTGCGGCATCTTTGAACAGCGGAGCCATTTCTTCGACGGTAAAGCCCGCTATGCCGCAACCTATGGGTGTAACGAGGAATGTCAGTTCGCTATGTTGCCTGGCAAACTCTATGAATTCATCCACATAAGGCTTTATTGCCTCAGGTCCTCCGTGCATCGTGGGGATGCCGTAGCTCTGGCCCTGCAGGCCTGTGCCCTGGCCCATCACGGCTCCAAACTTGCGAAAAGCAATCAATGCTGCACCTCCGCCATGCATTCCCTGCAGGTTGCTGCCAAAGACGAATATCTCGTTTTCTTTCAACTCAGTAATCCACTGAGGAGTAATTCTGTTGTCAAACATAATATCCCAAATTTCAACTTCCAATTTCCAATTTCAAACTTCCAAACTATTCCCACTCAATCGTTGAGGGCGGCTTAGAGGATATGTCGTAGCAAACGCGATTAACGCCCTTTACCTTATTTATAATATCATTGCTCACCTTAGCCATGAAGTCATAGGGCAGATGAGCCCAATCGGCAGTCATGGCATCGGTGGAGGTCACGGCGCGCAGGGCCACGGGGTGCTCATAGGTGCGCTCGTCGCCCATCACTCCCACGCTCTTCACCGCTGCAAGCAACACCGTGCAGGCCTGCCATATCTGGTCGTAGAGCGAAACCTCGATTTCTCCTTCTTCGCTCATGTTGGCAGGCACACCGGCTGCCAGCACCTTGCGGGCCTCCTCGCCCTTGAGTCTTACCTTATAGTCGCGCAGGGAGCGTATGAAGATGTCATCGGCATCCTGCAATATGCGCACCTTTTCGCGAGTGATGTCGCCCAGTATGCGCACGGCCAGACCGGGACCGGGGAAGGGATGGCGCGTGATAAGGTGCTCTGGCATTCCCAACTGACGGCCTACGCGGCGCACCTCGTCCTTAAACAGCCATTTCAGCGGTTCGCACAGGCCGAGCTGCATCTCCTTGGGCAGCCCCCCCACGTTGTGGTGGCTCTTGATGACCTTGCCCGTGATGTTGAGGCTCTCGATACGGTCAGGATATATGGTGCCCTGCGCCAGCCATTTGGCATCGGAAATCTTGCGAGCCTCGGCATTGAACACCTCTATGAAGTCGCGACCGATAATCTTGCGCTTCTCCTCCGGCTCAGTCACCCCGGCGAGGTCGCTGAGGAACTTGTCGCTGGCATCTACGCCGATAACGTTGAGGCCGAGGCACTCGTAGTCGTGCATCACGTCGCGAAATTCATTCTTGCGTAGCATGCCATGGTCCACAAAGATGCAGGTCAGGCGGTCGCCGATGGCCTTGTTGAGAAGCACGGCGCACACCGAAGAGTCAACGCCGCCCGACAGGCCGAGAATCACCCGGTCGTTGCCAACCTGCTGGCGGAGCTCCTGTACAGTGGTCTCCACGAAGGAAGCAGGGCTCCAGTCCTGCCTGCTGCCACAGATGTCCACCACGAAGTTGCGAAGCAGCTGTGTACCCTGCACGCTATGGAATACCTCTGGGTGGAACTGCACACCCCAAATGGGCTCAGCATCAGATTGGTAGGCGGCATTTGTTACAGTCTCGGTAGAGGCGATGGTTTTCCAGCCGTGGGGTAGGGCGGTGATGGTGTCGCCGTGGCTCATCCATACCTGCGAGTTGGGTGTGAAGTCCTTAAACAAAGGATTGCCCTGCTCAAAATTTGTGAGGTTGGCGCGACCGTACTCCCTGCTGCCGGCGGGCTCCACATTACCGCCATTGGTGTAGCTCATATACTGGGCGCCGTAGCAGATGCCGAGGATGGGCAGGCGACCGCGTATCTGCGAGAGGTCCACCTTGAAGGCCACGGGGTCATATACGCTGTAGGGCGAGCCGCCCAAGATTACGCCAATCACCGACGGGTCGTCGTGCGGAAATTTGTTGTAGGGCAATATTTCGCAAAAGGTGTTCAGCTCGCGTATGCGGCGGCCAATCAATTGAGTGGTCTGGCTGCCGAAATCCAGAATGATAATCTTTTGTTGCATGAGGATGGTGTTTTACGTCGCGAAGTTACACTTTTTTGAGCAAACGTGGAAGGCAAAAGGAAAAAAATACTGATTTAGCTCAAAGGGAGAGCCAAATCAGAGGGTGTATTGAGGGGGTAATTTTTATATAAAATAACAAAATTGGAATATGCAGAATATTGACAAAACTTTTTGCAGCGAAATAAGACAAAATAGAGAAATTTGATGTTTTGGTGCTGATTTTGGTGTGATTTTACACGGGGGAAGATATCTGGATTTTCGCAACGAGCGACACAAAATTGGCCATTGGTGTCATTACGTCAATATTATGGCACAAAATGTAGGAGAATGTGCAGAAAATTGGAGGGAAATTGGAGCCAAAAACAAAAATAGTTGCTTTTCCGAGAAAAAAGGACGACGTTGCAAAAATTGAGTCAGTTCGTACAAAAATAAGGTCAGTTTTAGTTCCAACAAAGTCCGCTTTAATTTCCACGAAGTCCGCTTTAGTTTCCACGAGAGCCGCTTTAGTTTATAACGAAGTCTGCGTAAGATTTGGCGAAGTCCGCGTAAAATTTGACGAGAGGCGCGTAAGTTTCCGGGGGATTGGGGCAAGATTTGGCGCAGTGGTAACTGGTTGATTTCCTTGCGGTTACCAAAATCGCCATATTCGCGCTATTTCGGTGCGATGTTCACTTCGTTTTCGTACACGCGATTTTTGGAGGCTGAAAATTGGCAATTTTACTATGAATATCTTGATAAAAGCGGGTTGCGGGAGTGATTTTAGATGATAAAAAACTTATTAATATAGGCTCCTAGTGAAATCCAGTATCAACAAAAACCATAAAAACCCTTTCGTTCAGGTAGAGACTGCGTCTAAGGGATGAGGTGTCCGTATGCTTTCCCTCATGAACAAGTTCACGAGCAAAGCCTGCAGCCACCACATCCACCTCTACGTGGTTACTACCTGATCGAAAGAAAAACCAGGAAAAATAAATTTAGAGAAACTGGAGTGTTTCAACAAAATAAGGAAAAAGATATTGCGGATAGGGAATAAGGAGACTGGGAGTGATGGGAGTTTATGGGAGCGGTGGGGTGGCGTTAAGTTTTCTGTGGTAAATATACTCCGACCTAGATTGTTTTCATTTTGCTTTGCAGATTCCAGAAATTTTCACTAAATTTGCAGCGAAAAAGAGAAACTAAAGCAACAGCGAATGGCAAACAATAATCAGAATGCAGCAAAAGCAGCAAAGAAAGATGAATTCTATACGCAATTAGAGGACATCAATAATGAGTTGAGACATTACCGCGAACAATTCCGTGGTAAAACGGTGCTATGCAATTGCGATGACCCGCGTGTATCGAACTTCTTCACCTACTTTGCCTATAACTTTGAATTCTTGGGGCTGAAGCGGCTTATCACCACTTGTTACAAGAATCAAGATGCAGACCTCTTCAGTCAGCACCAGTCCGAAAAAGCTGTTTATCTGATATATGAGGGCGACAAAAACGGCAACAACATTCCCGACCCAGAAGAAATTGGTATCCATCCGCTAAAAGGTGATGGTGACTTCCGAAGCCGTGAGTGCATAGAGCTTTTGAAACAGGCAGATATTGTCGTTACCAATCCGCCTTTCTCGCTATTTCGTGAATATGTGGCGCAGTTGATTGAGTACGATAAGAAGTTCTTGATAATAGGTCATCAGCGAGCTTTGCAATATAAAGAAATTGTCCCGTATATTATGGATAATAAAATCTGGCTTGGAT
>JAGCYL010000127.1 GCA_017960825.1 Bacteroidaceae bacterium | reverse complement strand
TTTCGGCCTAAAGCGTCGGGGGGAAATTGCGTGAAGGCTGGCTGCGTTCTCGCAGAAAGACGTGACGATGTGACGTCACAAAAGGAAAGACCCTGCATCACCGTTTCGCAGTTATTTTGACGAAAAAGACGTGATTATGCATCCTGTTCAAATAGTTTTTATTAAATTTGCGCTTCAAATGCGTACATGCTATAGCAATGCTCACAAAGACGATGAGAACAAACCCTTTCTTCCTACCCTACGACACGCCCCACGGCACCGTGCCCTTCAACCTGATAGAGGAGCAGGACTTCCAGCCCGCCCTCGAGGAGGGGATGCGCCGCGAGGACGCCGAGATAGAAGCTATCATCAATAATGGCGACGAGCCTACCTTCGAAAACACTCTGCTGCCCCTGGAGCGCAGCGGCAAACTGCTCTCCCGCGTGGAGACGGTGATGGGCAACCTCATCAGCGCCTGCACAAGTGACTATCTGGAGGCTCTGGCGCAAAAGATGGCGCCCGCCATCAGCGAGCACAACAATAGGATAATGCTCAACAGGCAGCTCTTTGAGCGCATAGACCATGTGAAGCGCCACTTTGTCCACAAAGAAGGTGTGAATGACGAGGACTACCGCCTGCTCTGCGAGGTGCACGAGGGCTTCAAGCGACGCGGCGTGGGCCTGCCACGCAAGAAGAAGGAGAGGCTGATGCAGCTCAGCACAGAGCTCGCTGTCAAGGCGCTGCAGTTCTCGCAGAATGTACTGAAGGACACCAACCGCTTCAAGATGCTCATCACCGACAAGGCCGAGCTTAGCGGCATGCCAGACCTACACCTGGAGCTGGCCCGCACTGCCGCCCAGGAGGAGGGCAAGGAGGGATGGCTGTTCACCCTGCAGGCGCCGAGCTTCGGCCCGCTGCTGACCTACTGCGACAACCGCAGCCTGAGGCGCAAGGTGTGGATGGCTCACAACACTCTCTGCATCAAGAAAAACAAGCATAACAACCTGCAGCTGGCCCGCGACCTGGTGAACCTGCGTATGGAGACGGCCCAGCTGTTGGGCTGCAAGACTTTCGCCCAGTTGGCACTGAGGCAGCGCATGGCTCAGCGCCCCAAGGTGGTGGAGGATTTCCTGACCAAGCTTCTCACCGCCTACAAGCCCACCGCCAGGCAGGACTATAAAGAGATACGTGACTACGCCCGCCACATCGAGGGTCACGGCTTCAGGATGCGGCCGTGGGACGTGGGCTACTATGCCCACAAACTGCAGCTGGAGCGCTACAACTTCGACGCCGAGATGCTGCGCCCCTACTTCGAGCTGAGCAACGTCATCAAGGGTGTGTTCTCACTGGCCACGCGGCTCTACGGCATCACCTTCAGGGAGAATAAGGATATTCCCGTCTATCATAAGGATGTGAAGGCATTTGAGGTGCACGATGCCGACGGCAAATATCTGGCCGTGCTCTACACCGACTTCCACCCCCGCAGCAACAAGAAGAGCGGTGCGTGGATGACCAGCTATCAGGGGCAGTGGAAGGAAGAATGGAAGAATGGAGAAAAGGAAGAATGGAAGAATGTGCGCCCCCACGTGTCGCTAACGATGAATCTCACCAAGCCTACCAACGAGAAGCCTGCGCTGCTGACGTTGGGCGAGGTGTCAACCTTTCTCCACGAGTTTGGCCACGGCCTGCACGAGATGTTCTCGCAGTGCAAATACGAGACCCTCTCCGGTACCAACGTGTACTGGGACTTTGTGGAGCTGCCCTCGCAGTTCATGGAGAACTTCGCACTGGAGAAGGAGTTCCTCCACACCTTCGCCTACCATTACGAGACGGGCGAGCTGCTGCCTGACGAACTGATTGACCGCGTGATAGAGAGCCGCCACTTCAACGCCGGCATGGCTTGTCTGCGCCAGTTGTCATTCTGTCTGCTCGACATGGCCTACTATACTCGCACCGAGCCCCTCACCGAAGACATCATCCCGTTTGAGAAGCAAGCATGGGCACGCGCCATGATTCACAAGCCCTCAAAGCGCCGCACCTGTATGAGCACTCAGTTTCAGCACATCATGACGGGCGGCTATGCTGCAGGCTACTACTGCTACAAATGGGCCGAGGTGCTGGATGCCGACGCCTTCGCCGCCTTCCAGGAGGAGGGGATATTTAATAAGGAGACGGCCTCGCGCTTCCGCCACGAGATACTGGAGCGCGGCAACACCGCCCACCCCGCCCTGCTATACAGAAACTTCCGCCACCGCAACCCCAGCCTCAAGGCAATGCTGCGCAGAGATGGGATAAAGAATTAGACTCATGAACGAAAACAGAAAGCAAGACATACTTGACCGCCGCTATCTGCGCATGGCAAGGATATGGGCAGAGAACTCCTACTGCAAACGCCGCCAGGTGGGCGCCCTGCTGGTAAAAGACGGCGCCATCATCAGCGACGGCTTCAACGGCACACCGTCGGGCTTTGAGAATGTATGTGAGGACGATAACAACGTGAGCAAGCCCTATGTGCTGCACGCTGAGGCCAACGCCATCACCAAGATTGCCCGCTCATCGCAGAACAGCGATGGTGCCACTCTCTACGTCACCGCTTCACCCTGCATCGACTGCGCCAAACTGATAATACAATGCGGCATCAGCCGCGTGGTGTATGGAGAGAACTACCGCCTTGACGACGGCATACGGCTGCTGCAGAGAGCAGGCATAGAGACATGCTACGTTAACCTTGACGACGATGGCCAACAATAAATTTCGCAATTATACTCCGCTCATCATTGCCGTGAGCGTGGCAGTGGGCATACTGGTAGGCTCGTTCTACGCCAGCCACTTCCGCAGCAACCGATTGAGCATCGCCAACTCCACCAACAGCAAAATCAACGATATGCTCTTTGCCGTGGAGGACCGCTACGTGGACACCGTTGACATCAACGACCTGGTGGAGAAATCGCTGCCCAAGATACTCCTGGAGCTTGACCCCCACTCCACCTACACCTCCGCCAAAGAAGTGGAGGCAGAGATGCAGGAACTCAAAGGCGAGTTCTCAGGCATAGGCGTGATATTCTCCATCATTAAGGACACAGCCCGTATAGTCCACGTTGTGGAAGGAGGTCCCTCCGAGGATGTGGGCCTTATGGATGGCGACCGCATAGTGAAGGTTGACGGCAAGCCGTTTGTAGGCGACTTCCTCACCGACGAATATGCCATGAAGAAACTGCGAGGTCCCAATAATTCGGTAATAAAGCTGGGCATCATGCGCAGAGGGACTCCCTCCGTACGCACCTTTGAGGTAACGCGCGGACCAGTGCCGGTGAAGACCATTGATGTCTATTCAATGATTGACAAGACCACAGGCTATATCCGTATCAACACCTTCGGCGAGAGGACATACGAAGAACTGTTGGTGGCGCTGGCCGAGCTTCGCAGTCAGGGAGCCAATAGCCTGGTGATAGACCTCCGTGGCAACGGCGGCGGCTATATGGATGCAGCCATCAATATCGCCAATCAATTCTTGCCCGGCAAACGCATGATTGTCTATACCGAGGGACGCAAGTCGGAGCGCACCGAATACAGGAGCGACGGCCGTGGCGACTACAAGACCACACCATTGGTGGTGCTGGTTGACGAGACCTCGGCATCCGCCAGCGAGATATTTGCCGCTGCCATTCAGGACAATGACCGTGGCATCATTATGGGGCGTCGCACCTTTGGCAAGGGACTGGTGCAGGAGCCCATACAGTTTCCCGACGGCTCGCTGCTCAAGCTAACAATAGCACGCTACTACAGCCCCTCGGGCCGATGCCTGCAAAAGCCATACGTTAAGGGCGATGCCAAAGATTACCAGAACGATATCTTCGAACGCTATCAGAAAGGCGAGCTGCTGTCGGAGGACAGCATCCATCTTAGCGGCAAAAAATACAGCACCCACCTGGGGCGCACCGTCTTTGGCGGCGGCGGAGTGATGCCCGACATCTTTATACCTGCCGACACCACTGACATCACGTCCTACTATATGGAGGCCGCCTCCAGCCGACGACTGGCGGAGTTTGCCTTTAACTATGCCGACAGCCACAGAGATGAGCTCAGGAAATACAGGACATGGGAGGAACTTGCCGCATATCTCAAGAAGCAGAACCTCGTTGACAAGTTTGCAACCTATGCTGAGCGCGACGGTCTGAAAAGGCGCAATTTGCTGATACGCAAATCGCAGAAACTGCTGGAAGACAACCTGCTGAGCAGCATCATAGACTATCTCCTCGACGCCAAGAGCGCAAGCCTCTACCTGCTCAAGCACGACACATGCATCACCAAGGCACTGGAGCTCATCCGCAACAAGCAAACACAGCCCCAACCACCCGAGAAAAAAGAAAAAGAACTCGCAAAACAGAAAAATAGCCTCTCACCACACATTTATATTAAAAAAAATAGCTACCTTTGCGCAGCAAAACACAAAACGCAAATAAACACATAAAAAAATGGCAACAATAAAGAAGACTAACGCAACTCCCGAGCCTCAGGAGAATGAAGGGCTCATGGCGAAAATCAAGAGAAATCCTATTATCAGCACCATTGTGGCTGTTATCGTTCTGGCCGCACTGATATTCATCGGCGTGTACCTCTACAACAGGCACATTGACAACAAGAACGAAGAGGCAGCAACAAAGATTGCCAAAGGGCAGGAGTACTTTGCTCAGGGCAACTTTGATCAGGCACTCAATGGCGACAATGCCGGCTATCCCGGCTTTGTGAAGATTGCCTCGCAGTACAGCAGCACCAAGACTGGCAACGTGGCAAACCTCTACGCAGGTCTCGCCTACTACTACAAGGCTGACTACGACAAGGCCATCAAATACCTTGAGGAGTTTGACGCAAAAGACGATGCTTTCATCTCTAACAATGCCATCGCTGCCCTCGGCAACTGCTATGCCAAGAAGGGACAGATAGACAAGGCCATCGGCCTCCTTAAGGATGCTGCCGAGCGAGCCGACAATCCTATCGTCAGTCCCTACTGTCTCGTACAGGCCGGCGAGCTACTGGAGAGCCAAGGCAAACTTGACCAAGCGCTTGAGCTTTACCAGCAGGTAAAGACCAAATACCCCGAGAGCGGTGAGGCTCAAACAATTGAGAAATACATCCAGCGAGCAACCAAGTAACAACAAAGGTAAAAAGTGGAAGCCAAATTCCACTTTTACTTTTTCCATTCCAAGATGTCATCTACTATCAATAACCTCAGCCTGCAAGACATACCCTCTGCATCAGATATGCGCGTGGGAATAGTGGTATGTGAATGGAACTCCCATATCACCACCCCGCTACTTGATGCCACCGTCAGCACGCTGAAGAAGCACGGAGCCAAGCCCGAGCATATCATGGTGCGCACTGTGCCAGGTAGCTTTGAGCTAATCTTTGCAGCCAACAAGATGGTCAAGAGTGGCCTTGTGGACGGCGTGATTGCCATAGGCTGCATCATCAGGGGCGACACCCCCCACTTCGACTTCATCGCCCAAGGGTGTACTAACGGCATCGCCCAACTCAATGCCACAGGCAATATGCCTGTAATCTTCGGGGTGCTTACCACCAACAGCGTAGAGCAAGCTCAGGAGCGCGCCGGCGGAAGCCTCGGCAACAAGGGCGAGGAGTATGCCATCACCGCAATCAAGATGATAGACTACGCTCGCAACTACGACAGATAAGAGAATAATAACCCATAAACAACAAATAAAATGAAAAAACTTCTATTCACCTTAATAGCCTTTGTAAGCACAATGGCATTGCAGGCGGCCGACAAGGTAGAGACTCTTACCTCGCCCGACGGCAAACTGAAGGTTGAGGTGACCTTCGGCAGCGACCTCAAGTTCTCCATCTTCGACGGCACCACAGCCCTGCTCAAGGACTCTCGTATCGGTCTCACCGTGCAGGGCGGCCCCAAGGTAGGCGTCAACCCCGTGCTCAAGAAGAAGCTCGTCGCCACCATCAACGAGCAGGTGGCAGCCCCCTTCTACCGCGAGACCACCGTTGAGAACAACTGCAACGAGATGACTCTCAAGATGGCCGACGGCTTCAGCGTAATCTTCCGCGCCTACAACAGCGGTATCGCCTATCGCTTCGCTTCTGAAAAGAAAGGCGACATGATTATCGAGGGCGAACTCGCCGAGTATAACTTCCCCGATGACTACGAGGCGTGGATACCTTACGTGAACGAATACGGCTACGGCCCCTACGCAGTGTCATTCGAGAATGTATATCAGAACATCAAACTCTCTGAGGCCACCCAAGTAGCTTTCACTCCACTGGCCGTTGACTGCAACGGCACTAAGGTCAGCTTTATGGAGAGCGACCTCGAGTCCTACCCCGGCATCTTCCTTCGCGCCTCCAAAGCCAAGCTGACAGCTGAGTTTGCCAAGTATCCCAAGAAGCATACCTTTGTGGACGGTCGCAAGAAACTCGTTATCACAGAGCGCGAGGATTATATCGCAAAGGTCAGCGGCACACGCACCTTCCCCTGGCGCGTGATGGTAGTTACCCACAACGACACCGAGATGCCGGTCAACAACCTCGTCTATGCCCTCGCATCACCCAACCGCATTGGCGACACTGGTTGGATAAAGCCGGGCAAGCTGACTTGGGATTGGTGGAACGCCCTGACACTTACCGGCGTTGACTTCCGCCCGGGCATCAACACCGACACATATAAATATTATATTGATTTTGCCGCCAAGCACGGAGTAGAATACATCGCCCTCGATGAAGGCTGGTACTACCCACGCAAAAATGAGAAAGACGACAACGAAGTCGTTGACATCCTTCACACCGTCAAGGAGATAGACTTGCCTGAGCTCATTAAGTACGGCAAGGAGCGCGGTGTAGGCATTGTGCTCTGGCTTGGGTTCAACGTGCTCAGCGAGCAGCTTGAGGCGGCCTGCAAGCAGTACAGCCAGATGGGCATCAAGGGCTTCAAGGTTGACTTCCTCGACCGCAACGACCAGACCGCAGTGGAGCAGGCATACCATATCGCCCAGACATGCGCCAAGTACCACATTTTCCTCGATTACCACGGCATGTATCCTCCCACAGGTTATAACCGCACCTTCCCCAACATCCTCAACGAGGAAGGCGTATGGGGACTCGAGCAGGCTAAGTGGGGCAGCAACAAGGATGATTTCCCCACCTACGCAGTCACCTTCCCCTATCTGCGCATGATGCCAGGCTATGTGGACTACACCCCCGGCGGTATGCGCAACAACACCAAGAACCACTTTGTTGGCGACTACTACTACCCCCAGACCCAAGGCACACGCTGCCACCAGTTGGCTATGTATGTAGTCTTCGACTCACCTCTCACCATGATGGCCGACTCCCCCACCGCCTATGAGAAAGAGGAAGAGTGCGCCAGCTTCATAGCATCTATCCCCAACCAGTATGAGAAGACCAAAGTACTCGCCGGCGAAATCGGCAAGTACATCGTCACCGCCCGCAGAGTGGCCGGTAAGCACTGGTGGATAGCAGGCCTCAACAACTGGGAGGCACGCGACGTGGAGATAGACATCTCGCAGCTCTTTGAGCCAGGCGACCGCGACGGCGCTTATTTCGAGGTAACAATCTTCCAGGACGGCAACATGGCCAACCGCGTAGCAACCGATTACAAGGTAATCGAAGGCATCCGCTTCGACAAGAACACCAAGCGCAAGATACACCTCGCCCCCGGTGGCGGCTTTGTAATCAAACTCCGCCGAGTAGTGACATAGGCGGGCTTTACTGAAGCTACAAGAGATAACAAAGATGCCGTGTATATTGGATACACGGCATCTTTGTTATATAATACTGCTTATTCGCAGATACGGAAACGATTAGTTGACTTGAGGCCCGCCACCTTGAAATACTTCTGCAGCATACCCCTAATCACTACCTTTCTACCGCACATGTGCGGATTGTCAACAAGGTTGAGCTTTTTGCGAATCCTTGTGTCTTTCTGCAGTTCTACCGGCATGCACTCATAGATGCTGGCGGGGTTGACGGAGTCCGCCAACAGCAAGTTGGTCTCCACGGAGAACGGGGGCGTGAGGTCGCAGCCGGAGGCGAACGAACCCTTTACCGTACCCACGATGTAGCCGCACACCACAACGGGCTTCACGCTGTCGGCAGCATAAAGATTCTGCGCGCTACGCACACTTATACCCGTAACGGTATCAAACGCTATGGAATCAGCTATCGCACTATCGTTAGCGGCAGTTTCGCTGTCCAACACGCCCGGACTACTGCACCCTGCAACAACGAGGAAGAGCAGTCCTACGATTAAGGAAAAGATTGTCTTATTCATATCTGTTTGTTAATGCGTACTCTATAGCTGCAGGGAAATAGGCGTACTCAAGCTTGTGGACTCTCTGCGCGAGACTCTCAACGGTATCGCCTTCCATCACAGGGCAACATGCCTGCATGATGGTGCGCCCCCTGTCAAATTGATGGTCGATATAATGGACCGTGATACCGCTGACCTCATCACCGCAAGCCAGCACATCAGCATGCACGCGATCGCCATACATCCCCTTGCCACCGTGCTTGGGCAACAGGGCGGGATGGATATTTACTACGTCACCTTTGAAATAATCTATTATATACTGCGGAACAAGCAGCAGATAACCTGCCAGCACACAGAAGTCTGCCCCATAGTCTGCAAGCACCGAGGTAACGCGGGCCTGGTCCTTCATCTCCTTGCCGGTTATCACCACGCTGTCCACGCCCAGGCGCTCTGCGCGCTGCCTGACATAGGCTTCCGCCTTGTTGGTAACGACGAGCACCACGCGCGCAACGTCGCTGTTTTCGAAATGCTTGATTATCCTCTCGGCATTGGTGCCGTTGCCTGAAGCAAAGATGACGATTCTTTTCATTACAGATAAGGAGATTAGAGGTAAGGGGTAAATAATTAACGCCCGCTTTTAACAGCGGGCGCGAGTGTGGGTGCTGATGGATTCGAACCACCGAAGTCGAAAGACAGCAGATTTACAGTCTGCCCCATTTGGCCACTCTGGAAAACACCCGTGTTTTTTTGTTTGCGGAGCAAAGGTAATAAAAAAATAGGAATTAGGAATTAGGAATTAAGAGTTTTTTTATGAAAATCTTATATCTGCTATCACAAAAGCATCGACGAACTCGTTGAGACGGCGCACCAGCTCGGTGCGCTGCATATGGAGTTCCTGCCTCACCACAGGACTGTTGATGCGGGCATAGAGTGTCTGATTGGAGATACGAAGACTCTCTGTCTGAGCGGCAGCGTACTCTCCTACCACGGCAGGCCATGCCTGAGTGGTAAGCCGATGCTCCAACAGTGGGGTCTCGAGTCCCTCTGTGCGCAGGAACTCATGGAGCAGGTCATCGATGGGGCGTGCCTTATTGTACTTCATACTGTCCGTTACTTACATGGAAGAATGTGTGGTCCTTGCCTGTCTGGGCTATGACCTGGCGGAGCACCTCGCTGCTGGTGGAGGTGATGAATATCTGGCCATAGTCTTCGCTGGCCACAAGGCGCACTATGCGCGCCACTCGCTCGGCATCCAGCTTGTCAAAGATGTCGTCGAGCAATAATAATGGTGTGCGGTCGCCCACCAGCTGGCGGAGATAGCGGAACTGCGCAAACTTGAGCGCTGTGAGGACAGTCTTGCTCTGCCCCTGCGAACCCTCGTAGCGCAGAGGATAGCCGCTGAGCTGCATCTCAAGGTCGTCGCGGTGTATGCCCTTGAGGGTATAGCCCACAATATGGTCCTTCTCATGGTGGGAGTGCAGCATAGGCAGGAGCTCCTCGTCATGGCAATGGGAGCGATAGCTGAGGCCTACCTCTTCATCGGTATTGCCTAACGAGGCGTACACCTGATTGAAGATAGGCACAAAGTCCGCCACGAACTGCTTGCGATAAGCATAGACCACCTGGCCTGCCTCAGCCATCTGGGCATCATAGACAGAGAGGAGGGTCTCGTCAACAGGCCCTTCCACCTTAAGCAGAGTGTTGCGCTGCTGAAGGGCCTGGTTGTAGCGTATCAGCGAATAGAGATAATCGGGGGCATACTGCGAGATGACCATGTCCATGAAGCGGCGCCTCACTTCGCTGCCTCCGAGTATCAGCTCGCTGTCCTGCGGCGAGAGCATCACCAGCGGAATGAGGCCGATGTGCTCAGATTGTTTCTGGTACTCCTTGCCGTTTTTCTTGAACGACTTGCGATGGCCTGCCCTGAGGCCGCAGGTTATTTTCAGCTCCTCGCCCTGCGGAGTGAGGTAGGTGCCGTTGAGCGCCATCCACTCCTGACCGTGGCGCAGCACCTGCTGGTTAGTCTGACTGAATGCGCTATGGCAGAACGACAGATAGTATATTGCATCGAGCAGATTGGTCTTCCCCACCCCGTTGCTGCCAACGAAGCAGTTGAGCTTCGGCGAGAGTTGTAGGTCAGCCTGCTCTATGTTGCGATAATTGCTTACTGCCAGAGTTTTGAGTATCATAGTGCAAAGTTACATAATTATCGCGATTTATGCAGGATTTAATTCCGAAAACATAGAAAACTGCTTAGTTGCACAGTTATTTCCCTTTACGCAACCGAGGCCTTCATTTTGGAAGGCCTCGGTCGGATTGGGTTAGTTAATGATAATCTTCATCGTAGTATATACACTGTGGTCGCTCTTTAGGCGGAAACGGAGATTGTACTCGCCTGGTGGAGTAGCGTAGTTGCACTCCAGCGGCCACCCCTGGCTGGCATATTGTGTTGAGATACGGAAGTAGCCGTCGGGGTTGGTGTCAGGGTCAAGTTCAATAGAATAGTAGTCAAATCTCTCGCTCTCACTACTCTTCGGTGTCCAGTCAAAACTGAAGGCGAAGTAAGATGGAGCCGATTGTTCCATCACTTCCTGGCTTGTCTTGATTGACGTGTAATTCCAGCCCTCGCCTGTACGGACAGCCATTGAGGTGTTAACTTCCGGATTGCTCTTGAGTGCAAACCTCAGCGTGACAGCGTTGTTGTCATTTGATTTCAGGGAGGTTAGTGTCTGTGTAGAAGCATCCCAAGAGAAATAGCCCTCGTTGGCGCCATTCCACGCGTCATTACCATTCTTTGCCTGGGCAATCAATTCTACGTCGCTCCAATCCCAGTCGGCAGCCTCTTCACCATACTCTTCCACCTTAATCGACGTAGAACTGCCGACTCTCACCCAGTCATCTTCCGCAGCCAGCTGCATCCATGTGATATGAGGAATATGCATCGGCATACTGCCTTTACCATAGACAACATACTCGTCGCCTTCTTCCATTTCTCCGCTTTCGCTGTTCCACACTTTATTCTTAAACTCAAGGTAGAACAGAAGTTCATAGTCGCCGGTATAGCTTCCCTCGCCATCCTCGCCAGGGACGAAGCCGGCACTATGAGCCGAGTTTTGGTTACACGGCCTGCGCAACATTATCTTGCTCTTGCCATCGGGTTTGATATTGCCGAAGGGGTCTTCGCCTGTGAAACTGGCAAATTCGCCCGACACCTCGCCGCCGTCATAGAGGCCGAAGCCCAGCTTGGCACCCGGGGTATTCTCAAACTGTGCGCCTGTGAGAGCAAGGACCACATCTGCCATCGTCAGAGGAATGTGTCCCCACATCATGCCCAGTGTGCCGCCATCGGCATCTGCGTCTTCCAATGAGAAGTTTATGAAGTCCTGGTCTTTGTTCCACTCAGACCACTTGGGCACATAGTTACGGGTCTGCTTCTCACCGGTGGTCTTATTCTCTACGACATAGGTATTGTCCTGCAGGTCTGCCTTATTGAGGTCGTCATCGCCCGTGTCGCACGGATTACCGCTGCCTTCAGGATAAATATTGCCTGTGGCGATACCTTGCCATGCACCTGGTTCACTCAAGGCTATGGTTGCTGTTACAGAGCCTTCGGAGAAGTCTTCTTCGGGAGTAAATACTGCGGTAACAGTCCCCTGCTGAGAGGTTACGGCCGAGGACGTGCAGCTGCCGCCTGTTGCTTCGAAATAGATGGTCTTGTTCGCCAAAGGAGCCCACTGTTCCGTCTTGGAAGAGTATTGCTCCAGCCT
>JAGCYL010000126.1 GCA_017960825.1 Bacteroidaceae bacterium | reverse complement strand
TGCCCATAATACCAGAGTTGGTAGGAACAAACACCAGCATATTACCGCTCTGTATATTTGCTATATCGCTTGCAGTAATACCCTCAAGTGTGGCATATGTCATGTCAATATTAGAGACATTGCTTATTTCATCTTTTATGGCCTCAATATCTGCTTCTGTTATTGTGCCCTTAACTTCTGCATTACCATCTGTAATATCTAATGTATAGTCTATTTCACTGATGTTGGAGAATCTCTTCCATATAGTCGCAGACTGGTATAGTTCCTTACATCCCTTGGGGACTTTCAATGGTACAGAAAAGTCAGAGAATGCTTTAATGAGGTGAACTTGTGGCGGCGTTGTTGCCTTTACTACTATTTGCCGCAATGACGTGCATCCATCAAAAGCATACGTGCCAATATATTCCACACCGCTTCCAATGACAATTGTCTCAAGTCCCGAACTATCGAAAGCATCATACTCTATTCTCTTTATCTGCGAAGGAATAGAAAGATGCTTCAAATTTGGGCAAAGGCAAAACGAATGATGCTCAATCGATGTTACTTTGGGGGGGAAGGTGAAACTGGCAATTCCCGATTGATCAAAGGCTTGTCCGCTTATATATTCTATGCTTGAAGGTAAATCTATAGAAGTAAGTGCTGTACACATATCAAACATACATTCGCTAAGAGCAGTTACTCCTTCCGGTATATTGATGGATTCAAGTTTAGGACATTGAGCAAATGCGGCTCTACCAAAATGTTTTATCGTAGGTGGTAATACCACAGAAACAAGGTTCTGATTACCAGCAAAGGCATTTTCACTGATTGATGTTACCGTATAACCTTGTATTTCAGATGGGATGTCTGCTGATTCTACGGTTAATCGAGGAGAATCACTCCCTTCTTGCCAATCCCAACCAAACTCAACCGTCTTTGGTGAGAGGCTTGTCACTACAAAGGGGAACTTCACGCTATCCACCTCAGCATAAAAACGTCGCCCTAGCTCATAAGGATAATATTCATGATGTGCGAAGAACTTCCATGGCGCTGTGTCTTTGTAGTATTCACCATGCCAATCTAAAACCTGTAGTACACAATTCGTATAGGTTGTTTCGTCGAAAGGTTCAAAAGTATTTTGTGTCCATCCTTTTAACATCAGTCTCGTCAATGAGGTGCAACCTTGGAATGCCCCCCATCCAAAACCTGAGACATTAAACGGGATTTCCACTTCTGTCACCTGACTACAGTCCTTAAAGGCTATGGCTGCTATGTATGCAACAGATAATCCATGAACTTCTTCAGGAATGAATACAGCTCCCTGTGTATTGACATCAATGGCAGGGTGCTCTCCATCGCCCAGTTGGCAAGTACCCTCACCTGTTTTGACAAAAGTCATTGTCACGCCTTTGTGCTCAATGGTGAAGATTGTCTGTGCCAAATCGTTTGTTGTAACTTGATAGGCAGCCAGCATATCAATATTATTGCCGCTTGTATGCACTAAAGCCTTAAGTAGTTCCTCGTGCGAATAGTCCCTGCACTGTAGTAGGCGCGAGATGGCTCCTGCCGCCATCGGACACGCCATGGACGTTCCGCTCATGCGGACATAGCCACCTCCAATATAGGTGCTTAGGATATTCTCGCCAGGAGCCTTCAGTTCATAGCTTTGATTCTCTTCGCAATTGGTATCATAATAGTATGGACTTAAGGTGCGCAACGGGCCGTCGCAATCGAAATTGCTGAAGGATGCCAGCTCACCAGATTCGTTAGTAGCCATCACGCCCATAACATACTTGCTTGCAGCTGGGTAATAGGGTCCATAAAAATTGTTTGAATGACCATGCTGGTAGTTATGATCATTATGGTTGTTCATGCAGACACTCTCATTTCCTGCGGAAGCAAGAAGTATTGCAGAGGAATATGCCACGCTTAACGCATCTTCCAAGGATTGTGATGATTCTGTAGTTGACATACTCATGGATATGATATCTGCACCATTGGCTACAGCATAATCTATTCCCTGAATAAGTAACTCTATTGAGCCAAGGCCTTCACGATCTAGAACTTTTACGGGCATAATGAAGGCATCGGGATTAGCACCACAGATACCTTCGCTGTTGTTTCCTACAGCGGCAGCTATTCCAGCACAATGGGTTCCATGACCAAAGTCATCTTCTACATTTGCATTATTCCCCACGAAATTCCATCCATGGATATCATCTACGAAACCATTCGTATCACTATCGGTGCCATCTTCCATTTCATCCTCGTTTCTCCAGATATTTGCAGCTAAATCAGGATGGGTGGTTTCCGTACCAGAATCAAGAATTGCGATAATCGGTCTGTTGGTATTTACGACTGGCATCTGCCACAGTTTAGGCATATTAATAGCTTGCAATCCCCATTGTTCACCATATCGGGGTTCGGCAGTATAGTCTGCATAGTCTGCGCACGCCGTTACGATGTAATTAGGTTCTGCATACTCTACATTGTCAAGTGTTTTCAGCTGCTTTATAACGTCTTCCACAGAATGGGCGGAGTCAAATTTCAATACATACAGTTGCGAAATGTCTTTTTGGGGCAATTCTTTTCCTTGGGTAATAAATTGCTTGCTCTTTTGAACCTTTTTACTTGTGAGGGGCATTATAGGCTTAATTTCTATAATACCTATCTCTTCTAACAGGCCATCAAGTTCTGAGTCTGTTTCCTGAACAGAGCGTGACCTGCTACAGTTGTTATCTAATGATATAATTGTTTTTTCTCCCTTAAACTTAACAAGTACCTGTCCTGGCACATAATTAATTTTGGATTGTTGGGGCGCATAGTTATATCTATCCGCGTTTTTGTTGCTTTGTGCAAACAAGTAGGTTACATTAATCGCCATAGAAAGGGCGAAAAAAAATAAAAAACGTTTCATTTGTATTGGTTTTAGGAATTAATAAATGTCGATTTGCTGTAATCCCTCAACCAGACGTTAACATTTTGGCATACGAAAAAGCGTAGGGATTTTGTCCTTACTCATCTTGTTATGAGGCTCTAGCAAAACCTTTAGAGAAATGAATAACAACTGTCACCTACGCCATGTATGTCGCGAACATACTGGCGCAGGGCCGTATGCGAACGTTCAACATACAGGAGGCAATCCGTTTGTCTTCATCCTTCTCTATATAAGAAATTTGCTAGACTTCCATAACAAAGGATAAAGCGCGGAACGCTTCTTCGGTCTCAGGATTACTCCCCCAAGACGGTGCAAAGATAATAAGATTTATTAGAATAATAAGAAAATCGCCCCGTTTTTCGTGGTTAAGACCCTCTTTACTCTCACTATAGAGCGAGACACAAGGTAAAAGGATAGAAAACGAGGCAGAGAAATCGTGCACATTGTAATACGGAAAAATGTGCTCGATGCGAACAAAGGAATTCTATATCCTTTTTTCAGAATATTTCACCATTCCAAAGCATCTTCAAAAAGTCGAGGATATAAACAAGTTCCATGTCTCCTGACTTGCGAGTTATCGGATTAAGCGACACAAGTATTAAGCGACAATCCGGATGCTCCTCCTTGAAAGCCTTGAGACCCTTCTTGTGCTTTGTTTCCACATGCTCTGTAGATTTTATTTCTATAGCCACTTCGGCATCTCCGACAACAACATCCACTTCCTTTCTGTCGTAAGTATGCCAATAGGAAATAATGTTTCGTTTGTCATTGTATCCTTTGTAGGCAATGATCTCTTGCATCACAAAGTGTTCAAACGCATGCCCGTAATCATCGGTGCCTCGTTTCAGTGAATGGCGGCCCATCAAATAGTTTGCAAGCCCAACATCAAAATAATAGAATCGGGGAGCCTGGATAATCCTACGTTTGACCTCTTTTCTGTATGCAGGAATTTCATAGCCTACGAGTGTGTCATATAGAATCTGGAAATAGGATTTGACTGTCTTTGCCGAAACGCCACAATCTGAAGCAATGTTAGAGTAATTCAGTATTTCGCCGTCGGAAATAGCGGCCACCTCCATGAAGCGTTCAAAGGCATCAAGTTCGCGTACCTCGCCCTCCTCGCGTATTTCTTCGTCAAGGTACACCTTCACATAACCAGAAAGACGCTTAGTAGCATCCTCTACCATATAATGACGAGGAATCATGCCATTCTGCACCGCCTTGTCAATTTGGAAATCGGTTACTTCTGGCCATACAAGAGGATAAAGTGTTTCGGGTATGGCACGCCCTCCGAGTGTGTTAGCTCCTGAACGCTTAAGTTTTCTTGCGCTAGAACCACTAAGGATAAAGAATAATCCTCTGTCTACCATCAGGGAGTGAACTACATCCAGCAGCTCTGGTGCTTTCTGAATTTCGTCCACTATCACGAGTGTTCCAGCGGGTTTGTCCTGTAGAGCCTCCCAAAGGGAGTTTGGATTCAACTTGAAGGCTCTTCTTATATTTGGATTCAGTAAATCGTAGTAAATTGCTCCCTTGAAACGCTCTTTCAGAAGGGTAGATTTTCCTGTCTGACGTGCTCCAAACAGAAACATTCCTTCGTCCAACTTGCTCTCAATGTCAAATATTCTTTTGTACATATTGCCGATTGTGGCTTATTTGCCCCAGAGTATCAGATGTTTATGGTCTTTGTGGTTGCCAGAGGTTGGCCAGTATGGTTCGTATTTTTATATAAAAATCGGGAGTGTGGTCTCGAAATTCATCACTTTTTTACGCTGCAAAGTTAGTGATTATTTATATAACAGCAAGAAAATAACCCTGTTTTTTATTCTCCCCAGCTGGAGCGGTCGAGGTTACGGTAGCCTACGGCCTCGTTGATGTGTCGCAGTTGAATGTCGGCACTGCCGTCGAGATCGGCAATGGTGCGGCTCACCTTGAGGATGCGGTCGTAAGCTCGGGCAGAGAGGTCGTAGCGCTCCATGGCATCGTGCAGACGCTTGGCAGCAGCGGCATCAGGGCGAGCAAACATATTGAGGAGCTTAGTGGGCATTTGCGCATTGCAGTGTACAGAGGGATAGTCTTTAAAACGCTCTGTCTGGATGGCGCGAGCCCTGACGACACGCTCACGTATGGCGGCACTGCTTTCGCCGGTGGGTGCAGTGTTGAGATCTTCGAACGGTACGGGCGTTACTTCCACTTGGATATCGATGCGATCGAGCAAGGGACCACTGATCTTGCCAAGATATTTCTGTATCTGCGCAGGATTGCAGATGCAGGCATGGGTGGGATGATTGTAGTAGCCGCAGGGACAGGGGTTCATGCTGGCCACGAGCATAAAACTGCACGGGATGTCGATGCTGTATTTTGCGCGTGAGATGGTGATGTGGCGGTCTTCCAGCGGCTGGCGCATGGTCTCCAGGACACTCTTGGAAAATTCAGGCAATTCGTCAAGAAAGAGCACTCCATTATGCGAGAGACTGATTTCCCCAGGTTGGAAAATGGTGCCACCGCCAATGAGGGCCACGTCTGACACTGTGTGGTGGGGACTACGGAAGGGGCGTTGTGCTATGAGTGATGTGTCCTTGCTCAGTTTGCCTGCCACTGAGTGAATCTGCGTTGTCTCCAGACTTTCGCGCAGCGAGAGCGGAGGCAGTATGGAGGGCAAGCGCTTGGCCATCATCGACTTTCCACAACCGGGACTGCCTACAAGGATGACGTTATGGCCACCGGCTGCGGCTACCTCCAGTGCACGCTTCACATTCTCCTGACCTTTCACTTCGCTGAAATCATTGTCAAAGGCAGCCTGGTGCTCCGCAAACTCTTTGCGGGTGTCTATGTCGGTGGGTTGCAGTGCAGGCTTGCCGTTGAGGAAGTCTATCACTTCGACCAGATTAGCCGCTCCGTAAACTTTCAATCTGTTTACCACAGCTGCCTCTCTTACATTATCTTTCGGCACGATGAGTCCTTTCACTCCCATCTCCCGTGCTTTTATGGCTATTGGCAGAGCCCCATGGATGGGGCGTATGCTGCCGTCGAGGCCCAGTTCGCCCACAAGCATATATTGCTTGAGTTCATCGCAGTCGATATGCCCTGCCGTGGCCAGGATGGCTACGGCCAGCGGCAGGTCGTAGGCGGTGCCTTCCTTGCGTATGTCGGCGGGGGCCATATTGATGGTGTATTTGTACGTAGGCATTTTGCCTATGGTGTCCTGTATGGCTACGGTGATGCGCTCCAGACTCTCCTTTACGGCATTGTCGGGCAGTCCTACTATGGATGTCTTCATTCCGTTGGTGGAGTGCACCTCCACTTCTACGGGTATGGCCTGCAGTCCGTTAAGTGCCGCGGCATAGAGTTGTATCAGTTTGCTCATAGGTAAGAGTGGCTTGGGTTATCGGTAAATGAGGGTGGTCAGGTTGTCGGGACAAAATACATCCTGAGCTACGCGCATAAGGTCTGCGGAGCTGATGGCGCGTATGCGCTGGCAGATAGCCTCTACGTCGCGATGGTGTCCGGTGAGGGCGAACACTTTGCCAAGTGCGATGGCGTAGCTCTCAAAGTTGTCGCCGGCAATGAGTATCTGGCCGATGAGCTGCTTCTTTGCCATCTGCAGGGTGCGCTCATTGAGGGGACTGCTGCAGAGGGTTTCGAGTTCGCGACTCACGAGGCGGCGACATCGTTCCACCTTGCTCTCCTCACAGCCGAAATATACGCTCCACACGCCGCTGTCCTGATAGCTGAAGGTGTTGCTCTCAGCATTATATACCAGGCCGCGTTTCTCGCGCAGACTGACGTTGAGCAGCGAGTTCATGCCCGGGCCACCAAGGATATTGTTGAGCAGGAAGAGGGCGGTGCGGTCTTCGTGATCCATGCTGTAGCCGCGATTGCCCATGAGTACATGTGCCTGATGGGTGTCGCGGTCATTGGTGGATAATTCTGCCTTGTAGGGTGGCAGGGGCTGCAGCGGCTTGCTAACCTCGCGGCGTTGCAGGTCGGCGGTATGTCGTTCTACCAGTCGCACGACTTTGTCGAAATCCACCTGCCCAAGCACGAAGAAGGTGGCATTGTTGGGCACGTAGTACCTGCGTGTGAAGCGCAGGGCATCAGCAGTGGTATATTGGCGCAGACGCTCAGCCTTACCAAGGATATTGCGCCCCAGTCCGTGGGAGCGGAAGAGCATCTCTTCAAATTCATCGTAGATGAGCTCGGCAGGGGAGTCGTTGTAGCTGTCTATCTCATCGATAATCACTTCCACCTCTTTGTCTATCTCAGTCTGCGGATATACGCTGTGGAAGACTATGTCGCTCAACAGGTCCACGGCCCGTGCGAAGTCCTCCTTCTGCACTGTGGCGTAGAAGACGGTTATCTCTTTGTTGGTAAAGGCGTTGAGGTCGCCACCTACGCGCTCAAGGTTGTTACGTACGTGCCAGGCGCGGCGGCGTTCAGTGCCCTTGAAGGTCATGTGTTCGCAGAAGTGGGCCATGCCTGAGTCCTGCGGTTCCTCATTGCGTGTGCCGGCAGATATGATATATCCGCAATAGACTACGTTAGTGGGCGAGGGCTCATGGATTAGCCGAAGGCCGTTGGGGAGGGTATGCTGGTGGAATGTCTTCATGTGTGATCATATATTCTCGTTGCGGAATCTGCGTCCGCTGTGTATGCTTATGTAGTTATGGGTGGTGCCACACACTTCCTGCGCAAATTGCGTGGCGGTGGTTATCAGCGTGTCCCATTTTGTTTCGGGCAGTGCGACAATGTCGGTTGCGTCGATACGGTTGACAATGAGAGCGCATACTATTCCGGCATTGAAGTTGTCGCCGGCTCCCACGGTGCTCACCACTGTGGTCTTGCCCACGGCGTAGTCTTTGTGCAGCGTGGGGGTGATAAGGCTTACCTCTTTGCTGCCTCGGGTGATGATGAGATTAGGGCAGTGCATGCTCACTCTGCGATATATCTCTGCCGTGTCGCTGAGGCCGAAGAGATTTAAGAAATCCTCGTTGGAGCCTTTCACGATGGTGGCTTTGCTGAGGTTGTCAAGCACATTAGGCATCACAGCCTCCCTGTCGGCCATGTGGCTGTTGCGGAAGTTTACATCGTAATAGACAATGCATCCCTCCGTCTGTGCTTTGCCCACATAGCTGCTCAGCGCAGTGTGGATAATGGGGTTGATAGCAAAGAATGAGCCGTATATCAACACATCACCGCGTTCGGGTTGGGGTAGGGCGGTGGGAAAAATGTCTGAGGCGTGGTCTTTATAGAACACATATTCGGCATCGTTGTTTTCATTGAGGAATGCCAGTGACAGTTGCGATTTCTTGCCCGTGGTCATCATCAAGTAGTCAACGCTAACTCCGTTATCCTCCAGCATCTGCTTGGTGCGTAGTCCCAGTTTGTCGTTGCCCACTTCGCCAACGAAATATGCTTCTATCCCACAGCGCCCGATGCTTATCATGGAGTTGTAGCACGAGCCTCCGCAAACCATATCCTCAGGTTTGCCGTTGCGGATGATAAAGTCCGTTACAGTTTCGCCGATACCGATGACCTTGGGCATACTCTTTACTCCTAATTACCAACTCCTAACTCCTTATATGCCATTGCATAGAGTCTCATCTGCTTCAGCATAGCGAGCAGGCCGTTGGAGCGTGTGGGCGAGAGGTGCTCGGCCAACCCTATCTCCTTTATGAAGTAAAGGTCAGCATCTAGTATCTCTTGTGCAGTATGGCCAGAGAGTACCTTAATCAGCAGTGTGACGATACCCTTGACTATGAGGGCGTCACTCTCTGCGCGGAAAGTCAGTGCTCCGTCCTCCTGCCTGTCGCATACGAGCCATACGCGGCTCTGGCATCCATCGATGAGGTTGCTCTCGTTTTTGTCCTTCTCGGGCAGGGGCTCCTGCTCGCTGCCCAGGTCGATGAGCAATTGGTAGCGGTCCATCCAGTCGTCAAACTCACTGAAGTCCGCGATTATCTGGTCTTGTATTTCGTTGATAGACATTTGTTAATCTCTCAGGGTTTAAGAAATACTCGTCAACTTGTTAATAAATCTCAGTACGTGTAAATCACTTGCAGTAGCGTCTGGCCTACAGCCTTGAGTGTATTGGGGTCGATGTTCTGGGGAGTATCGTTAACGGTGTGCCATGTGGGGCCGAAGCTGTGCTCCATGTTGGGATAGAACGGCACAATGTCGATGGTGGGAATATCGGCCACGCGATTAAGGGGCAGATGGTCGTCTGTAATGGCACCACCGTCCTGGTCTGCAAAGAGACTGCTGTAGCCGGCCTCTTTGGCAGCCTCCCACACGAGGGTAACTACGCTGCTGGCATAGCGCTGCGATATGAGTTCCTTGTAGAAGGTGGCTCCCTTGCCTCCCACCATGTCAAGCAGTATGCCGAAGCGGAAGTCGCTGCGGTGGGGGTGCTCAGCCCAGTACTGCGAACCGAGACACCAAGTGCTCTGCTCATCGCCGTTGAAGGAGGTCTCCCATTCAGGTACTCCGGCATCCTCTGCATCAAAGCAAATGAAGTCCACGCCTACAGCGGAGGCCACGGTGCTCATCACTCTGGCTATCTCTATCATCACACCTACTCCGCTGGCTCCGTCGTTAGCAGCAACCACGGGAGTATGGTGGTTGGCGGGGTCGGGGTCGTTGTCGGCCCAGGGGCGGCTGTCCCAGTGGCTGCAGATGAGTATTCGCTCTTTCAGTTCAGGCTTATATGAGGCGATGATGTTGCAGCCCTTGTGGCGCTGGCCGTTGTAGAGAGTGAAGTCTGCCTCCTGCCTTTGCACTTCGCATCCGAGGGCACTGAAAGCATCCTCTATATACTGAGCACAGTCGGAGTGAGCCTTGCTACCGAGTGTGCGAGGCCCGAAGGCACACTGAGCCTCAATGCTGACCATGGCGCTGTCGGCATTGAAGGCGGGCACTTGCACGGTGTCGTTAGGGGCGGTCTCGCTACCGCTTTTCTTGCCGCCACAGGATATAAGGCAGCATGCCATGACACTGCAGAGTATGCTATAAATGATTCTATTCATAATATCTTATTGCTTACACATTACCTTGATTTCTTCGCAATCACCTTTTCGTTGCACAATGTCCATCACTCTGAGGAAGTTGCCGCCCCATATACTGGCGATGTCCGCTTCGTTGTAGCGGCGGCGCAGCAACTGTCGGGTGAAGTTTATAAGTTCGGACGCACTGGCCAGACCGGGCACTCCGCCGTCACCATCAAAGTCGGTGCCGAGCCCCACAGCGTCAACGCCCATCACCTCAATGGCATGGTCCAGATGAGCCATCGCATCAAGAATCGTCGCTTCGCCATCCAATCGCAGAAATCCCGGATATAGAGTCACTTGCATCACTCCGCCCTTGCGGGCAAGGGCACGCATCTGCTCATCGTCGAGGTTTCGCGGATGGTCACACAGGGCGCGACACGAGGCATGGCTGCACACTATGGGCGCAGCGCTTAGTTCAAGAGCATCGTAGAAACTGCGCACCCCACCATGCGAGAGGTCCACCATCATGCCTACTCGGTTCATCTCTTTCACCACCTCGCGACCAAAGGCGCTGAGGCCGCCATGCTCATTATTGGTGCGGCTGGCAGAGTCGCATATATCGTTGTCGCCGTTGTGGCACAGTGTCATATACACTACCCCCCTCTTGCGGAATCGCTCGACATTGCTGAGGTCGCGGCCTATAGCATAGCCATTCTCTATGCCGCGCATGATGGCGAGTATTCCTTCGGTTTTCAGACGGCGGAGGTCAGTGGGAGTGTTTGCGAGTCCCACGCCAGGGGCGGAGGCAATACGCTGCTCTATGCCATCGAGCAACTCGTCAGCTTTGTGCGTGGCGGCAACGAGGGAAGCATCATCGCGCTCTCCCTGGGGCAGGTAGGCGACCATTATGGAGGCGTCGAGACCGCCATCGCGCATCTTTACGGAGTCAACAAGGATGCGGTCGTCTTTGCGTGCAAAGTCGATGTCTTCATGGAAGAACATAGGTGTGTCGCAGTGGGTGTCGAGGGTCAGCACACGTGAGTGTATGCGTTTGGCTTCTTTGTACTCAGCCGCTTCAGATATAAGCCAGCGGAAGAGAGGCAACATCCTGTTGTCGGTCAGACAGAAGAAACTTTCGGGATGCCACTGTACGCCAATTACCGACTTATACTCAGTGCTCTCAATGGCCTCAATCACCCCATCGGGGCTCAGTGCGGCAATCCTCATGCCATTGCCCGGCTCTGCCACCGCCTGATGATGGAACGAGTTCACCTCCAGCCTCTCGCATCCGAAGATGCTGCGCAGCATGGAGCCCTCTTTCAGTTCCACCGAGTGAGTAGCCACATGGCGGTCGGCCTTCTGCGAGTGCTTCAACTGAGTTTTGAGGTCCTGTATCAGTTTGCCGCCGGTGGCAGCCGCCATCACCTGGATGCCGCGACAAATGCCCAGCACAGGCATCTGCTTGTCGAGGGCGCGGCGCATCAGCACCAGCTCCTGCAGGTCGCGCTTGCCATTGATGCCCCCCAGCCCCGCGTCGGGCTCGTCGCCTAGCAGCAGCGGATTGATGTCGCCGCCGCCGCTGAAGATGAGAGCGTCAATCCGCAGCAGCACATCGTCGAGGTCGGCAGTCACCTCACTGGCAGGCACAATCACCGGCACACCACCGGCTATGCGCACACTCTCATAGTAAGCCTCAGCCAACTGACTGCCGTACTCGCCGAAATTCGCAGTTATGCCAATCACCGGCTTGCGACCGGCCATGCCGTTGCGCGCTGCCGTATCATAATAATTCTTTTCCCAGTCAAGCATAAACAGATAATTCTTGGTTTAACCGCAAAATTACAACATTTTCCGAACATGTGCTACATTTTGCAGAAAAACAAAGGCCAACCTAAAAAATCTAACAGGAAAAAGTATACTCTAAGTAATTAAAAAGAGAAGAAGGGCAGTTGTTTATTTATCGTTTTTCTTCGGAAACCATCCCCTTTCTACGCGTTTGCGTTGCTCAAACAATTCTTTGATGCTCCACCAACAGCAAAATGCAAAGACACCGAGCACGCTGGAGAGCAGGGCGCTTTCCACTAGCAATGCTGTGATGGCGGCGGCTATACCGACAAGTAGGAATAGCCACCAGTAGCGGGTGCCAGTGTGATACTCTGTCTTGATAACTAAGGGATGAAAAAGCCCGATTATCAGGAAGCTGCATAGTCCGACTGCAAGTCCGAGAAAATTCATTAGCTTAATGGCTTAGGTAGCTTAAGTGTTATAGTTTTATGGGAAGTTGGCGGGCGATACTCTGGTCGAGAGAGATGAGAGTCTCGGTGGATGTGACGCCAGGGATCTGCTGTATCCTGTTGTTGAGAAGGTTCATGAGATGCTCGTTGTCGTGGGCGTAAAGCTTGATGAGCATTGTGTAGTTGCCGGTGGTAAAGTGGCACTCCACTATCTCGGGAATGCGGCGGAGACTCTCAACAACATCGTTATACATGCTGCCGCGCTCCAAGTTGATGCCTACGTATGTGCAGGTGGAGTAGCCTACGCTTTTGGGGTTTACCCAATAGCCGGAGCCAAGAATAATGCCTTTCTCCATCATCTTGGCCACTCGCTGGTGAACAACGGCTCGCGACACACCGCATGCCTCAGCAACTTCGCTGAGCGACGTGCGGGCATCCTTAGAGATGATATCTAGAATCTTTAGATCGAGATTGTCGGTTTTTATTGCCATATTCTATACTTTTTGTTAATCTTTGGCAAAGATAGAATATTTTTGTCTATTATCCGTGTTTATATCCCGAAAAAATGTGCAGACGGGCTACAACGATAAGGTTTTGGTGCAGCCCGTCTGAATAGTGTGTGAATATGGTTTATAAATCCCAGGGGCAGAATTATACAAAACCGACCTTGCCGACATTGTTGTTCCACTTAAAGAGCGAGACATCCTGAAGGGTGACAGCTTGCTCGCCTTTTGTTGTGGCTACTCTTAGCTGTGTGATATGGGCTATTGTCTGTGCCAGATGGAGAATGGTTCTCGCATTAACAGGAGAAGCCTTAGTTTCCCTGGCCTTGGCACTCTCAATATATTTCTGGATTTTAGTCTTGGCATCGGGCATTATGTCCAATTGATACTCATTCTTAAGCAGATAAATAAGTATTTCGACAAGCTCCCCTTTCGTGAAATCATTAAATACTATGGTGTTTCCGTATGCGGCAATGCCGTTGGTAGCGAGATTCTTGGCAATAATATCCTCCGAGGCCTCAACCTGAGCAAAGATCAATGCCGTTGTCTGCTGCAGTTCTCGCAACTTGTTGAAAATCCACATCTTCAGGTGAGTGATATACAAATCTCCTATATTAGGGGCATCCATATCGAGGAACATCACACCATCTCTGGCCTCCTTGATAGCGCGTTCCAATATTTGATAGCTGTCACTGCCCGTCAGTTCTTCAGCATTTACACAGACCGTATGTCCTCTTTTCAGAATGCCGAGTCCCAGCAGCAGTTTTCCTAATATCTCAGCGACATTGCTTTTGCCCGTACCTGTTTTCCCGATAAAATCCCAATAAAGAGTCTGAGGAGCTATCTTCAAAGTTCCTTGTTCATGCCTCAGCCTTGAGATTGCCACATAGTCGTTCAAGGCATGCTTAGCGTTCTGCAGTCCTGTAAGGTTATTAAGTTTTGCCAGTGACTCGGTCAGGATTGTTTCATCCAACTCTCTCGGTTTCATTCCCACGGCAACAATGTCGGGAATGTCACACTCCTCTATTGTCGTCATTTCCTCCATGCTGATTTCATCAGCGGGCTTAGCCAGAATCCTGCGGCTTAAAGACGGAATGATTTGGGTCGTAATGAGTCGGGTGATAAAGCGCGCGTTGCCGAAATGTACGTCTTTATGGTCGTATGCATTGATAACATACTTGGCCAACTTGCGTTCGGCATCAGTAGTGATGGAGTAGTGCTCCCTTTTAATAACTACCTTGGCTATTTGCATTAGCTGTTCCGGGGTATAGTCTTCAAAGTGGAATATGTATGAAAACCGACTCCTCAATCCAGGGTTGCTGTCCAGCATCTTCTGCATCTCTTCTGTGTATCCTGCCAGTATCACTATCATATCCGTGTCGTCGGTGCCCATATACGTCAGCAAAGTCTCGATGACTCGCATACCATAGTCTTTCTTTTCCTTGGTTTCTGTAAACAGACTATATGCTTCATCTATAAACAGAACTCCGCCGCGGGCATTGTTTATGGCCCTAAGGGTGTTCATCTCTGTTACACCAATATATTCACCTACAAGTTTGGCACGGTCGGCCACCACGACGTGACCTGACGATAACACTCCTATACTATGGTAAATCTCGCCAATATATTTGGCAATGGTTGTCTTGCCTGTTCCCGGTTTTCCGGTAAACACCATGTGCATAGGCGGCATTTTGTTAAACATACCCTTGCCAGCTCTCAATCTGTTGAGTTTGACAAGTGCTGTGTGGTCCAGTATCTGTTTCTTTACTTCATCCAATCCGACAAGGGAGTTCAATTTGGCTATTGCCTCATTGGTATCCGTAGTCTTGATGTCTGGCATATCTTCCACCAAGATGGTACATAAGTTTTTCTGTTTATTAGGAATGTCCTGCTTAACAATGCGTTCAGACATCCGCGGAACAATCTCTCGGTCAAAGAGTTCCTGCAGGAAGAGGGCGTTCCTGAAATTGGAGCCGCGCAATTTATAAATCTGGAACAGGTAATCTTTGAGAGGTTCTTCAGTGGCAGGGTCAAACATGTAGTTCTTTTCGTTGGCATAATCCTGCATATACTGGAACATAGCTTCCGGAGACAGATCTTCAAAATGGAAGAAATTAGGGAACAACTCTTTGGCTTTCTCATTCCCTTTCACTAATTCCACCAATAGGTTACGATTTCCTGACAGCACTACAACGGAGTTCTTCATTTCCCTCATTCTGTTACACAACTCCTCAATGCCGGTATTGGGGTTGATATGACCACTCATGGCCAGTTTTTCTGCATTTTTGATGTGCAGTAGGCTATTATCCGCACACTCACCCTTGAGGGAAGAGGCAAAGCCATCGCTCGGCTCAAACAACGTTGCGGCATCTTTTTCGATGTATGATTTGATATCCGATAAACGAATTACTCGCTTGTAGATGGCATTCGCTGCAGAAGATTTCCCTACTCCGTCATTACCAGTAATTACGTAGTTCTGCAAGCAAATACTCTTGCCTAATTTACAACTCTCTCTTGCCTTATTGAACTCCACCATATTGTCAAGAACACTCAGGTGCTCCTTAAATTCCTTTGGTGCGAAACGTATCAAGTCTATCATTAGCCTATATGATTATTATGTCCTATATATCGCTTAAACAAGTGCAAAGATAGACAATATTTCTTGTAAAGAAATGATATACGTCTTAATTTCTCTTTTTAAATGTACATTTTCCAACTCTAATTTCTCAATTCTCAATTATAATTACTACTTTTGCAACATGACAGAACAGGAGCAATACTATGCTGCGCGTATCGCAGCCAGAGATTCCCAGGATGCTGCGGCTTTCCTCCGTCTGGGAGAATTATATTCCAAAGGAATTGGCACACGCGAAAATCATGTGCTTGCCAAGTATTTTTACGATAAAGCCCGTGCCCTGGGGTGCGAAGAAGCGGAAGAATACATCGTTAACGAGTACGAAAACGATGATTTAGACCTTGCCTCGGAAATAGATGAAGCTTTCAAGGCAAGCTATCCTAATCAGCCCGAATCACTTGGAAGATTCAAGCTTATCCTTGAAGAAGAAAGAGCAAAGAAGAATTACGGCATCCTGTCCCCTATTCTGCATAGACATATGCACTATTTTTATCCTGATTACAATCAGGAAAAAGCCATTGATGACCTGCTCAATGACCGCGACACCTTAGATGCAGAACTATTCTATGCAACATTTACCGAAGAGAATCAATCAGAGTTTAATCTTGGCACTATAGACTGTCTCCTTCAACAAATGTATGCTCCAGTCCTTCAGGACAACGGTTTGCTTAAGGAGATTACTGAGCAGGAAGAACCCGATATACTTAACGAGGATGAAAAGGAACTTATTGAATCAACAAAAAAACTGAGAAGCACTTATACCATCATCTGCGACAAACACAAAATCACCCCAGAAACCATAACCCCAATAGATGCCCTAATCCATTATCCCTATATAAAAACATCAGCTATGGTATCACTTCGGAAGCAATCGCTCAAATGCCTGCTCTCCGTAAAGGATTATTACTCCGTTATAAACGACACATTACTTGACAATCTATATGACACTGACAACATAATAAGTAATATAATCGTAAAAATAGAAGATGAAGATCTTCTTGATTTTATACTTTCGTTTTTTGAATTCAATGTGGACATCAATGTCATAATATTAAGATATCAGAACTTACTACATTCTTACAAATCACAGCAACTCGAAACTTTGGCACGAACGCTAAACGATTTCTCTGAAAGACTTACAGATACATTTATCAACCATCAACTACCTCTATTTACGCCTGACAATCTCCCACCTATTGACTTGTCCGTTGAAGTAGATGACAAAGAAACCAATCTTAAAGGACAATACTCCATACTTCAGAATCCTGCGGGTGAAATTTTCATCACTATTGACGCCGAGGAAAGCACCCCCCAGGATCCATATATAATCTATGATGGTAAAATAGCTATGCTTTTCAGAAATTTTGAGAGCAATATCCTTTTCAGAAACATTGAGCCAAAAGCAAAGAAAGCCCTCAATGATGCGCAGGAAGCCCATGTCGTAGAGATGTTAAACGGCAAAACAGAAAGAGAATATACCGTACCTATCAAACGTGTAGGAGATGTAGGTGTGCTGATAATGTAAAGGGCTTTACCATTGGCTATACTCCAAAACAGATGCGAAGAGGTTTTCTTAGTGGTTCTTTATGATTGTCGCAGCATGCAGCATTGATGATAGTCGTGTGGTGGTCTCCCCAATCCATTAGTGCTACTGTTTCTTTCGGAGCATGGATGTGACCGCCTATGAGGCAGTCTATATGGCGAATCTCAACAGCTTCGCGTAACTCTGCACTGCCCCATAGGCGTTGCTCGTACTCAGTGCAGTCCAATCCGTTGCAGTTATTAGGTACTGTATGAGTAATAAGCAGATCCACTTGTTGTGGAATCTGTGCGAATTTCTCCTTCAGTTCTACCTTTTCTAATGCGAATGCTTTGTTTCTGGCTGGAGGTGGCACCCAAGGTGTTCCGTATATCTGTAGGCCGTGGAACATTAGCCCGCTGTCACACAGATAAACAAGTTTATGGCCTGCCGACGGTGCGAACTCCTCCAGCAGTATCTGGTTATTCGCCTCTATCCAGTAATCATGATTTCCTGCAATGAGAATGATGCGCTCACATTCTATCTGTTCCGCCCAAGGTAGGAAATCGCTTAGAAACCACTTCCCTTGTCTTTCTGGCTCTCTTTCCATCTCTCCTGGGAATATGTCTCCGCAGATGACGGCCATGTCGCATGGCGCCATCTCCGGTAGATGTCCATGAATATCTGCCGCAGCCGTGATAAACAACGGTGCCGTTATATTATCATTGTTGCTGTTAATATGTAGGGTCCCTCCATCGTTTGCAGGAGGTATGACCAGTATCGGGGTGTACAATGCTCTGATAACGATGTCTAATTGACTGCAAAGGTAGGGTAAATATCGTTTACGGCCAAATTATGCCCCGACAAATTGCATAGAGTGAAAGGGGTTATTTGCAAAATTTCAGTCATTCTTACAAGGCCTCGTCCATTTGTGGACGGGGCCTTTTTTGTTGTCATACCTATCCAAACGATAGGCTTCTACAACTGGGCAGCGGTACAGCCAGGGCAAAAGGTAGTATGTTGTCATACCTATCCAAACGATAGGCTTCTACAACATATATGATACGCCACCGCACGGTAGCCCGCAAAAGTTGTCATACCTATCCAAACGATAGGCTTCTACAACTCGGTGAAGATGGTTGAGACAGCGTCCGGAAAATGTTGTCATACCTATCCAAACGATAGGCTTCTACAACTCGATATGAGCTTAAGGTAGTGAACGGTACGCAAGTTGTCATACCTATCCAAACGATAGGCTTCTACAACATCGCATTCGAGGAGCACGCTCCCAAGAATTACAAGTTGTCATACCTATCCAAACGATAGGCTTCTACAACTGATCAGCGTGCTTACATTGCTCTGGATCAGCG
>JAGCYL010000125.1 GCA_017960825.1 Bacteroidaceae bacterium | reverse complement strand
GGCAGTCATACGCAATGCCGGCGACATAAAGGCTGACTTCTCGGCCAATGCCACCAGTGGCAGCATGAGCGGCACCATTTACATACACAAGAATATGTTGCACCTCACTTCCTCTAACGTGAAGTGCTGGTTTGACGGCAAGACGCTCTGGACCTACCGCAAAAATACTAACGAGGTGAACATCACCACACCCACTGCCGCTGAGAAACAAAGCATCAACCCCTACCAGTTTATAAATATGTATAAGAAGGGCTACACCTACACCATGCGCGAGACCACCCTGCGTGGAAAAGCCACATACGAAGTGACTCTCAACGCTACCTCCCCTACCAATAAGCTGCGCAAGATGGTCATCAATATCGACAAGGCCACCTATTACCCCGTGTCGGTAAACATGCAGCGGGTCAAGGGCAGCACCACAATCTATATTACCTCCTGTAAGACCAAGCAGAAATTCAATCCCAAGACTTTCAGCTTCAACAGCTCCGATTACCCATCCGCAGAAATAATAGACTTACGATGAATCCTATAATCATTGGCTCTGGCCCCGCAGGCTACACAGCCGCCATCTACCTTGGCCGCAGCGGCCACACAGCTACTGTCATTGAAGGGCTGCAGCCCGGCGGTCAGCTCACCACCACTACCGTTGTAGAGAACTTTCCCGGATTCCCCGACGGCATCGACGCCAACCAACTCATGGACAACATGCGCCAGCAGGCCATCAACTGCGGCGCAGAGATAATGCACAACACCGTGGTAAAGGCCGACCTGAGCAAACAGCCCTACTCTATCACGCTCGACGACGGCACCACCCTCACAGCCGACGTGCTTATCATAGCCACTGGCGCCACGGCCAAGTATCTCGGACTCAGCGATGAGCAGAAATACCAAGGCATGGGCGTCAGCGCCTGCGCCACCTGCGACGGCTTCTTCTACCGCCGCAAGACAGTGGCCGTAGTAGGTGGAGGCGACACAGCATGTGAAGAAGCCACCTACCTGGCAGGGCTCTGTGAAAAAGTATATCTCATCGTGCGCAAGCCATATCTACGCGCCGTGCAGTCTATGCAGCAGCGCGTTATGGACAACGAGAAAATAGAGATACTCTTTGAGACCAATGTCACAGGCCTTTATGGCGACGACGGTGTAGAAGGCGCCCACCTCGTGGTGCGCAAGGGCGAGAGTGATGAGCATACTCGCGACCTGCCCATCAGCGGACTCTTCCTGGCTATAGGCCATAAGCCCAACAGCGACCTCTTCAAGCCCTGGATTGAGACCGACCAGCAAGGCTACATCGTCACCGACGGCCCTACCCCGCGCACCAACCTACCCGGCATCTTTGCCGCCGGCGACGTGGCCGACCCTCTCTACCGCCAGGCCATCAATGCCGCAGCCTCCGGATGCCGCGCAGCCATGGAGGCAGAGCGCTACCTGCAGGCAATGTAATTATTTTTATAGCGGACACAACTCTGCCACGTTGGCCGCGTCGGCACTGCTTATGGTGATGTCGCTGCCCGAGCCGTCGCCGGCCTTCAGTGTCACAGTGTAGGTGGTCTGTGCCCACGAGGTGAGCGTAGCAGCAAGCAGGAGCATCAATAGAAATGTTGATTTCCTCATATAATTATAGTATTTAGGAATGACGCGCATATCTATAAAGTCTAAGTTTGCTGTGCTAAAAGTAAGAATAATCCCTGAAACGACAAAGAAACACATAAAAATTTTCTTCCAATTTTTGCGGTTAATTCAAAAAAAAGCATTACCTTTGCGCCCGATTTTAGTCCGCCAAGGCTCAAACAAGCAGTTCCACGAAGGGACTCGCCTCGGGAGGAAGCGTCATTAAAACATTATAAACCAATATGTACGCTATTGTTCAGATTCAAGGCCAGCAGTTCAAGGTAGAAGCCGACAAGACCCTCTTTGGACATCACCTTGCAGGCACCGAGGCCGGACAGGAAGTAGAGTTTGAGGACGTACTTCTTGTTGACAACGAAGGAGCAATCACCGTAGGCACCCCCACCGTGAAAGGCGCCAAGGTAGTTGCCGAAGTAAAGACACCGCTCGTAAAGGGCGACAAGGTAATCGTATTCCACAAGAAGCGCCGTAAGGACTATCAGAAGAAGAACGGTCACCGTCAGCAGTTCACAGAAATCAAAGTAAAACAAATCGTTGCTTAATCCATTTAGGCAGATTCAAAAACCAGAAACAATTATGGCACACAAAAAAGGTGTAGGTAGTTCTAAGAACGGACGCGAATCAGCATCAAAGCGATTAGGCGTAAAGGTTGGTGGCGGCCACGCTTGCGTAGCAGGCAACATCATAGTCCGCCAGAGAGGTACAGTACATTACCCCGGTAAGAACGTAGGCATGGGTAGCGACCACACGCTCTATGCGCTGGTTGACGGCACAGTGCAATTCACTCACGACCGTCGCGACCGCAGCGTAGTGTCAGTGCAGCCCGCTGAAGCATAGCTCTCGCACAATGTGTGCGCGAAGCAAACAATGAAGAAGGAGAGAGGCATCCAAACCTCTCTCCCTTTTTTTTTCAATCCGCCCCAATCATCCTACAATCGGACGGGAACAAGAAAAAAAGAAAAAAAATATGTGTTTTTGTTTTTCGAGAAAGTAATAATTTCGCGTATCATTTTACATCACATTACTATTGAACATTAAACATCATACATCCCACATTTATCTATGGATAAGACAAAATACATCTTCGTAACAGGCGGCGTGGTTTCCTCCCTGGGCAAGGGAATAATTTCTGCCAGCATCGGCAAACTGCTGCAAGCCCGCGGTTACAAGATAACCATCCAGAAGTTTGACCCTTATATCAACATTGACCCGGGCACGCTTAACCCCTACGAACACGGCGAGTGTTATGTAACGGCTGACGGAATGGAGACTGACCTGGACCTCGGTCACTACGAGCGCTTCACCGACATCCAGACCACGCGCCACAACAGCGTAACTACGGGGCGTATCTACCAGGCTGTCATCGACAAGGAACGTCGCGGTGACTATCTGGGCAAGACCATCCAGGTGGTGCCCCATATTACCGACGAGATTAAGCGACGTATCAAAGAGAATGCTGCGCACGAGCATTTTGACTTCGTCATCTCCGAGATAGGCGGCACCATCGGCGACATAGAGAGCGCTCCTTTCATGGAGGCTATACGCCAGCTGCGCTGGGAGATGGGGGGCGATGCTGTCAACATACATCTTACCTATGTGCCTTATCTCCACGCCGCAGGCGAGTTTAAGACCAAACCCACGCAGCACTCCGTGAAGGAGCTGCAGAGCATGGGTATCCAGCCCGACATCCTTATCCTCCGCACCGAGCATCATCTGGAGGACAGCATCCTGCGCAAGGTAGCATCCTTCTGCAATGTGGAGCCCGAGTGCGTAGTGCAGAGCGAAGACCTGCCCAGCATCTACGAGGTGCCGGTCAACATGCAGCATCAAGGCCTTGACATCGCCATTCTGCGCAAGCTGGGTGCGCCGCTCCAGTTCGCCTCAAGGGATGGCGACATGTCTGTGCCCGGACTCGTCAGCTGGTATCATTTCCTTCATCTGCAACAGGAGGCGAAGGATGAGGTGGCCATCGGCCTTGTGGGGAAGTATGACCTGCAGGATGCTTACAAGAGCATACGCGAGAGCCTCTGTCTGGCCGCCATCTACGACGGGCGCAAGGCGCGGCTCCACTTCATTAACAGCGAAGACATCACGCCCGGCAATGTAGCAGAGAAACTTGACGGCATGGCGGGCATAGTCATTTGCCCGGGGTTCGGACAGCGTGGCATAGAAGGCAAAATCGCAGCCGCCCATTATACCCGCCTACATGACATCCCTACCTTCGGCATTTGCCTCGGCATGCAGATGATGGTTATCGAGTTCGCCCGCAACGTGCTGGGCTACACCGATGCCAACAGCGCGGAGATGGATGACCGGACGCCTCACAATGTCATCGACCTGATGGAGGAGCAGAAGAGCATCACGCAGATGGTTGGCACCATGCGCCTGGGTGCATACGACTGCGAGCTTAAGGTGGGCAGCCGTGTGTGGAAAGCGTATGGCGAGAAATCGTTAATCAGTGAGCGCCACCGCCACCGCTACGAGTTCAACAACGGCTTCCAGGCAGAGTTTGAGCAGGGTGGCATGCAGTGTGTGGGCATCCACCCTGGAGCCAACCTCGTGGAGATAGTGGAGGTGCCCGACAAACGCTGGTACATCGGCACTCAGTTCCACCCCGAATATTCCTCCACCGTGCTCAATCCCCACCCTTTGTTCATGTCGTTTGTGAAGGCATGCTTGGAAGGAGTGAAGAATTGAAATACCCCCTCTTGTACCCCTAAAGGG
>JAGCYL010000124.1 GCA_017960825.1 Bacteroidaceae bacterium | reverse complement strand
TCCCAACGCAGAAGAATTATGCGGACCGGCTATTGTGGTCGGTGTACCTGGATATGTTTATTTACCTGATGACAAGGTTGCTCCGGAAGGCATAGAAATTAACCTTCAGCTTGACGATTATGGAGACCCTCTGTCTGATTTTAATGAGGAACAATGGGAAAATATGGAAAAGGCCGGTGCCGTGTTCCTTCCTGCAGCGGGTTTTCGTAATACATGGGATATCGAATGTCTCGAATCTCTTTCCCATCAGTACTATTGGACGTCAACGGGATTTAGTTCAAGCATGGCGGCAACTACCTACGCAGAGCCTACAAACAAAACTTATGGCTGTTGTGTCCGCTTAGTAAGAAATGTCTCGGGTTCAGATCCTGGTCCCGGTCCCGGTCCCGGCCCCGGTCCCGGCCCAAAGCCCGAGGGCAAGATTCTCCCCGGCCAGTTCTCTGTGGCTGAAGGCAAGCAGGTTATCTTCTCGCAGGGCAACCTGCAGTACAAAGCCAGCACCGACACATGGAGCTTTGCCGAGAACCAATATGACGCCCAGGGAGACAAGAACTCAAACATTGCTGAAGATTACACCGACTTCATCGACGTCTTCGGATGGGGCACGAGCGGCTTCAATGGCAAAAAACCGTGGATGACCTCAACCTCTTCCACTGACTATGGCGACGGCACCAACGACATCGCCGGCACCAACTTCGACTGGGGCGTCTTCCGCTCCAAGTCAATCACCAACAACGCTGGCTTAGAGTGGCGCACACTCACAGCCGACGAGTGGTACTACCTGTTCTACACCCGTCCCAACAGGGGAACTGGCCGAGCCACTGCCTGCAACATGCACGGCTACATCATCCTGCCCGACAACTGGACACTGCCCGAAGGACTCGAGTTCACCAAGAATGCGCAGACTTGGGACGTAAATGTCTATGATGCCGACGACTGGGCTAAGATGGAACAGGCCGGAGCCGTATTCCTGCCCGCAGCAGGTTATCACTATGGCGCCACCGAATATAAAGGCTTGGGCGAATGGGGCTACTACTGGACCTCTTCTGCCAAGAACGATAACGAAGCTGTTAGTTTCTACTTCGCAGAATACTCTTTCGATGCCGACTGGTCTATGGGCCGCGAAAATGGCTACAGCGTGCGCCTCGTTTCTGACGTACTCCGCAAGAAGGGCGACGTCAACGGCGATGGCAAGGTCAACACCGCCGACGTCGTAGCCGTCTACACCTACATCGAGAAGGGCGATGCCTCCGGCTTCACCCGCGATGCCTGCGATGTCAACGGCGACAGCAACGTCAACACCGCCGATGTAGTGGCCATCTACACCGCCATCATCGGTAGCGAGGCATCCGGCAGCCCCGCCTTCAACCATCAGATCTTCCGACTCCTGAACCAATAACCCTCTTCACAATCACATACCAAAAGACTGAGAGCACCCGCCCTCAGTCTTTTTTCTATCCCCACTAATTCCACGCTCGCACCATGAGTTATATCTATGGCTATGCCGCTACCATTTCCTCTCCTAGCTTATGGATATGAGCCATAATCTCCCGCTCACGCTCTAGGGAAGGTTTCTTGAAACCATTGATGTAGTTGCGCAGCAATGTCGGATTTATGCCTGCACGACGCGCAAACTCTGCGACGTTTATTTCTTTATGGGTCAAAAAGAAACGCTGTAATGCTGTAGGCTCAGCATCATCGTAAACAAAGCTTTCAAAACTTACGTCTTCGTCAAGGTTACGCCAATGAATGCCGTTAAAGCCAAAACTGTATTTCTCACGCTCCTCTTTTGTCGCACCTTTCAACTTTGGATACCAAAGTAACGACTGGCGATAGTTTCGCCCTTCTTCATCTTTCCCGTATAAATAATCGGTATCAAACCAAATCTCAACAATTTTCATATTCTGCCCTCCTTTTAATTAAAATACTCATTCCATCGACTAATGATGATATCTGCATTTTCATCAATTACATCTTTTATCTTCTTATAGTCGTTTGCCTTGATTCCATGTTTCTCGGATAGGACAAATTCTTCTCCATTCCAATTAAACTTAGCAACACCTCCATTTCCCTCCACGTGAATATGAAGAGGTTCGTGTTCCCTGCTGAAAAAGAAAAAAGAGAATCCAAAAAACCTAAATATTTCTGGCATAATAATCTTGATTTACTTGTTTGCTGCTGCAAAGGTGGGAATTATTTTCGATACCTCCAAATCTTTCTTCCGTTTTTTGCTTCTTCTTTTCCACAAGACAAGAAAAACGGAGGCGAAAATGACCGCAAAGCGCTAATAATTCGTAATAATTGTTAACGAACGTTTAAAAACGGGCAAAAAGGGGGTGTTTTTGCTCTTTGTAAAAATTCTTCATCGTATTAACAAGTATGAACCAAAACGAACTAATATGGAAAAGATGAAGAAAAAAGTTGCCGTTGTTGGCACGAGAGCACCGAAAATGAGTTACTCACAATGGGAAAAGCTGCTGCTCGCAGAAATCTCGCCCGAAGAAATTTCCCTCGTCGTTTCGGGTGGCGCCCAGGGCATTGACACCTACGCGAAACTTTTCGCCGGTCGCCACCACATCCCCCTGATGGAGTTCGCTCCTGATTACGCTCGCTACGGGAAACATGCTCCGCTCCGCCGGAACACCCAGATTGTCAAAGAAGCCTCACTTGTCATCGCCTTCCCCTCTGCCGACTCGCGCGGCACCCTGCACAGCATCGCTGAGGCGAAACGCATGAACAAGTCCCTGAAAGTCGTGAGGATTTAACACTCCTCACAACTGAAAACAATTGCCAATTAAACCTTGAGAATTTCTCTTAAAAAAACCAACCACGAATTACAGAAACTTAAAGAATTATTTGTATTTTTGCAGAGGAAAAAAATGATAGAATTATGATTTGGTTTACCTATTACAAAGGAATGAAACCCCGAATTTGGGGTAAAGTGAAAACAGAGATAGAAGAGTATGAGCACTTCGGCAACTTTCTTCGGATGTATGGAGACGAATGTCCAATAAATAGAGTAGAAGCAACTAACTGGTTTTCTTACACCCTCGAAAAAATTATGTTTAGATTGGGCATACCTCGGTGGAAAGGAGACAGAACAAGAAAACGTAACAAGGAGTGGTATGAGTTTAGAAAGCAAATAGAGCTCAACAAAACCAGACCTAGAAGAAAAGCTAAACCTAGAAAAACAAGTGAAAATAACAATTAAAAACACAAAGTTATGGGAAAAATTGGATACGGATATGGTAGTGAATGGCAATTGATGCGTTTCCTTGGTCATCACAGAAACCGTTTGGATGAGGAAATAAAGAAACAGATAGGTGAAAGAGGAGATCTTCACTGGCTTGACTTTAATTTCAGCGACAGCGATAAAAATATCACTGGCGACGAAGAATTAAAAGGTTTGGACTTTCTTAAGAAACTTCCCTTTGTTAGCAAACAACAACAGGAAAAGGTGAAGGAAGAGGCTTGCAAATACGAGATAACAGGAATAGATACTCGTTGGCAAAACTGGGACGCCATTTTCTATATTGAAGATAGAGTTTATCTTGTAGAAGCCAAAGCCCATACTAAAGAACTCTCAGGAAGCAAAAACTCTGAAAGAAAATCAGAAGACAAGATTTTGAATTATATGAAAGATCTGTTGCCCGATCTTCCAGTCTCCAAAGATTGGTTGAAAGAGTATTACCAACTTGCAAATCGACTCGCAACTGCCGCACTTTTAAATAAGCACGGAATAAAAGCCAAAGTCCTTTATCTCTTTTTTGAAAATGGCTATAAAAAGATTTCTTATAGAAAAATAAACAAAAGCGCAAGCAAGGGAGATTTTAAAAAAGCAATGGAGGCCGAGAAAAAGGCCTTGGGTATTTCTGGCGAAAAAGCACTAGATAAAATAATGGCCCGCCCTGTTTTTATTGATGCTGAAGGTAAAGTTTCGTAGAATAAAAAGAATCAACCCTTCTATAACCTTATTTATATAATGCAAGACTTTATTCATCTGCACGTACATACGTACTACTCTATCCTCGACGGCATGTCGCCTATTCCCAAACTTGTGGAAAAAGCAGCAAACAACGGAATGAGAGGGCTGGCCATTACGGACCACGGTAATATGTTCGGCATCAAAGAGTTGTTTGACTGCTGCGCCACTCTCAACAAGAAGCGCAAAGAGGAGGGGCTGGAGCCGTTTAAGCCTATCTGCGGCTGCGAGATGTATGTGTCGAAACACGGAGATAAGGAGCTGAAGAACAAGGATGACCAAAACGGCTACCACCTGATAGTGTTAGCCAAAAACCTCACGGGCTACCATAATCTGGTGAAGCTCGTTTCGCGCTCTTGGACTGATGGTTTCTACTACCGCCCCCGCACCGACCGCAAGGACCTCGAACAATTTCACGAGGGACTCATCATTTGCTCGGCTTGCATTGCGGGCGAGGTTCCTGCCAAGATTCTGAATAACGATATGGAGGGGGCGCGCGAGGCAATAGAGTGGTACCACGGCATCTGGGGTGACGACTATTATCTGGAGCTGCAGCGCCACGAGGTGAAAGACCCCTCCTTGCGCGCCAACCGCGAGACTTTTCCCCTGCAGCAGCAAGCCAACAAGGTGCTGCTGGAGCTGGCCGAGGAATATGGTATCAAGGTGATATGCTCTAACGACTGCCATTTTGTGGACGAAGACGACGCCGAGGCACATGACCACCTTTTATGTCTCTCAACGAGCAAGGCCCTGGACGACCCCACGCGACTTCTCTACACCAAGCAGGAGTGGTTTAAGACGCGCGAGGAGATGAACGCCATCTTCAGCGATGTACCGCAGGCGCTTGCCGCTACTTGTGAAATTCTCGACAAGGTAGAGACCTACAGCAGCGAGAGTCTGCCCCTTATGCCCAACTTCCCTATTCCTGAGGAGTTTGGCACTGAGGACGAGTGGCGCAAGAAATATACCGAGGAGGAACTTGTGCGCGAGTTTACCTCTGATGCCAACGGCGAGAACCCCTCTTCGCCAGAGGAGGCCGAGGCTAAGATAAAGAAACTGGGAGGCATCGACAAAATCTACCGCATAAAATTTGAAGCCGACTACCTGGGCAAACTGGCCTACGATGGGGCGAAGCACCTGTACGGCGACCCTGTGCCCTACGAGGTGGAAGACCGCATTCGCTTTGAGCTGCACGTGATGAAGACGATGGGATTTCCCGGCTACTTCCTTATTGTGCAAGACTTTATCAACGCAGCCCGCAACGAGCTTGGCGTATGGGTAGGCCCAGGCCGCGGTTCGGCAGCGGGCAGCGTGGTGGCCTACTGTCTGGGCATTACTCGCATCGACCCACTGAAATATGACCTGCTGTTTGAGCGTTTCCTCAATCCCGACCGCATCTCGCTGCCAGATATCGACACCGATTTTGATGATGAGGGCCGCGGGCGCGTGCTGCAGTGGGTGATGGACAAGTACGGAGTGGAGAACTGCGCCCACATCATCACCTATGCCAAGATGGCGACCAAGAACTCTATCAAGGATGTGGCGCGAGTGGAAAATCTGCCCTTGGCGCAGAGTAATGCCCTATGCAAGGCTATTCCCGACCGACTGCCCGATGTCAACGGCAAGACTCCGAAGATGAACCTGCCCAATGCCATCAAGGCGGTGCCCGAGCTGCGTGAGGCCGAGAATTCCAGCGACCCGCTGCTGGCCAACACTATCAAATATGCCCGCAAACTGGAGGGCACGGTGAGGGGCACAGGTCTCCATGCCTGCGGCTTCATTATCTGCTGCGACCCCATCTCCGACCATGTGCCTATATCTACAGCCGATGACCCCGACTTCCCAGGCTCCAAGACCACGGTGACGCAGTACGACGGCCATGTGATTGAATCGACCGGCCTTATAAAAATGGATTTTCTCGGACTCAAGACATTGTCGGAGCAGAAAGAGGCGGTGAAGATTGTGAAGCGTACGCGCGGCATAGATGTGGACCTTGACAACATCCCCATTGACGACGAGCTGACCTATAAACTGTTTCAGGAAGGCCGCACCATCGGCACTTTTCAGTTTGAATCGCCAGGTATGCAGAAGTATCTGCGCGAACTGCACCCCACTGTGTTTGAGGACCTCATAGCCATGAACGCCCTCTATCGACCAGGACCAATGGACAAGATTCCATCGTTTATCCGCCGCAAGCATGGGCAGGAAAAAATAGAATATGACTTCCCGGAGATGGAGCGCTATCTTAAGGACACCTACGGCGTGACCGTCTATCAGGAGCAAGTGATGCTACTCAGCCGCGAACTGGCGGGCTTCACCAGAGGTCAGAGCGACTCGCTGCGTAAGGCAATGGGTAAGAAGCAGAAGAAGATAGTTGACGAGATGAAACCGATGTTTATCAACGGCGGCGTAGAGAGAGGTCACGACCCCAAGGTGCTGGAGAAGATTTGGGGCGACTGGGAGAGCTTTGCTTCCTACGCTTTCAACAAGTCACACGCAGCCTGCTACTCGTGGGTAGCCTATCAGACGGCTTATCTCAAGGCTCACTTCCCCGCCGAGTTCATGGCCGCCATCATGACATGCCGCCGAAATGACATCAAGGAGATTACCGTCCTGATGGATGAGTGTCGCTTGATGGGCATAACGACTCTAGGTCCTGATGTAAATGAAAGCTACTCGGACTTTGGCGTCAACCAAAATGGAGAAATTCGCTTTGGTCTTGCTGCAATAAAGAATATGGGCGAGAATGCTGCCGAGGCAATCATCAATGAACGCGAGAAGAACGGTCCCTTCAGCGACATCTACGATTTTATGGCAAGACTCAACTACTCGCTCGTCAACCGTCGCTGCCTGGAGGCTTTGGCCTACAGCGGAGCTCTCGACAGCTTTGGACTGAAGAGGCAACAGTACTTCCTGCCCAACAACAAGGGCGATGTCTTCATCGATGCTCTGATGAAATACGGAAGTGTCTGCCAAAACGATAAGATGCTCTCCCAGTCTTCGCTGTTCGACGACATGGAAGAGTATAGCATCACCAAGCCAGATCCTCCCATTTACTACGGAGAGGCAAACACCCTGGAGATTCTCAATATGGAGCGTAGCTTTATCGGCATCTACCTGTCGGCGCACCCTCTGGATATGTACAAATTGTTTCTCAAGAAGTGCTGTGACGCCCATCCCGCCCAATTGGCCGGCGATGACCGCGAGGTTCTTCTGTCAGAAAAACAGACATGGATATGTGGGGGCATAGTGACTGAGGTGCAAGAGCGCATGACGAAAAGAGGGATGCCCTTCGGCAAGGTGCGGATTGAGGATTTCGACAATGAAGGCGAGCTTGCCATCTTTGACCAATGGAAAACCGTAAGGAATTACTTCGTTAAGGACGCTGTGGTATTTATGAAGGTTAAGCTGGAGCAGAATCTTCATATTCCCAACCGCATAGACCTGAAGTTCCTCTCTGTGACGAGTCTGGAGGAAGCGCAACAGGAGATGATGAAGAACTTTACCATCAAGGCGAGCGCAGATCTCTTTGACCAACACCTAAACAATATACTTGTAAAGGCTATAAAGGGGAATAACGGCTCCACTCAAATCAAGATAATGGTCTTTGATTCACAGACGCACTCTCCTCTTACGCTTGTGGTTCCCCACCGTGTGACTCTTACCTACGATTTCGTGGAGGCTATCGAACAATTCGATGGTGTGAGAACGAGTTTTGAATGAGTTAAGGGTTAAGAATTAGACATTAGGAGTTCATTATCCTCGATTATCTTTGACTATCGGCCTGAGCTCCCTCTCTTCTCACCTTTTTTTGCTTCCAATAAAAACATAAGCGGGCAGTTTGACTACCCGCTTATATTATAAGATTATATCAATGCTCTTTACTCTGAATCGCGCATCAATTTAGTCATATTTGAACGGAAGGCACGGCTACCAGCTCCCTCGCTGCCGATAATAGCAGTGTAGATAGCCACCACATCAGCAGTATTTACGAAACCGTCGCCGTTGACATCGGCTGCCTCTTTGGTGATGCCGCTGCCCTCACCATTTTCAATGAAGCTATATACAGCCACTACGTCAGCTGTGTTCATCTTGCCGTCGCCATTGACATCCGCAGGCTTCTTGTCATCTGCCGGCCACTCCAGTCCTTCGATAACGAGGGTGAGGGCAGTCTCTACGCCCTGCACCTCGCCTGTGTACAGGGTGGCATCGATGGCACCGGTGTTAGCTCCAATGCCCACAGGCTCCGGACGGCATACGAAAGCCGAACCGTCAGAGAAAGCTGTTCCTCCGGGAGTTGACTCTGAGAAGAGCATTCCATGTACGCCGTTTACGGACGTGGCCTTATCAGTTACCTCTGTCGGGAACGGTATGACGAGCTCTCTGCTCTCGCTTTCCTGCTCAGGATCGCCCAAGATAATTATGCCCGATTCGCCTGCAGCCAACTCGTCTTTCAAGTAAAGCTCTACAGTGGTGGTGCCGTCGCCATTGTCGGTCATCTTCTTGATGCCGTAGAGATATACGTCTTCGTTATAGTCGGAAATGCCACTAATATTGTAGGGCAACGCGATAACGTCAATGAGATTGTCGGCAAAGATATCAATAACGATGAGTTCTGTCTGGTCAGGATCTATCTCCTCAAACTTCCAGGCGCCATCGCCATAGACGAGTGCTTCGCCTACCTCCACATGCTGGCCGGTAAGACAAGCCATCATTGCAGCGTTGTTGCCCACCTCGTTGGTAAGGAAGAATCCGAAGGAAGCATTGCCGAGCAACTGCACATCGTAAGCTACAGGCTCCTGCGCAGTATAGATACTTGCACCGACTTTGCTGCCCTCGCCCATATAAAGACCTGTGCCGAGATTCTGGAGTGCAAACTTGCCATCCTCCATTTCTACAAGCTGCCACATAGAGTAAGGATCGTACTCGTAGTTGGACAATCCTTCCTCCGTAAGGAGTCCGTAGCGAACATGGTCACCGCTGTTGGGGCCGTCAGCATAGAGGGCAGAGTTAGCCATAGGCAGCGGGTCGTCGGTATCGCCGCCATTATAGTGGGTTTCCAAATTGGATGCCGAAAGGATATGGTACCACTTGCCGGGCTCCGGCATCTTGACGGTAGCCATAAATGCCGCCTTAGCTTCTTCCAACTTGGCGAGAGCAGCATCTACCTCTGCTTTCACGAGAGGAGTGGTAAAGCCTGTAGCCTTTGCATCCGCTACAGCCACGCGGAGTGCTTCGACAGCTTCCTCGGTAGTCTCACCTATTCCCTCGCCGATAACAGCGGTGGAGACATAGTCCTCAAGCTGTGCCGCAAGCTGAGCCACATAAGTGGTGTCAGCATAGAGAGCCTTGACAGCAGCTATTGCATTGCGCATCTCAGTGATGTCCTCTTCGGTCACAGTGCCTTCGGCTACCTTAGCGGTTCCGACGTTAGCCAGCGCATACATATTGTCGGCCACTTCCGCCATTCCCTCCGTGTAGCAATACTGCGAGAGTTCCTCGTCAAGCACCACAGGATAAACCTGCAACTCTGCAAGCGAGAAGAATGGATACTGCGCACCGGAGTTCTTACGATTATTTTGGGTAGCTATCACATCCATGCGTACATAATTATACTCTTTTCCAAGGTCTATGGTAGGCGTGGTTATCCAATTCTGATAATTTTCGGTGTTGTTTCCCCAAAGGGCAGTGATGTCTATCTGGCGGATAAATGTCCAAGCCTCTTCCTCGGTAAGAGCATCTTTTTCTTCGTTAGAAGCGTAGAAAGAAATGACAACAGGACGGTCCTGAGTGCCCCAGCTGTCACAACGCTGTAGCATGCGCACCTCGAAACCTGACGTCGGCGTTTTGGAGAAATCAAATTGCAGATTGTGAGGTTTAGTCATAGGTTCCACCTGAGAGGGATGCCACGAAGAGTGGAATAGGTTGGTGGTACTGTCGATAAGCGCAGCGTAAGAACCTTGCTGAGGGTCTTTTGCATTAGACCATACCTGGCAATCAGGGTCGTCGTCGGTGGCATTAGTGATGAGGCCTGTGGTACTCACGGTGTAGTGAGTAATATTGTCCCAAATATTGCCAGCCTCCTTTATGAGTTCGTTCATCACTTCGTTGCGCTCCATCTGAGCCTTGATTTCGTCAATCTGCGAAAGGATGCTGTCGGGCACCAGACGGATATACCATGTGGACATACCGTTGATGCCATTGTCATTCCAAGAGACAATGTCACCGCCCTGACCAGAACCGGAGCTATGGCTCTCGGGGTGGTAAGCATAGTTGCTGAAGGTGTTGTAGAAAATCCACTGCAGCGAGCCGATGGGAGTAATAATCTGCTCATAACCCTCGGTGGACGACAATTTTACCTTCTGACTGGCGGCAGCACGCTCAGCACTATTGATATAACGCTCGTTCCAGTAGTTCTTAATCATAAAGTTACCGCTGGCGAGCGGTGATATCTGGAATATCTGCTTGGGATCTTTCATTTCGAGAGTAGTCCAGCCCAGCTGTGTGTCAGAGTTGACAGTCATAGCCTTCTCCACTCCTTGCTTATTCATAAAATCAGGATATGCGCTGACGATATAGTAGTAGCCGTCAGTGAGAGGATTCACACTATTCTCCACCGCTTCCTTTGCAGCGAGCAGATTGTCTATTGCAGCCTGGTACTCCTCATCGGTATGGTCCTCCATGGAGCAGAGCAGCGCCTCCTCCAGTGCCCTGTTGAAGGCATCGACCTTATCCTGCGGGTAGAGGCCGGGCTGGTCGCCTGCCTCATACTCCACGCCTGCTTCGCTTATCTCGTCAATCAAGGCCTGCAGGTCACCTTGCTTGTCATGGATGTAATGAACATAGTAGGCGTTCCACGCATTGGTATCGTGGTACTCACCCCAGCTGAACACGGTGCCTATGCCCCAGTAAGCACAGTTGCACAGGAAGTTCTGATGGCCGTTGTCATCGCGGAAGCAGAATACAGCCGAAATCTCATCCCATGAGGGGCCATACTGCTCGTTGACTTCAGACGAGTCCTTTGCCAAGTGGATGGAGAAAGGCAGAGCATACTCAATGTCCTCCTTCATAGTGCCGAATCCGCTCTGGCCTGCGCCCATCGGGTCGGTATGGTTATTACCCAGAAACATCTGCGTAGCCAGATTCTGCAGGAAATAGGTCTGCAGTCCACGGCTGTCTTTTGGACCCTCGACAACAATCCACGAGGTGCGGGTGCTCCAGGGCTTCACATTGTGGAGGGCGCCTGCCTCATCCACACCTAAGTAATAGTCGGTGTTGTTGCCCTGAGTACCACACCAAAGGGCAATGGTATCACCGCCTTTAATCTCGTCGGCAGCCACGCGGTCGCCCAGCACATAGCGAGCTTCTGTTGTCTGCCACGCAGCAGCGCCCATGAGCGCTACCATCAGGCAAAGTAAAAACTTTTTCATACTGTTTATATTTGAAAGATTAAAATGATATTTCATACTTATCGTGTGCAAATATACAATATTTACATGATAATTCATCTATTTCTTTTTCTCTATTTATATAAAACCACGTTTTTAATGGCGATGACGGTGGCGATGGTGATGATGATGGGTGTGGTGATGCCCGAAGCGGTGCAGGTTGTCAAAGCCCGCGGGGCGGTGGAAAAGTTTCGACTTGTATAGTTTTCTGGCTATAACCAAAAAGATTATTGCTGACACCCATCCTGCCGCTACGTCGATGGCATAGTGAGCGCCTATATACACAGTGGACAGACATAGCAGCACATAGAACGGCACCATCAGTATTCCCCAAGACTTCTTAAGCCTGAACATAAGTATCAGCAACACCGTCGACACACCCACATGGCTGCTGGGAAAAGCGGCAATGGGAGTCTCGCTGCCATGGAGCAGAAAGACCAGATAGCTGAACGGCCCCGAGTAGTTGGCGGGCAACTCCGAATGGGTGCGGAACCAATCGTCCACAAAGGGGAATATCCCGTTGGCTGCATCCACCCCGGGGGCAGTGAAATAGAACTGCGGACCTGCGCTGTTGAACAGCAGGAACACCACATAGTAAAGGAAGAAGGTACACATCATCACAAACGTAACGCTGTCGAAGCGGCGCGGCCTTTTCACTATCACTATCAGCACCATTACCACTATCATTACAAAATAGGAGAAATAACCGAAGCAGAATAGCTCCTTCCAGAAAGCTCCGCCCAGCACCTGGCTGAACACCAAGGCCGGCTGACACCCGAACAAGGTCTGTTCCACGCTGGCCAGTACATGGTCTTGATTGGGCAACATGGAGGAGAAGTTGTAGATATCAGGGTACCAATAGGCCAGCAGTGCAATCTGGAATACCACGCGCAACTGATATGTGGCATGGCACGGCCTGCGCCGATAGAGCAGCCATAGCAACAGCGTTATCGCCACGATGGCTGCACGCCCTCCCACCACGCTGACGAGTGCACTGCTTTCCATGTCACCATAGTAGAGCACCGTGAACAGCAAGGTCAGACCTATATATATAGCCGCCAGTTTCTCCACACCGAGCAGTCCGGGCATCGGGTACTGCTCCTTAAAGTAATTTCTTATATCCATTTCTGTTTTTTATACCAGGCCACTGTCTCCGCCACACCGCGCTCCAGGGTGTACGCCGGCCTATAGCCAAGCTCCGCCACTGCCTGCGAGATATCACATCGCCAGTCCCTGCGTTTTAATATGTTATACTTATCTTTGTTGAGCGCCGTCATCTTATGGGTGATGCCGCCCCACCATTGTCCCACGCAGCACACTGCCTTAAGCAGCCACAGCGGAGCCGTGATATGCAATACACGGCGCACACCCATCTCTTTCTGCAGCAACAGACTAAAGTCGCGACTGGTGTAGGCAGCCCCGTCGGAGAGCGGATAGACGGGCACCTCGCTCCCTGCCTTTCGCTCAGAATGCAGGGCCGCCATAGTTGCGGCGCAGAGGTCTTTTACATATATAAAGGTAATGTACTGTGGTTTGAATCCCACGGCGAAGTCAATACGACGCTTGATACTCTTCGCCATAAGGAAGTAGTCTCTCTCGCGAGGTCCATACACTCCAGTAGGACGCAGTATCACACTGTCCATCCTCTCGGCTGCAGCCTTCACTCTTTGCTCTGCCGCCAGCTTCGAGCGACCGTATGTCGTATCGGGGGCAGCGCCACCCATTGACGAAGCGCTCAGCGAACTCATCAGCACAAAGCGCCGTGGCACCATATCGAAAGCACAAAGGTACTCCACAAGATTGCCCGTAGCCTCGCTATTAGCATGCATAAACTCCGCCTCATCGGCAGCTTTGGTAGCCCCTGCGGCATGCACCACGTAGTCCCAGCCCACGCCGCCATGCTCACTCTTAAAAGAACTCAACTGATTCCTTAGTTCCTCAGAGTCATTGAGCGACAAGGTGATAAAATTGATGCGCTCGTCCTGCAGCCATTGCCGCGACGAGGAAGTCCGCATTCCTGCCCACACCTCCATACCAGCAGCTAAAGCCGCCTCCACGAGGTGGCTGCCTACAAAGCCGCTGGCGCCGGTGATAAGGATGGAATATGCCATATAATGTTCAATGCTCAATGTTCAACAGTTGGGTCAGTTGCTTCATTCCCTCAGTGGCTCCAGCCATGATATGCGTCACATTGAGTCCGTAAGGCACCTTCACTTCCTTGGGGTCAATCAGATATATGGGGACATCGGGTTGCACATAATGGATGAGCCCTGCGGCGGGGTACACATTGAGCGACGTTCCGATGATAACAAACACATCCGCCTTGCCTACCTCCTCGGCAGCAGGAGCAATCATCGGCACTGCCTCCTCGAAGAACACTATATACGGTCTGAGCAGACTGCCGTCGCCAGCCTTGGTGCCCGGTACCACCTCGCAATTGTCGCGGTCCAATGTCTGCCAATAGCGGGGGTTTTCCACATCCTGGCTGGAGCAAACCTTGCGCAGTTCGCCGTGGAGATGAATCACCTTGGTAGAGCCGGCGCGCTCATGCAGGTCGTCCACATTCTGCGTCACCACCGTCACGCTGTAGTCCTTCTCCATCTCCGCTACCAGGCGATGACCGCCGCACGGCTCTGTGTCGAAAAGTTCACGACGCCTCTCATTGTAGAAGCGCGTTACCAGATCGGGGTCTTCCAACCAACCAGTATGGCTGGCTACCTGCATCACAGGATACCTCTCCCACAGACCACCGCTGTCGCGGAACGTGGAGATGCCGCTCTCGGCACTCATGCCCGCACCTGTAAGGAATACTATCTTTTTCATTTCAATTTTTCAATTCTTAAATCCTTCAATTCTATTTATCAGATATTTTCTGCAAAGATAATAAAATTCTACTAACTCCTTTACTCCTTACTCCCAAAAATATATTACTTTTGCTATGCAAAACCATAAATACGATGAAAAACAAGACCAATCTGCAAAGCCGTAGCAGCAAACGCCAACTTGCCCACGACCTGATGGACTACTTTGTTGCCAACCCTGGGCAGGAGTTCACAAAGACAGACCTCTACAAAGAATTCAAACTTAAGAATCACCCCTCGCGCAAAGTGCTGTCTGATATCATCGATGACCTTGTGATGTGCGAATACCTCGCCGAGAGCGGGCGCAATTGCTACAAACTGCTCCAGCAACAGACTCTCACCGAGGGCGTCATAGAGCGTCATGGATTCCAGGTAGCCTTCAAACCCAACAGCGAGGGGGAACCCGTCTATGTCAGCGACCGCCACTCCTGCAATGCCCTCGACGGCGACCGAGTCAGCGCCTCAGTAGTATTCAACCGCAAGCGCAACCGTCGCGAGGCAGAAATAGTCAATATCCTGCATCATGCCAAGGACACCTTCGTCGGAGTCATCAATGTAGAGAAACATTTCGCCTTCCTTGACGTCAACGACCGCTATCTGCCGTGGGACATCTTCATCCCCAAGGCAGAGATAGGCCAAGCTCGCAGCGGCGATAAGGCAATAGTGAAAATCATAGAGTGGCCCTCCAAGGAGAACCGTTCACCCGTAGGCAAGATTATGGAAGTGCTCGGAGCCTCCGGCGACAACAACGTAGAAATGCACGCCATCCTCGCAGAATTCGGCCTGCCCTACTGTTATCCCGAGAATCTCGAAAAACTCGCCAATAAAATCTCCGATCACATCAGCGACCGCGAACTGAAGGGACGCATTGACTTCCGCGACGTCACTACTTTCACCATCGACCCGCGCGACGCCAAGGACTTCGACGACGCTCTCTCTATCCGGAGTGTCGCAGAGCCGCAGAGCCGCGAAATCGCAGAGAGCAGTGGTCAAATTTTCGAGGTCGGCGTACACATCGCCGCCGTAACGC
>JAGCYL010000123.1 GCA_017960825.1 Bacteroidaceae bacterium | reverse complement strand
TTAACTGCAGTAAGACGGTTAAGGCCATCGTAGGTGTAAGAGGTATTGTTTATGCTGGTGCAGTTGCCGTTGTAATCATAAGTATAGCTATTGCTATGACCATCGCAATTGGTACGGGTAATGCGGTTGAAGCCATCGTAAGAGAAAGACAACGTCTTGCCATTGCCAGAAATAGACGACAGGCGCATCTTGCTATCATAGCTATAGTTGTTGATGCCGTCGTTGGTAACACGTCCCAATTCATCATAGCTGTAGCGGAGCGTAGTACCGTCGGGCTTTGTAAAGGTCTTGATAGAACCATCGTCATTGTAGTCGAACTCCTTGGTAGCACCAGCAAATGATACAGAAGTAAGCCAGTCGGTAGCATTGTCATACGACATGGAGGTCACACCGCCCTTTGCGTTTGTGATTCTTGTCATATTGTCATTGGCATCATAGTCAAAGCTTGTAGTACGATTATCCGAATCTGTGGTACTCGTCAGATTGTCATTGTCATCGTATTCAAACTCAGTAGTACGATTCAGAGCATCAGTAGAACTCTTGATTCGACTCGCTCTATCGTATGTCGCAGTGGTTGATAGGCCGAGTGCCGGCAATGTGGTTTTAATCAAGTTGCCGTAATTGTTGTACTCGAACTGCGTCCTCACACCCATAGCATTAGTGATTTCTGTAGGCAGACCCTTAGAGTCAACTGAGATTGAAGAAGTCACTCCTTCGGGAGCAGATATATTGGTAAGATTGCCCCTAGAGTCATAAGTATATGTGGTCCGGTTTCCCTTTGGATCAGTAACACTCGTGAGATTATTCATCGAATCATAAGTCATGGTGGTAGTCAGGGTTCCATCGCCAGTGATTGACATACTCAAAACGTTTCCTTTCTCATCATAAATAATGTTGCTCACATTAGTCCTGTCGTTCTTGACTGCAGTCGGCAACTGAGGATGAGTACTGTTGCCGTACATATTATCAACATGCAAACCCTCTTCACCTGTTATACGGGTTACTACGTTGTTTGCATTGTAGGTATAGTCATAAGAAGATGTCTGCGAGCCATTGTGAGTTACCTCCATGTGAGAAGAAGTAAAAGGCGTGCCGCCATAAGATGCTGCCACCGTTACACTCGTCTGCGTAGTAGGCACACCGCCAATACCACTTACTGTATTTTTAAGTCGACGGTTGGCATCATATTCGTTCTCTATGTAATTACCCTTGGGTAACTGAATCTTAGTAAGTAGCTTAGATGTGCTGACCTTAGAGTTATCTTCGTAGCTATACTTGGTCGAATTTCCATTGGCATCGGTGAAACGACATAGGCGATAGCCACCTGTAGCTCTGTTGGTCTCATAACTGAAGCTTATGCTGCGCCCAAGAGGGTCACTGATTTTGCTTACCAAGTCTGTGCCGGAGCGATAGGAGAAAGTGAGCTGACGATTACCATCGCTGACACTGCTTATGCGCTTCATATCTTTGACACCCGACTCATAGTTGATGGTCATAGTGTTACCATTGCGGTCTTTAATGCTTGACAAGTAGCATATCATACCACCACTACCAGAACCTCCTTGTGCGGAAAAATGGTACTCCATCTGAGATTTTGTCTTTATAATAATCTCTTTGCCTTCGATGGAAAACTCATCGTAAACCCCATAAGACTCTGGAACAAATTTAGAACCATTTGACTTATAGATATCAATACTTCCTCCGCCCCAATGAACAGCGACACGTGTGTTTGAACCCGTTAATCCGGTAGGCACAGTGATAAACGAATGGAAGTTATGGCTCCATCCTTCACCGAGCGGCTGGTAAGTCTCTCCGTTATCGTTGATGCCATAGAAAACCTCTGGCAATGTAGTATTATAAGAATTGTATGTGTGCGCGAAGGTCAATGGCACCGTTCCCGCAATAGAGAAGCTGGTCTTGGTGTAATGGCTGAAATTGCCGAGAGGAAGGCCCAATCCTAAAGCAATGGTTTGGAGAGTGGTATTTAGCGGCTCGAAATAATCGCCCTTTTGGGGATTAGGATCGGTGATAGCACCGGCATCCACCTTCTTCATTATTCTTGCAAGCATGATGAACACCTCGCCACGTGTGCAGTAAGCATAGGGACGGAACTCTGTGTTCTGGCCATTGCTTGGTTTCTTGACAATACCAATATCAGCAGCCTTTGCAATGTAGCCATATTTGAAGTTGCCAGCACTCTTCATGCCAGAAACATTGGCATCATTGGGGAAAGGATTGGTTATACTTGCGTCCGGCTGAATGTTGAATGTTTCCATCAGCACCTTTAGCACATCCACACGAGCGATACTCTTGTCTGGCTCAAACTCGAATCTATTACGATCGAACGGAGTGATGCCATCGCCATACTCCAAGTAGAGCAGGGCACGAGCAGCCTGGTAGTAGTATGCCGACCTATCCGTCAAATCAGTATATATAGTTGGATAGTTGTCCGACGGAACAGTTGATGGAACTGAGCGTCCCTTGATAGAATACACACCCCGGAAAGCGACCTTTGCCAACTGCTGGCGCAACAGTTCGCCATTGACATTGGCGTCTCCACTATCCAACACACCCTTTCCCTGAAGATACTGCACAGCCTGGTCTATGGTCATGTCGTCAAGTGAAGAAGACATTGTTTGAAAATTCCAAAGAGCACTGCTTTCGGTTTCATTCCCATCAGTAACAGTTACTTTCCAGAAATATGTTTCATCACTATTGAGCCCGTCATACTCAATATATGTGTTTGTTGTCTTCTTATAAAAACTTTGGCTAGTTGCAATCGTTCCAAGATATACACTATATGTCACATTCCCTGTATTGTTGCCACTCCACGAGAATGTTCCAGAAGTTGAAACATTTGTGGCTCCATTTGAGGGCGAGGGATTTGATGGTTTGGACAAATTGCTCTTTGTCCTAAAATGCCACGTAGGACTTGTCGTTGAATTCTTGCCATCAGAGGCTACAACATACCACCAGTATTCTTTAGCCGGTTCTAAAGAATATGAGATATAATTTCTTGACGTAGAATCATAGAAATACATGTTAGAAGAAGATCCCTCTCCTATATATACTTTATATGTAAGAGCATCACCTTCAGGGTCGCTACATGTCCATGATAAAGTTCCCTCTGTTGCAATATCTTTAGAATTCTGAGAGGGTGATGGATTGCTCGGAGCGGATGGTGCATTGTTTGTGTCTTCCAATGTTTCAAATGTACATAATTCGCCCTTTGACGTACCTCCTGAATTTTCCGCATATAGCTGAACGTAATAATAGCAGCCAGAATTAAGTCCTGTCACGTTTATATACACATCCTGCTCATCAGATGAAGCAGAAAGAGTTTTTGATGATGTAGTTTCGTTCATCTGGTTGCTCGTTCCATACCTAAAATAGTATGTTGTACTGCTTCCATTTGGATTAATTCTTCCTTGAAAACGTGCAGAAGTCGTTTTAACATTTGTTGGCTCATACGTTTGTACTGTTGGTTTCAGTTGGCCTTTACTTCCTGTTATGGAAATTTTACCTCCATATTGTTTATACTCTTGGTCACTTGTTATAAGAAATATCTCAAACGTACGAGTTCCTGTAAAATCACTGTAATCCGTCACTTTTGCAGTAACAGAAGATGTCGTTGAATTTGAAATGCTAAATGAAGTAGGGTATACGTTTCCATAGTAACTTTCCAAAATGAAAATCTTTCCAGAGTTGCCATTTCTAAAATACCCGCTTGTTTTAGCTATCTCAAAAGTTATTGTACTTGAAGTGTGCCTAGACACCGTCGCCTTTATTTGTCCATTAGTATAATCGGTTGTTCCTCCAGAAAGAGATCCATTGCTATACCTAATTGCTGGATGACTAGAAGTGCCAGAACCTGTACTCGTATATGAACCCATCTTGGGCATATAAGAATACGTATAAGTTTGAGCATTACCACTTGCCCAAGACAAAGATAATGCTACTGCGATGAAAAGTAGTTTTGATAATCGTTTCATGTGTTATAAAGTTTTTAATTGTTTTTTTTGCAATGATTTTTGGTTTATCAAATATGGGTGTAAAATTAGCATATATTTCGTTAACGAATAATAAAAAAGGAAAGAAATTCTACAAATAATAGCAAATTCTCCGCCTTTCATAGAAGATAAAGAAAACTATGGGCGAAATGAACTTCACATCATTGAACATTGAGCATTAAACATTGAGAATTATTTTGGTTTCTAAAGAAATTGCTTGTCATCATGTGGTGCAAATTGACTTATTTTCACTACACATTATTTATATTATTACAGAAAAAAGGAAAAGTTAGTGCATTTATTACCTCTATTTCGAAAATAAGTTGTAATTTTGCGGTTCGCATACGTATATACGACCAAAATCGTTACAACTGACAATTATCTTTCAACCATCAGCAATTAACTCACAACTATGGCAGATATTAAGAAAATAAAGACAGCGCTCGTTTCAGTGTTTCATAAGGACGGGCTTGAGAGCATCCTGAAGAAACTGGATGCAGAGGGTGTGCAGCTGCTCTCCACTGGCGGCACACAGAGTTTTATCGAGAGCCTAGGCTACAAATGCGCTAAGGTGGAAGACCTTACCAGCTATCCCTCCATTCTCGGCGGACGTGTGAAGACACTCCACCCCAAGGTGTTTGGCGGTATTCTGGGCCGCAGGGAGCTGGAGGGCGACCGCGAGCAGATGGCTCAGTATGAGATTCCCGAGATTGACCTCGTGATTGTGGACCTGTATCCGTTTGAGGAGACCGTGAAGAGCGGTGCCAGCGAGGCTGACATCATCGAGAAGATTGACATTGGCGGCATCTCGCTCATCCGCGCGGCTGCCAAGAACTTCAACGACGTGGTGATTGTGCCCAGCAAGGCTGAATATGCCATGCTCGACGATATCCTCACCCACAACGGTGCCAAGACTACCCTGCAGGAGCGCAAGCAGTTTGCAGAGCGTGCCTTCGGCGTGAGCAGCCACTATGACACTGCAATACACGAGTGGTTTGTTAAGTAAAGTTCAAAAATCAAATAAAATTAAAATATGGGATTCTTTTCTTTTACCCAGGAACTGGCAATGGACCTCGGCACTGCCAACACCATCATCCTGCACGACGGCAAGATTGTGGTGGACGAGCCTTCGGTCGTTGCTCTTGACCGTTTGTCAAACAAGACTCTGGCCGTAGGCAGCAAGGCCAAGCTGATGTATGAGAAACATAATGACAAAATCAGGGTTATCCGTCCGCTGAGGGACGGTGTGATTGCTGACTTCTATGCCTGCGAGCAGATGATGCGCGGCCTTATCCGCATGGTGCGCAGCGGCAGCAGGATGTTCTCTCCCTCGCTGAGGATGGTTATCGGTGTGCCCTCGGGTGCCACGGAGGTGGAGCTGCGTGCTGTGCGCGACTCTGCAGAGCATGCCGGCGGCCGCGATGTGTACCTTATCTTCGAGCCTATGGCATCGGCTCTCGGTGTGGGCATCGACGTGGAGGCCCCAGAGGGCAACATGGTCGTTGACATCGGTGGCGGCACAACGGAGATTGCTGTCATCTCGCTGGGTGGCATCGTGGTGAACAACTCGATCCGCATGGCGGGCGATGAATTTACCGCCAACATCCAAGACTACATGAGCCGCCAGCACAACGTGAAGGTGAGCGAGCGTATGGCTGAGCGCATTAAGATTCACGTGGGTGCCGCACTGACGGACCTCACGGAAGAGGCTCCCGAGGAGTACGTGGTGCATGGCCCGAATAAGATTACGGCTCTGCCTATGGAGGTGCAGGTGTGCTATCAGGAGATTGCGCACTGCCTCGACAAGTCGATTGCACGCATTGAGACAGCTGTGCTGCAGGCTCTGGAGGAGACTCCGCCCGAACTGTATGCTGATATCGTGAAGAATGGCATCTTCCTCACTGGTGGCGGCGCTCTGTTGCGTGGACTGGGCAAGCGTCTGACCGACAGGCTCAACATCCAGTTCCACGTCGCCGAAGACCCGCTCCACTGCGTAGCTCGCGGCACTGGCATAGCGCTGAAGAATATCGACCACTTCTCATTCTTGATGAGATGAGAATATGGCTGCGCTGATAGAGTTTCTCAAAAAGTATAGTTACTGGTTCATCTTCATTTTGCTGGAGGTGGCCAGTTTTGTGTTGTTCTTCAGGTTCAACAGCTATCAGGGGAGCGTATGGTTTGCGCAGACTAACAGTGTGGCGGCAAAGATTAACAAGATTTACACTGACGCGGAGGCGTTTGTGCACCTCGACGAAGTAAACCGCAAGCTGACGGCACAGAACACTGTGCTGCAGCTGCAGGTGAGCCAGTTGAGGGAGCAGTTGAAGGACGCCACTCTCCGGCCTTCCATCAACGACCGCCATATCCTGGACTCGCTCAGCGGCTTCACGATGCTGAGCGCCAGGGTGGTATCGGCATCCATAGTCAAGAACGAGAATTATATCGTTATCGACAAGGGTAGCGCCGACGGCGTGAAGCCTGAGATGGGTGTGGTAGGTGGTGGCGGCGTAGTGGGCATCGTGAGGATGGTGAACAACCACTACTCGCTGGTGCTGCCGATTATCAACCGCGACTCTCATATTAGCTGCCGCATACGCCGCACAGGATACTACGGCTCGCTTATATGGAACGGGGGCAGCATCTTCTACGCCAACCTGGTGGGGGTGCCGCAGTATGCCAAAGCCAAGCGCGGCGACGCGATAGAAACGAGCGGCTACTCCACGATGTTCCCTCCCGGACTGTTTGTGGGCAAGGTGAGCGACATCAAGGATGCGCCTGACGGCTTGTCGAAACAGCTGGTGGTGAATCTGGGCACGAACTTCGGCAACCTGCGCGACGTGACCGTGTTTGAAAATCTGCACAAGCAGGAGATACAGTCGCTGATTGAGATGAACGACTCGCTTAACAACAAACTATGATTCAGACTTATTTCCGACAGATACTCTTGCTGCTGCTACTGATGGCCTTGCAGGTAATGGTACTCAACCACGTGCACATCTGCGGCTATGCCACACCTATGATATGCGTCTATTTCATCCTTATCATGCCGCTGGGCATGGCCCGCTGGGCTAAGTTGCTTTGGGGTTTCGGCATCGGCGTAGTGCTGGACATGTTTGCCAACACTCCCGGCATGATGGCCGCCACCCTGACCCTAGTGGCTATGGTACAGCCGCACATGCTCACCCTCATTGCCGGCGTGGACAAGGAGGACAACGACGACGAGGACACGGCTCCGTCCATTGCCCGATTGGGCGCGTTTCCTTTTATGAGATATATTACGGCAGGAGTGCTGCTGCAATGCCTGGTGTTCTATCTGCTGGAGACTTTCTCTTTCTTCAGTTTCACCGATACGCTTATCAACATAGTGGGCAGCACGGTGTTATCCACTCTTATCATCTGGGCCATAGAGAGCATACGGAGTAAGACCATCCGCAGATAATGGCCCTCGCCGTGCAACCCCGATTTTTTAATCCCTGCAGTGAGAAACTTTGACTTAGAGAAGCGCAAATATACTATAGCGATAATGGCGGTGGTCATTATCGCAGTGTATATAGTGCGGCTGCTCAGTCTGCAGATTTTCAGCGACGCCTATAAGGCAAGCGCCGACTCCAACGCTTTCTTCCACAAGATGCAATACCCTGCCCGCGGTCTTATCTATGACCGCGACAGCACGCTGATGGTGTATAATGAGTCTGCCTACAATATAATGGTCATCATGGACGAGCAGGTGGGCGTGGACACCCTTGACTTCTGCCGCACGATAGGCATTACCAAGGACGACTATGTGCGTCGCATGAATAAAATCAAGGACCGCAATCTCAACCCTGGCTACTCGCACTACACTCCCCAGTTGTTCTATGCGCAGATTACTCCAGAGCAGTTTGCAGTCTTTCAGGAGAAGCTCTACAAATTTCGTGGCTTCTACCCCGAACTGCGCACTGTGAGGCGCTATTCCACCACCGTAGGAGCCCATGTACTGGGAGATGTGGGCGAGGTGAACCAGGCGGACATCGACAGCGATGCTTACTACCGCCAGGGCGACTTCATCGGCAAGCTGGGCATCGAGAACTCCTACGAGAAAGACCTGCGCGGCAAGAAGGGCGTGCAGATATTGCTGCGCGATGTGAAAGGGCGCATCAAGGGGGCATACCAGAATGGACGCTTCGACAAGACTGCCGTGCCGGGTAAGAATCTCTATCTCGGCATCGACCAAGACCTGCAGGCTCTCGGCGAACGACTGCTGCACGGCAAGATCGGCACCATCGTAGCCATAGAGCCCTCCACTGGCGAGGTGCTGTGCCTGGTGTCATCGCCAGCCTACGACCCTCACGAACTGATTGGTCCCGACCGAGGCAAGAACTACATCAAGCTCGCCGCCGACCCATACAAGCCGCTCTACAACCGCGCCATAATGGGCCAGTATCCACCGGGCTCCACATTTAAGACATCGCAGGCTCTCACCTTCCTGCAGGAGGGAGTGATAACCCCTCAGACTGCCTACCCCTGCCACCGCGGATATATCAATGCGGGACTGCGTGTGGGATGCCACGGCCACGGCTCTCCGGCACAACTGAAGTTTGCAATCCAGACCTCATGCAACGCCTATTTCTGCTGGGGCTTCTTTCACATGATCAGCAAGCGTCGCTACGGCTCCTATGAGGAGGCGTTCACCAGATGGAAGGACTACATGGTGTCGATGGGCTTCGGCTACCGTCTAGGCATAGACCTGCCGGGCGAGAAGCGCGGCTTCATCCCCAACGTAGAATACTATAATAAATGGTACGGCAAGGACGGCTGGACAGGTCAGACCATCATCAGCGACGCCATCGGCCAGGGCGAGGTGCTGCTCACTCCGCTGCAGATTGCCAACCTCGGAGCCACCATTGCCAACCGCGGCTACTACTACACGCCCCACGTGGTGCGCAGTGTGGAGGGGCGCAAGATTGACTCCACCTACACCAAGCGCCACTACACTATGGTAGACAAGCACTACTACGACCTGGTGGCCGAAGGCATGAGGGCCGCAGTGATGGGCGGCACCTGCCGCTCGGGAGCCATCCCCGGCATCGAGGTGTGCGGCAAGACCGGCACAGCGCAGAACCACGGACGTGACCACTCCATCTTCATGGGCTTTGCCCCGATGAACGAGCCCAAGATTGCCGTATCAGTATATGTAGAGAACGGCGGTTTCGGAGCCACCTATGGTGTGCCCATAGGCTCTCTGATAATGGAGCAGTATATCAACGGCAAGCTTTCGCCCTCTTCCGAGGCACGGGCAGCAAGCTTTGCTTCAAGGACAATCAGCTATGGCACCGGTATCAGATAACAACCCCAGCGTATTCCGCTCCATCGACTGGTGGACGATACTCATTTACCTGCTACTCTTGGCTGCGGGATGGGTGAGCGTGGTCGGCGCAAGCTATAGCTATGACATGCCCGACATCTTCGATTTTGCAGCACGCTCAGGCAAGCAGCTCACGTGGATAGGCTGCTCCTTTTTCCTCGCGCTGGTATTACTGCTGACCGACGACCGCATCTTCGACACACTGGCTCCTATCATCTACGTGGCATTCATGGCCCTGCTGACGGTCACCCCGTTTGTGGCCACCAATATCAAGGGCTCCTACTCGTGGATATCGCTGGGCCCGGTCAGCCTGCAGCCCGCTGAGTTTGCCAAGTGCGCCACCTCCCTGATGCTCGCCCGCTACATGGGCTCCTACAGTTTCAACCTCCAGAACCGCAAGCATTTCCTGAGCGCCGTGGCAATAGTGATGCTGCCCGTGGTGCTCATCCTGCTGCAGAGAGAGACAGGCTCCGCTCTCGTTTACCTTGCCCTTGCCCTGGTGTTCTACCGCGAAGGGATGAGTGGCAGCATCCTTTTCGTGGCCTTTGCCGCGGTGGTCTATTTTGTAGTGGGCCTCAAGTTCAGCGTCATCAACATGCCTGCCACCAACACACCCGTCGGCACATTCTCCGTGCTCGTGCTCATATGGGCGTTCACCCTGCTGCTGCTACGCCTCTACGACAAGAGTCGCACCTGCTTCCGCCCCCTCCTCCTGTGGGGGCTCGGCACCATCGCGGTGAGCTACATAGTGCAGATAATCTTCAAATCTCAAATTTCAAATCTCAAATTTCAAATCATAGAGCTCGCTCTCACCGCCCTGTGCATCGGCACAGCCGTATTCCTCTTTGTGCGCAGCATGCGCCAGCGCAGCCGCACCCTGCTGCTCATCGGTGTCTTTGCCATCGGCTCACTGGCTGTATTCTACACCGCCGACTATGCCCTCAACCACGCTCTCGCGCCCCATCAGCAGCAGCGCGTCAAGGTGCTGCTCGGTCTGGAGGAAGACCTCAGCGGCGCGGGCTACAATGTTCACCAGAGTGAGATAGCCATCGGCTCGGGCGGCATGTGGGGCAAGGGATTCCTCAACGGCACCCAGACCAAGCTGAAATATGTGCCGGAGCAGGACACCGACTTCATCTTCTGCACCGTGGGCGAGGAGCACGGTTTCGCCGGCAGCACACTGGTGTTGGTGCTGTTTCTCATCCTCATCCTGCGGCTCATCCACGTGGCGGAGCGCCAGACTCACAATATGGCACGCATCTACGGCTACTGCGTGATTAGCATCCTCCTGTTTCATGTACTTATAAACATAGGCATGGTGATGGGCATCATGCCCGTGATAGGTATTCCCCTGCCCTTCTTCAGCTACGGCGGCAGCTCACTCTGGGGCTTCACGCTGCTGCTCTTTATCTTCCTGCGCTTCGACGCAGGGCGCAACCGCTATCGCCGATAACCGAAAACCATTTTTCCCGTAAAGGCTTGGATATTGCAAAATCTTATCGTACACACTATAATCGCAACTCCTAACTCCTAACTCCTCACTCCTAACCCTTAACCCATAACTCTAATGGCAAAATAGTGCTGTTGAGTGTTTTTATACCATATTTTTCTATGGAAATTTTGGTATTAATATATTATGTATTACTTTTGCTTTTAGTTAAAAATCACATTATAAAATTTAATATGCAATGAAAAGGTTACTTTATCTTTTGCTTATCGCCTGCGTGACTATCGTGGCGAGGGCTGAGACGCAACGCCTTGTAGTGTGGCAACGCAATGGTGCAACCGCGTTCTTCAACCTTGACGAAGAGCCGAAAACCACCTTTGAGGATGGTAAAATCGTTATAAAAACGAGCACCACCACTGTGAGCTATCTGCTGACCGATGTGCTGCGCTATACATACGAGGGCGCTACTATAACTACAGTGAATGAGCCTGCAATACGACCGGGAGAGATGCGCTACACGCAGAGCAAAAGCAAGATCATGTTTGACGGCATGCCCGCTGGCACACGTCTCGAAGTATATTCGCTTGACGGTAAGATAATCACTACCCTGCATGCCCAAGAGGGAAGGCGCACCATAGTCGACCTAGAGGGCCAGCCAGCAGGTACATATATCGTTAAAGCCGGTGAAGTTACCATTAAATTCCTGAAGCGATGAAGACACTGCGATACATACATATACTTGTGCTCACTCTATTGGGAGCGATAAACACTGTGGCACAAACCATTGAAGATGGCGAGGCATTCTATATATACCGTAACGACGGCGATTTCGACGGCTTCTTCTGCGACCAAGTGCAAGAGATACGCTATTCTAAACTGGACCTTGATAGTGTGGAATGGACAGAATATGTAGTGCAGGAAGTCGTCACTGCCGACAGTATATATCGCATCCCACTGGCTGCTATTGACTCTGTCGGATTCGTACAGCCTGAGATAAAGTTCAATCCGAAGGTGCGCCATATGGACATGCTGGGTATGTCGCAATATGTTATCGCCGTGGACAGTATGACACTGTTATTCTCAAACAATCTGCCACAGAGCCTGATGCCCCATGAGGGCGATGTACTGCTTGGTTTCACTGGAGTATTAGAACAGGAAGGCTTCGGTGGCCGTGCGAACAGAATAATACCGTCGGAATATGGAATCATAGTTACGTGTGATCAATTGGAACAGATATCCGACATCTTTGACCAGTTTATTTCTGTGGAGATGGTAGAAGGAGTTCCTGGATCAAGTGCTTCTGTCCGACACGTAGCAGGATATGACATGCTTGTCAAGGCCAGTGGGGGGCATACGGGCAAATTATTGGATTTTAATATGAACGGCCATATTCCAGTCATTCCCCATGATGGTGCAGGTTCTTATTTTGATATAGATTTAGGTGCCAATCTACAGGTAAAATTGTGTGGAATATATCAGATTCACGACAACAAGATTTTCATCAAGCTCCGTACCATTCAGGACTTTGGACTCACCGTGGGAGCCAGTTTCTCTATAAAAGGTACCGGGTCAAAGTCATTGGCCGAGGTTACCGGAATGAGGCCCAACATCCTATTCCCCGCCGCTTGCCCCATATTTTCCATTAGGCCTATCCCCGATTTGGCCGTCAACTGGACCGGCGAATTTAAGGCCAAGGTCACCTTTCCGACTAAGAGAGGGCGCTTGATACAAAATTTCGTTATTGACAGCGAAAGTTCATCTTTCATTCAATATACCGGCAGCGAGAGCAGCTGGGGCGACAATAAGGAAGGAATCTTTGACGACACACAGGCAGACCTCCAGTTCAACGGCAATCTGCAGATAGGCATAAAGTCACAATTGGGAATCTTTACCGCCAACTGGCTCAGCAAGATATTCAATCTGGGCATATCCACCGATGTACTCGTCGGGCCAAAATTGGATGGCTCCGTTAATTTTTCACTGACCAACGCCCTGTCGGGCAATGGAGTCTATACACTGAAGGACAGCTATGTCGCGCTTATACCCCTTTCCCTTGACTATGAATCCCGCGGCGATGCATCCGTATTCTTCAAGAAAAAAAACTGGAGTTACACCTTTGCCGAAGGCAACTTCAAGTTGCTGCCAAGCTTGGAATTATTTATGCTGCCTAACTTTGAAGACATGACCGCCTCGTATGACCCAGCCACCCATAAACTCACTGCAGGATGGAAGACAGACCGACGACGAGTATTCTGGCCGTCGCAGGTAGGGATAGGAGTGTATCCCGTCAAGGGCGCCAACCACCCCGACCTGAGATACACGCAATACGATAAGAAACTCAGTTTTGCCGCACTTTCTCCCGATTCTTTCAACATTGACTATAACACTAAGGATCTTACCCCGGGAGTGTATTATGTGGCGCCACTCGTATCCGCCTTGGGAATGGAAAGTCCCATACAGAGTATGCGCCAGCGATTTATCGTGCCCGGCGCATCAACCCTGTCTGCCAACAACCTCAAGGTGAAGGGAGAGGGAGGCACCTATCAAGTCACCGTGGACAAGAGCGAAGAGAGCACACTGTATTGTTCAAAGGCCTACGACTATCTCGAGGATTGGTTTAATGCGCTGGTGACGGATAATAACACCATTACGCTGGAGGTGCAGAGAAATCCATCGTTCTTCGAGCGGAAAGACAGCGTGTCCGTCTGGACAACCGTTCGAGAAGAAGACATCGAGGGAGAAGCCGGGGAAGAAATCATTGAAGACGAGACAACACTATATTTCACGCAGGAGCCCACCGTCATGCCTTCCGACCTAGTAGAAGCCCGCGTCAGCATTGGCATTCCCTACATCGATAGCAACGGCGACGAATGCATGTACGACGAGGGTATAATACTCGTTAAAGGGGAAAATGCAAACTTTACCTGGAGTGGAAACAAGCTTACCATAAAGGCATCCAATCTTCAAAACACCAATATCCCTTCTCGAGAGCCATATCGTCCTGCCATATATGGAGATGATAACTATTACGGACCCTGTCCTCCCGAAGAGGCTACCGTGGACAAAAAGTCGGTGGAAATCGTATTGGACTTGGTCGGACCCGATTCCACCATAATGAGAAAACTCCATATTGATGGAGAAGCCACAGTTGATTATCATTGCACCGGCAATATCAATGCCACTCCCGATGACGAAGGATGGAATAGCTTTTATAAAAGCAACTGGAACCTCGTTCACTACTACCATAACCATTATGAATTTTCGGCAGAAAATATTCCAGGACGATATGAGCCTGACGCTTATTACTGTAACTTTGACTTTTCCACTGAGAATCCCTACGACCATAGTGGTTTTTGGATAGCACCCGAAACTTCAGAGATGTGGAATAGATACATAAAGAAACTCTCATGCTCCACTACCAATAGGTGGAAGGAATATATCTATCACCAATATGCAGGTTTTGAGTGGGATCCGGGGACCATGCAGTATACTAATATACAGTGGTCTTCAATAATGGTAGATACAGATGAAGAGGGAGATGAGTATAGCAGTTTCAGCAGGTTTGACAAGACAAAACGACCTAATGTCAGCGTTTTCCTGTACCCCAGTAAGCGAAGAGCTGAGTGATTTCCGCAAAGCATGTCCCTGGAAGATAACGAAGAAGATTGCAAATGAAAAGAAGCACGCACCTAAAATCACCCTCAAAAATCGCAAATCCTTCACCCAAAGCCCCTAATCCCCCAATAGCCAAATAACTAAATTGTACATAAATTGTACATTGTAAATTGTCAAATAGTAAATGACCATGGGATGTAAATTTGTTTTTCTATGTTTTCCCAATGAGATGAGGGCGAGATAGGATGTTTTTCTGTGTTTTCCTTTGCATTGTTCGATGAGCCGTGAGCGTCTGCTCCTTGACGAAGTCGCTGCGTGTAGCGGCAAGCTTGCTTGCAGCTGGATGCAGGGCGCAACCGCTACCGGAGATAGTAAAAAAAGTTGCCTTTCTGTGTAATATTTTTCATGTTTTTTGCGTCTAATATAATAGAGAGAGAGCCAAAAAGCATTTACTAACACAAATCTCCAATCCACAATGTCAGGTTTCAAATACAGACTATCACTCCTCATAGCATTTACACTCGTTTGTAGCACCCCAATCCTCGCAGACCGGACGGCCACAATA
>JAGCYL010000122.1 GCA_017960825.1 Bacteroidaceae bacterium | reverse complement strand
GCGCAAAGCTATCCTGACGATGTGACGGAGGAGATAAAAGAGCAGCGGTTGAACGAGCTGATGGCTGTGCAGCAGCAGATATCCGAGGAGATAGCCGCCGCCAGGGTAGGGCAGACTATGCCGGTGATGATTGACGGGAGGGAGAACGACTGTTACGTGGGACGCACGGAGTTCGACTCGCCCGAGGTGGACGGCGTAGTGTATGTGACCGCACCGGTGGGCCGCCGTCTGCGCAGGGGCTGCATCTATAATGTCGTGATAACGGATTCTAATGAATTTGACTTGTATGCCGAGTTTAAGGAATGATAATAAAAACTGAAATAAGTGAGAGATGAGTAACAAGGAGTTTATTAGCGAAGTAGCAGGAAAGATTACCACTACACCCCAGCAGTGCCAGAAGATGGTTAACGAGCTGGCCGACACTTTGGCGAGTGTGCTGGAACTGGACAATGAGGTTGTTGTGGCTGGCCTTGGTAGTTTTGAGACCAGGCAGAAGAAGGAGCGTGTGATGGTTAACCCATCTACAGGCAAGAAAATGCTGGTGCCACCCAAGGTGGTGATAAATTTTAAGATGTCGTCAACCTACAAGAACAAGATAAACTGATACGGCCATGGCAAAAGGAAAAGTTACACTCCAGATGCTGTCAGAGATGATGGCAAATAACAGTGGGCGAAGCAAGTCGTCGGCCGAATCGTTTGTCAGGACATTCTTCGCTGTGCTGAAGGATGCCTTGCAGCGCGACAATATTGTCAAGGTAAAGGGATTCGGCACCTTTAAGCTCGTTGTGGTAAGCCCGCGCGAGAGTATCAATGTAAACAACGGTGAGCGCGTCAGCATAGCAGGCTACAACAAGATAACCTTCACACCGGACAAAATGCTCAAGGACCGCGTGAACAAGGCGTTTGCGCAATTTGACACTATGGTGCTGGAAGACGATGACCTCGACATCGTGACTAATGCCGAGAAGGTGGAGAAGGCTGAGCCGCAGGTTTCTGCTGAGCCTCAGACACCTGTTGTGCCACAGGAGGTTGCTGAGCCAGAGGCTCCGGCCGAAGAGCCTGCCTCGCCCGTAGTTGAAGACGAGCCCAGGATTGTGGCCCTGAAGCAAGAGACTGCCCCGGAGCCGGAGCCCTCAAGGGTAGAAGAGAAGGCAGAGCCTGACGAACAGCCTGCGCCTACGGAGACATCGAAGGAGCAGCAGGCAAAGAAGCGCACATTGAAGATAATTGGCATAGTGCTGTTTGTCGTGGGAGTGCTGCTTGGGTTCTATGCCGCTATCTCTTCTGGCAAGCAGGAGCCTGAGCCAACAAATGTAAACAAAGCTGACAGCATTGTGATGACTCCTGAGCAGAAGGCTGAGCAGGCCGCGCTCGACTCTATCGCCCAGCTCCGCGCGGCAGCGAAGGACTATGAGCAAGTGGAGGGCGGCGATATGCTGATTGCCGGTACGCGTACCTACCGCAGGATTACCCGCAGCCACAATTTGGTCCGCTATTGCATGCAGATATACGGCACCAAGAAGGTGCTGCCTTATGTGATGAAATACAATAATCTCAAGAGCGAATACGTGCCTGTCGGCAAAGATGTGAAATTCCCAATCCTTATAGAGAAACAAGATTCAATCAAATAAAACGCAAAAAACTATGGCAAAGAAAAGTGCATTGCAGATTGCAAGAGCTGCCTACAGTCCCAAGCTCCCGCTTGGACTCCAGGGCAATGTAAGCATCAAGGAAGGCGCGCCCACACAGAGCGTTGCTGACCAGGAAGAAGTGAAGAAACTGTTCCCTAACACCTACGGCCTCCCACTGGTGGAGTTTGTGCCTGGTGAGCAGAAGACCTATGCCCCCATCAATGTGGGCGTGATACTGTCGGGCGGTCAGGCCCCCGGCGGCCACAATGTCATCAGCGGTCTTTTCGACGGCATTAAGCGCCTTAACCCCGCCAACAAGCTCTATGGTTTCCTCCTCGGCCCCGGCGGCCTTGTTGACCACAAGTATATGGAGATTACCGCTGACATCGTTGACGAGTACCGCAACACTGGCGGCTTCGACATGATAGGCTCCGGTCGTACCAAGCTGGAGCAGGAGGAGCAGTTCGAGAGCGGCATCCGCATCTTGCGTGAACTGGGCATTAAGGCTCTCGTTATCATCGGCGGTGACGATTCCAACACTAACGCCTGCGTGCTGGCTGAGTATTATGCTGCCAAGAACTACGGCGTGCAGGTCATCGGATGTCCCAAGACCATTGACGGCGACCTTAAGAACGACCAGATAGAGACCTCCTTCGGCTTTGACACCGCATGCAAGACCTACTCTGAGGTGATTGGCAACATCCAGCGCGATGCCAACTCTGCCAAGAAGTACTGGCACTTTATCAAGCTCATGGGCCGTTCTGCCAGCCACATCGCCTTGGAGTGCGCCCTCGAGGTGCAGCCCAACATCTGCCTCATCTCTGAGGAGATACAGGAGAAGGGCCAGTCGCTCGACGACATCGTAACATATATCGCCGAGGCAGTGGCTGAGCGTGCCAAGGACGGCAATAACTTCGGCACAGTGCTCATCCCGGAGGGACTCATAGAGTTCATTCCTGCTGTTAAGCGACTCATCGCCGAGCTCAACGACGTGCTCTCTTCCGAGGCATATCTCAAGGCAAAGCCTGAGGACAACGTGGCATGGCTGCTTGATGGCAATCTCTCGGCAGAGAACAGCGCCACTCTGGCCTCACTGCCCGCCTCATTTGCCGCACAGCTCACCGGAGAGCGCGATCCTCACGGCAACGTGCAGGTATCTCTCATCGAGACCGAGAAGCTGCTTTCCTCTATGGTAGCTGCCAAGCTGGCTGAGTGGAAGGCTGCCGGCAAATACAGCGGCAAGTTCTCATCGTTGCACCATTTCTTCGGCTACGAGGGACGCTGCGCAGCCCCGTCAAACTTTGACGCCGACTATTGTTACTCCCTCGGCGTGAGTGCTTCCCAACTCATTGCCAATGGAAAGACAGGCTACATGGCTATCGTGAAGAACACCACCAAGCCCGCCAGTGAATGGGTGGCAGGCGGTGTGCCCATCACCATGATGCTCAATATGGAGAAGCGCAGCGGCCAGATGAAGCCCGTTATCCGTAAGGCCCTCGTCGATCTCAACGGAGCTCCGTTCAAGGCTTTTGCTGCCCAGCGCGACGAGTGGAAGAGGCAGACGGCTTACGTATATCCCGGCCCCATCCAGTATTTCGGGCCGTCAGAAGTGTGCGACAAGCCCACTGAGACACTGCGCTACGAGCAGGCATAAACCAATAACCATGGCAAGTAACGCCGACTTCGTGCAGTATATCGTCGACCAGTGCTCCGGTGCCGGTAGGATAGTTGCGAAGAAGATGTTCGGCGACTACGGTATATACTGCGACGAAAAGATATTTGGTCTCATTTGCGATAACCGTCTCTATCTGAAACCGACAGAGAAGGTCAGAGACCTTTTGGAAGAGGTAGTCCTTCGCCCACCATACGATGGAGCGAAGGACTACTTCTACATTGCCGACGTGGATGACCACGAATATCTCTCAATGCTGGTGCGCGAGACATGCAGGGCGTTGCCAGCTCCTAAGGTTAAGACAGATAAAAGGAAAGAAAGATGAATAAGAAGCAAAGACGTCTGTGGATATTTGTTGCCCTTCTTGCAATATGTGCGCTTGTGTTGGCTGCGGTACATCGCACTGGCAAGAAAGAGGCCGCCGTGAGTCCCACCGAAGACTCCAGCCAGTTCGTCACTCTGACTGACGCGGTGCCCGATGCCATCTTGGAGATTCGTTATTTCAGCACCTACAACTTTGTTGGGGACCGCATCGACGGCTATCTGGAGCCCACTGCGCTGCTGACCAAGAAGGCAGCCGACAGTCTGCGTGCCGTGAGCGATGACCTCGTCAAGCAGGGCTACCGTCTGAAGATATACGATGCCTATCGTCCGCAGAAGGCCGTTGACCATTTTGTGCGATGGGCTGCCGACCTCCCTGACACGCGCATGAAGGCCTACTTCTATCCCGACCTCGACAAGAGTGTGCTCTTTGACCAGGAATACATCGCTGCCAAGAGCGGCCATACCCGTGGTTCCACCGTTGACCTCACGCTCTTCGACATGGCTGCCGAGAAAGAACTCGACATGGGCGGCACCTTCGACTGGTTCGGCCCCGAGAGCCATCCCGACTTCTGCGGTAACCCCGAGACGGGGCAGTACACCGGCGACAATTCCAAGTCCCCCGCAGGGCGAACCATCACCGACGAGCAGTTCCGCAACCGTATGCTGCTGCGTCAAGCCATGCTGCGCCACGGTTTCAAGGCTCTGCCCACCGAATGGTGGCATTTCACACTCAAGGACGAGCCCTTCCCCGACACATACTTCACATTCCCCGTCCGTCAACTCTGATCAATGATACGGGAGCGATACACCGGGTGCATCGCTCCCGTATTCTCTATTCTATAAAGCGACTTCGTCATAGCTTAGCACGATTTAATTGAAGCAAAGTGCGACCTCTCCAATTAGATATGCGAGAGTAATTCTACAAAGTCCGCTTAGATTCTCACGAGAGTGCGCTAAGATCTCACGAGAGTGCGCTAAGATCTCACGAGAGTGCGCAAAGATTTTCTCTGCTCAGTGTTTATTGTTGCGAGATGCTGGACAAACGCTGTGCATTCTTGTTTTGCTTATTTATGGGGAGCCAAAATAAAGCGAGGCGCATGGCACTTCGCTCTTTGAGCGGTAAACGGGGCTCGAACCCGCGACCCTTAGCTTGGGAAGCTAATGCTCTGCCAACTGAGCTACTACCGCGTTTGTTTTGCAAGTGCAAAGTTAATTAAAAGTTGGGAGTTAGGAGTTAGGAATGAGGAGTTATTTTTCCAAATCCTTAAGTTTTTCGCTTAAATTGAGGCTAAAGTAAATCCTGTAGAGAGGGGCTTGCCACCGCTCCTTGTCATCGGGGCGGGCAGCGCGGAACTTCTCAAGGAATGGCATAGCTTTCTCAAACATTTGGTTTACCTTGCGCTTGTTTTCCTTGTATGTCTTGGAGGTAGGGTCGGGTATGAGTGTGGCGTCGTAGTCGAGGCCCTTGTTGTACCAGCACAGGCCGAGATAGCAGTTGGCATCAGCGTTGTCGGGGTTGATGTGCAGCAGGTTCTCGGTGTTGCTGATACATTTGTCGTATTCTTTCATGTTGAAAAGGACAATGGTCTGCGCATAGAGGTATAGCGTGGAGATGGAGTCGGTGCGCAGCAGACTGTCGTTGAGCATATAGGCGGCACGATAGTCCTGCACGGAGTTGTAGTAGTCGGTGAGGCGCGAGAAGAAGAACTCGGCAGCGGTGGGGTTCTTGGCGATGCCTTCCTTGAGCTTGCCTACGTAGTTGGCGGTGTCCTTGAGCTGCTCGTAAGCCAGCGCCTCGTATTGCAACACGTAGTTGATGTTGGCTGTGTCGGCTTCGGCGAGGTCGTGGTATTTGAACACGGCGTCATACTTCTTGCTTTCGTAGCATGCTGTCATGCTCCAGAATGCGGCTCGCGCCATCTTGGACATGGGCACTGTGACGTGACCCTCGAGCAGTGGGTGGGATGATGTGTCGATGTACATTGAGAACATACGGTCGGCGTCGGCCCACTGCTTGTGCTTGATGAAGAATACGCCGCCGTTGTATAGGTTCTGGTAGTAGGGTACAAGCGTGGCTGCCTTCTTCTTGCGCTTGGCATCTGGCAGGGGTGCCAGTGCATTCTGGACCTTGTCCTGCATGAGCGAATACTCCACTATCTTGCTGTTGCTGTTGAAGAATGAGGCGGTATCGTATTTCTGGTTGAGATACAGTTTCATGTTCTCGGCATCGTTGGCCTTAGTCTCCAGGGCTATGGCGAGGCTGTAGAACTCAGGGTCTGCGTTGATGGTGGTGTCGGCCAGACACTTGGCTATCTGCTCGCGGCCCTTGGCATAGTTGGAGGTCTTGATGTATTCCTTCATGTTCTTATACTCCTTGCGTATGGCGGCATCCGCACAAAGAGAGCCTACCCCCCCAAGGAAGGGGAGCATGACTGAAAGAATGATGGAGTATAAGAAACGCTTTTTCATATTTTTCGTTTTCGTTATTTCACGAGCGATGTGTCCTCAATCTTCTGTATGTTGCCTGTCACGGGGTTGAGCCATACGTGGCAGGTGGCACGGCGGTTGAAGAGGTCGTCGGTGAGATACTCTTGGTGGCCGAACTGGGCTATAGGCATCTGGCTTTTGAGCAGGGCGTTGCCCATAAAGTTTACCTCCACCTCGGCCTGCGAGGGGATATTGTAATATACTACTTTGTCTATCAGTTTCTTGTCTATCAGTTCTGTTTGTCCGGCAGCCACGGTCTTTTTGTTGGCTACGGTCAGGTAGAGTGGGGCTCCGCTCAGGTCATCCTTATCTACAAGTCCGCGCTGGTCGGAGAAGCGGGCGAGCACGTCCTTCTCTTTGCCTAACTCAGGCACATAGGTCAGTACCCATGTCTTGGTCTCGGTGTCAGCGTATCCCTTGAACAGCTGCATCAGCGCTTTCTCCTGCTCGTCGAGTTTTGCCAGCATCAACTTCAACTGCTCTCCATCCTTGGGCATATAGTCGGCCTCGCCCTTGGTGAGTTCGCTGCGGCTCTCGCGGATGTTATATATCTCTGCAGCTGTCAGTTCGGCCATCTTCAGTTCGCTGCCTGCGGACAATATTTCCTGATTGAAGAAGTCGCGGCTGTTCATCTTGTCGTTGCTGCGGCTGTTCTTCTCCTCCACGGTGGCGGGCTGGGGCTGCTCTGTCTGGGCATTGATGGACAGGAGTATGCCGTCGTCGGTGAGGGAGCAGAGTGGGGCAGAGGTATTTTTCTTCAGTGCCACGAGATAGACCTTCGATGTGTCGGGCACGCCAAAGGGCACTATCTGAACACGGTCAATGGTCCACTGTGTCTGCTCGCTATGGGGAGCGTCATTCAGACGCAGCATGCGCTGGGCATAGTTGTGGAAGTCACCGGGGTGTACGGTTGTGCGAGTGGCTGTAACGGCAATCTTGAGTGCTGTCTTTGGCAGATAATACACTACGCCGTCGGCACTCACGCCGGGGCTGTAGGTTACCACATTGGTTTGCGCCATGGTGGAAGCCACAGCCATTGTCAATGTCATCAGAAAGGTTGTAATATATTTCATGTCGGGATTATTATCTGTTCACAGTTTGCTATATCCTATTCTCTGTACTATGGATTTCCTTAAATGCTGCAGGCAGCAGTTCCACTATGTCGGAGGCAATCAGGCTTTCTTCCGACAGTCGCTCTGCGGCGATGTCACCGGCCTTGCCATGAAGCCATACTCCGAGGCGGCAGGCCTGTTCGTGAGCATAGCCCTGCGCAAGCAGCGAGAGTAATACGCCGGTGAGCACATCTCCGCTACCCGCGGTGGCCATGCCGCTGTTGCCAGTGGTGTTGACAAAGACCGTGCCTTGAGGGGTAAATACGTGCGTGGCGTGTCCCTTTAATATAATGTAGAGACCGTAACGCTGCGCGTATTCGGCGGGGTCGGCGTCAGGGTTAGAGGCTGTCATTCGTTGCCACTCCAGCGGATGGGGTGTCAGCACAGTGTTCTTTGGCAGGAGAGAGGGCCAGCCCTCTGTCTGCGCCAGTAGGTTGAGGCCATCAGCGTCGATAATCAGCCGCTGCTGCTCCCCACGCAGCGTGTCCATTAACAGGCTGTGCGCTTCATCACTCTGTCCGAGCCCGGGACCAATGCCAACGGCATCAAACCTTTGCTCTGCCTTCTGTTCTTTTATAAGAATTACTGCCTCCGGCACTGCCACCTGCATAATCGGCAGGTTAAACTCGTCGGTCATCACCGTCAGTTTACCCATGCCGCTGCGCAGGGCTGCCCTTGCGCTGAGGATAGCCGCTCCGGCCATGCCTTTCTGCCCGGCAACGAGCAGTCCGTGACCGAAAGTGCCTTTGTGACCCTCTGGGTCGCGCATCTTCAGCATTGTCAGAACATCTGCCAGCTCGGTATAGGCGTAATCTTGTTTCACGCCGCGAAGATACTACTTTTTCCCCAAATGGCGCAATAAAACCATCTTAACAAATCATAAATATGAGAAATGTAATATGTAATATGTGATAAGTTGTGGGTTCAAAGAAAAAAGTTTAACTTTGCAGTGCAAAGATTGTCTTATGAACGAAACCGAGATAATAACCAGCGTGCATAATCCGCGGATTCGGCAGTTGCTGCAGTTGCAGCAGAAGTCGTCGGAGCGACGCAAGGCGGGCTTGTTTGCGGTGGAAGGGCGGCGTGAGTTGCGACACTGCATTGATGCCGGCTTTGAGATAGACACAGTGTTTCTTAGTGAAGAATTAGGAGAGGGGAGTGATGTTTTTCAATTCCCGAATACTAATACCCAATGCCTGAAAGTCTCTCCTTCGCTTTATGAGCGTATTGCCTACCGCGGCAGCACCGAGGGGGTGATTGCCTTGGTGCGTTCGCGCTCACTGCATCTCTCTGACCTACGGGTGGGCAAGTCGCCACTGATTATGGTGCTGGAGAGCGTGGAGAAACCCGGCAACCTCGGAGCAGTGCTGCGCAGTGCCGATGCTGCGGGAGTGGATGCGGTGATAGTGTGCGACCCGCTCACTGACCTGTATAACCCTAATCTTGTCCGCAGCTCTATTGGCGCAGTGTTCACGGTGCCGTGTGTGGCGTGCAGTTCGGCGGAGTGCATAGTGTGGCTCAAGGACAAAGGCATAAGCATCCTGACGGCACAGCTGCAGGACTCTAAACTATATTATGATACAGCGATGACCGGCCCTACGGCCATAGTGATGGGGACAGAGGCCACTGGTCTCACCGAGGTGTGGCGACAGGCTGCCGATGCGCACATACGTATTCCGATGCTCGGCAGGCTTGATTCGCTGAACGTGTCAGTGAGTGCGGCCATCCTGCTATATGAAGCTGTAAGACAGAGAAAAACAAATTAACACTAAAGCATTGAATAAAGTAAGAATCACTGCCGTAAGGCGGACGGTCTATGAGGACCTGATGGCTAAGTATGAGAACCCCATCGAGCATGCTTGCGAGATGAGCATAGGACGAGAATGGGTATCAGTTGACGGATGCCGCCCCGAAGGCTTGTGTGGGGAGGCATGGAGTGTGATGCGTCCGTTTGTGGAGGCCTTGGCACGAGGTGAGGGCAATTTCTTCGACGGTTGGATGCGCAATCCTATGAGTGCAATGATTAGCTGTAACGACGGATTTCGCCCCGTCAGCTTCTATATTGAGGCAATAATTCCTTAGAAAAAACATATATTCAATGAAAACAGTAAACTTCAAAGACTTGAGATTTAATCCGTTCACGCTCTTTGGCAATGAATGGATGTTGCTTACGGCCGGCAACGAAAAGACAGGATGCAACACCATGACTATCTCATGGGGTAACCTCGGATGCCTGTGGGGCAACAACGACCCTACGGCCGTGATCTATATACGCCCTTCGCGCTATACCAAGAAATTCGTGGATGAGGAGGAGTGCTTCTCGCTCTGTGTTATGGATAAGTCGTTCAAGAAAGAGATGACATACTTGGGCACAGTGTCAGGCCGCGACGAGGACAAGATAGCCAAGACCGGACTGACGCCAGTATATGCTGATGATACTGTGTATTTTGCTGAGGCCAAAATGGTGTTTGTGTGCCGCAAGGTCTATGCCGCCGAGTTGCAGGAGAAAGATTTTCTCAGGCCTGAACCGATAGAGCAATGCTATCCTATCAGAGATTACCATACCCTATATATAGGAAAAATAGAGAAAATCCTCGTCAGGGATGACGAGTACCTCTGCCCAGGTACATCCCTGTCAGAATAAGCGCTGTGCCGAGCAGGAAGAAGATGGTTATCTGTTCGGAGAGTATCAACCATGCGAACACTATCGTTATCACCGGATTGAGATATACATAGTTAGTAGTGGTGACTGCGCCTAGCCGCTTCATTACCCAGTTCCATGCCAGAAAGCAGAGCAGCGAGGCCACTGCCCCAAGAAAGATAAGATTGGCCAGCACTGCGGGACGGCAGAGAGTGGCGAGCGAGGGCATTTCAGGATGGATGATAAAGTAGGGGATGATGCTCATTATGCCGTAGAAGAATACTTTGCGGGTAATGAACACTACGTCGTAACGCTGGTTGGCTGGAATAATCAGTAGCGAATAGAAAGCCCAGCACAGGCATGCTACTAAGGCGAGCGAATCTCCCAAAGGAGAGAGATGGAGGACGAAGTGTCCGTTGAGTACAACCACAGCTACGCCGGCGGCAGCAATCAGGGACCCCGCCATCTGCAGAGGGCGCAGGCGCTGCGAGCGGTAGAAGATAGAGATGAGCGCCGCGGCAAACAGTGGGCACATACATACTATCAGCGAGGTGTTGGTCGTGGTAGTATAATTGAGCGCGGTGTTCTCACTCAGGAAGTAGAGCGAGCCACCAGTGATGCCGAGGGCAAGCATGAGCAATTCGTCTTTTACCGAAGATGCAAAGAGGCGGAAGTTGCTCCTGGTCATCGACCATGCCAGCAGGAGCACATAGGCTATTATGAAGCGCAGCGTGAACACCTGTGCGGCAGTCAGCCCGCTCAGTAGCAGCAGTTTGGTATATACGAAGGTGGAGCCCCATATTATTACTGTCACCAGCGCTACTATATGATAAAGAAAACGTCTCATTATCTTCAATTGCTTCTTTGGCTCGCAAAGGTAGTAAAAAAAATGAACATTGAACATCGAATATTAAAAAAATGAAGACAGAAGTCGCCCCCCAAGATACTAATCGTGCGCAGGCATTCGAGCTATGGATGAAGTCGCCCATGCCGATGGTTACGCTGACCAAGACGCTCGATGTGACGCATATTCTAAGGATGAGCAGGCGTAAAGGCTTAAAGTTCAATATGCTTCTCTGCTGGTGCATTGGTAAGGCTGCCAGTGGAATGCGGGAGTTCTATATGTTGCCTACCGATGATAAGATGTGTTGTTTTGACAGTCTGGCGGTGAATGTAATAGTGCAGACCAAGGGTGGCGGCATCGCGACTTGCGATGTACCTTTCACTGACAACCTGCGGCAGTTTAATGCGGACTATATGCAACTCACTCGTCGGGTCAGCGACACAGCCATGCCCCACGACCTAAGCGACCGGCGAATGAGTATCGGCACTTCCGCCATGCCTCAGTGTGAGATAGATAGTGTGGTAAATCAGTATTCAGGCAGATACAACAATCCCTTCATTGCGTGGGGCCGATATCGTCGCCGAATATTAAAGACGCTTCTTCCTATCTCGCTACAGTTTCACCACGCACAGATGGATGGTGGTCACGCGGCAGTCTTTCTTAGTAAGTTGCAAGAGACAATAAAGGAGATTGATTAATATCCGTTTAACTAAGGAATAATATTATAAAGCGCAATATGAGTTTTAAAGACAAGATAGCTATAGTTACCGGTGGCGCACAAGGCATCGGGCGCTGTATAGCCGAGGAGTTTAGGAAGGCTGGTGCCACGGTGTGTGTGATTGACAAGCAACATGGCGACCATTTTGTGGGTGACCTTGCTGACAAGCAAGTTCTGGAAAGGTTTGCCAAGCATGTGATAGAGAAGCACGGTCATGTGGATTACCTCATCAACAATGCTTTGCCACTGATGAAGGGCATCAACGATTGTAGCTACGAGGATTTTCAGTATGCCCTCAGTGTGGGCGTGACGGCTCCTTTCTATCTTGCCAAACTCTTCGCTCCGTATTTTGCTGCAGGAGCGGCCATAGGAAATATCTCTTCCTCTCGTGACCGCATGAGCCAGCCTCAGACTGAGAGCTACACAGCTGCCAAGGGCGGTATTGCTGCGCTGACCCATGCGCTGGCTGTCAGCTTTGCAGGGGCGGTGCGTGTGAACAGCATTTCGCCCGGATGGATTGACACGAACTACACTGTTTATGAAGGCCCTGATGCTGTGCAGCATCCGGCGGGGCGAGTGGGCAATCCACTGGACATTGCTAACATGGTGCTATTTCTCTGTTCCGAAAAGGCTGGCTTTATTACGGGTGAGAACATCTGCATTGACGGCGGCATGACTCACCAGATGATTTACCATGCCGATGAGGGCTGGAGATTGGAGCGAGAGTAAGATGTGAAATGTTAATTCAAATTGCTGCTATCCTTTGCTGACAAGAGCTTGAATCAGAGCGTCAATCTGCTGGGCGGTCATGCCGTGAGAGAGCAGATAGTCGGAGAAGGCTTTTGCATAGTCAACGAATGGCAGCAGGGTCTCGTCATCGATGCCGGCATAATACATCAGGCACGCGTTGAGACGCAGCGACACCAGGGAGTTGCACAGTTCGGGGTTTTCCTCCGGTGTGATCTGGTAGTAGTTGGCGTAGGTGATGAGATAGTCTGCCACGATTTCTTCGTAGGTTGCTCCGCACAGTCCCTCAAGCAGAGCGCACACATATCCGGTGCGGTCCTTGCCCTCCATGCAATGCACTACGTAGGGTGCGGGGTGCGATGGGAGTTCCTTCAGCGCAGCTATCAGCCGGTTGTTGTAGTCGTCTGCCGTGGGGTCTGCCTTCAGCGGGCACAAGATGACGTTGCCCCCATCCCAGAGGGTGCGGCTGTAGGGAGGCATGTCGTAGGTCTGCATATTGTCCTCTGTGTCGGCGAGGTTGAGCACGGTCTGCACCTGTTGGTTTTCCAAATATTCCGAAACGTAGAAGGCGCGGATGATGTCGTTGCAGAACGGCGATGAACTGCGGTGGAGCATGCCGTAGGCTATGTTGCCGGCGCTCACGGCGCGTGCATTGGCATATTGCGCATCAGAGAGGTGTGGATAATCTTCACGCTTGTTGGTGTATTTCATGCTCAGAGCAGTCTGCACGTCAAGACAGCCCCCCCTTTCTTTCATTCTTATGGTGACGGCATGCCCCTCCAATCCTCTGAGTTCTGCAGGCAGTCCGACATTGTTGGCTGTGAAGCAGACGCTGGGGTAGGTGGGATAGGCTACGCACAGGTATTCGGCATTGCGGGTGTAAAAGCCGTCGTAGTAAGGCATAACGATTTCGGTGCCGTCAACGGTGATGCTGATGACGTCGCCGAGAGTGAAACCTGCCTCGGTCATGTCAGCCTCCGTGAGGTCCAGCATAGCTGCACCGAACTCGTTGTACGATGAGATTATGCTTTGGCAGACGGGCATGCTGTTGGCCTTGTCGTCGTCGGAGCAGGAGGTCACCAGTGTGAATAGGCCTGCGAGAAGGAGGAATAGGGATTTTGCAGAATACTTTGTAGTCATAGCTTAAGTCAAAAAAATGGAAATATTAAAAGGTCATTGAGAATTTGTAGCGCTGGCGCGCTCGTCGAATTACTTTACTCGCTTCTCAAACAAGTGACTGTTTAACGGTTAAACCGCCTCTGCCATCCGACGACCTGCATCAAAGGCCGCCTGCAGATCCTGTTCCCAATGTTCGTCGCGCCACTGCCGCTTGGCTTCCTCAGAGAAACCGGCAAGTTCGTAGCGGTCGTAGTTTTTCACTTGGTAGGTGTTGTAGGCAATCAGGTGCTGCGGCTCGCCAAGGGCAGTCGTGATGCAGTATTCCATTGAGCCGTAGCCCTGACTGTTGTTGCGCTCGGGCAGTCCGTTCATGGTCTCCACCAGCACCACGGGCATCCGCTTTGGAGCCGTAAGGCTGTAGTCGTTATAGGAGAGCCACGGGAAAGCCAGGCGCTCCAGGAATGCTTGCATCAACCCTGTTATCTGACCGAAATATATGGGAGAGCCGAGCACCAGTCCGTCAGCCTGGGCAATCTCTTCCAAGACGGGAGTCAGGGCATCCTTGAACTTGCAGATGTTTGAGGCTCTTCCCTTGACCTTGCATGCCATGCACGACATGCAGCCCTTGTAGTCGAGGTCGTAGAGGCGCACTGTCTTTACCTCTATATCGACGCTCACACTCTTTGCTCCCTCAGCGAATTTCTGTAGCATCGCAGCGGTATTGAAGGTCTTCCTGGGGCCTCCGTCGATAATGATGATTTTCTTTGGCATAAGTATATCCTTTTTGTGGAGTTAAGGTTTATTCGCTATAGTTATGGTCCACCACGATGTCCACCTTCATGTCGGGCACCAGTGGCTGCAACTCTGCGGTAAGCCGGCTGACGAGGGCGACATCATCGCGGACGGCTATGTCGGGTACAACATCAACAGAGAGCATGCGTTCGTTCTCCAAATAGAGGAATCCGTGTACTTGCACAATCTCTCTGTGAGCAGCGAGAACCTGCATGACCTTAGCCTGCAGTTCGGCTCGGCGATTATCTCCCGTAGCAACGGCATAGACGCCTACGGTCATAACGATGCCGTGCCGGTTATACATATGAGTTGTAATCTTGCGTGTCAGGGCGTGAATGTCGTGGGCCGACATGGTGTCGTATACATTGATATGGAGTGACCCAATCTTCACGTCGGGGCCGTAGTTGTGGAGTATTAGGTCAAACACACCGTGTACGCCCTCAAAGTTGGAAACCTCCTTCTTTATCTGACTGGTGAGCTCAGCCGGGATGCTGGTACCCAGCAATTCGTTGACAGGTGAGGCGAGCATTTCGATACCCGCCTTGATGATAACGATGGAAATCAGTGCGCCCAGAATGCCGTCCAGCGACACGCCCCACAGCAGCATCACTCCAGCTGAGACAAGGGTGGCTAAGGTAATGATGGCATCAAACAAGGCATCTGAGCCGGAAGCAATCAGTGCATCGCTCTTCAGTTGTTTGCCCTTGCGCTTGACATATTGCCCCAGTATCAGCTTTACCACGATGGCCACCGCTATCACTACCAGTGTCACTGCGGTATAACTTGGTTCTGTAGGGGAAAATATCTTCTTCACCGACTCTATGAGCGAGGTGATGCCAGCCGACAGCACAATAACGGCGATAACGATGGCGCTGAAATACTCAATGCGTCCGAAGCCGAAAGGATGCTTGCGGTCAGCAGGACGCTGCGATAACTTGGTGCCAACGATGGTGATGACGCTCGACAACGCATCGCTGAGATTGTTGACGGCGTCCATCACAATGGCCACGGAGCTTGACAGTATGCCCACTGCGGCTTTGAATCCTGCCAGCAGTACATTAGCGGCAATGCCTATCCAACTGGTGCGAATGATTTGTTGACTGCGATTCATCATGTTGTAATTTTATTACTTCTGCAACAAAAAGTTCCGATATGACATTTACGCTATTAGACTATTTACCCACGCAGAAGTTTTTGAAGATGTTTTCCAATACTGCCTGGCTGCTAATCTCGCCTGCTATTTCGGCCAGGTGGGTGATACACAGCCGCAGATGCTCGGCTACGAGGTCGCCGCTGGCTCCGCTGCGCAGTGAGGCTATGGCTGCCGTGATGTCTGCGTATGCAAGGTCAAGGGCCTGCTTGTGGCGGGCATTGGTGATGAGGACACTGTCGTCAGCGACCTGCGGAACGGCTGCTACAAGTTGTTGCTCCAGTTGCGCGAGACCAACGCCATGTAGTGCCTGAAAGTCCTCGGTTTTGTTGACTATCTTGATGACGTGTTGCTGTGGCGTGGTCTCTATGTCGGGGTAGGGCACGCCCGGCTCGGTCATCATGATGATGATATGGGCTTGCTTGGCAGCACGCAGCGTGCGCTCAATGCCCATTTGCTCAATACTGTTGTCGGTGCGGCGCAATCCGGCGGTGTCGATAAAGCGGAAGAGGATGCCTCCCAGGGTGAGAGTGTCCTCTATTGTGTCGCGTGTGGTGCCGCTGACAGGACTGACGATAGCCTTGTCATCGCGGAGCAAGGCGTTGAGCAGAGTGGATTTGCCTACGTTGGGAGCGCCGATAATGGCGACGGGTACTCCGGTCTTGAGAGCATTGCCGTCGGCGAAGCTGTCAGACAGACGGGCTATCTCGGTAGCAGTGGCTTCGGCTATTGAGAGTAGCTGGCTGCGGTCGGCGAACTCCACATCCTCCTCGGAGAAATCCAGCTCCAGCTCCAGCAGGCTGGTGAGCCGCAATAGGTCAGTGCGCAGTTCACTTAGACGGTGACTGACACTGCCGCGCATCTGGTTGAGGGCAATGCGATGGCTGGCCTCACTGCTTGAGGCAATAAGGTCGGCCACAGCCTCCGCCTGGCTGAGGTCCATCTTGCCGTTGAGGAAGGCGCGCTGGGTGTATTCGCCAGGCTTGGCCATGCGGCAGCCATTGGCGCAGAGCAACTCCAACACCTTGTTTAATATATAAGGGGAGCCGTGGCAGGAGATTTCCACGCTGTCCTCGCCGGTATAGCTGTGTGGAGCCTTGAATATGGACACCATCACTTCGTCAATCATCTCGCCTTGCGGTGAAACGATGTGCGTGTAATGCACGGTGTTGCCTGCGGCATCGCTGCAGCGCACCGGGCAGATGGCCGTGACAGCGTCAAAGGCCTTTGGGCCGCTGACACGGATAATGCCGAGCGCACCGCCGGGGGCAGTGGCAAGAGCGCAAATGGTGTCGCAGAAGTCTATACTCATGTCATAACCTCTCAAGCACCTTACCAATGAGTGTGTCGATGGTGTTCTTGTAGCCAGTGTTCGCTTCGCCGGTGCGGTGTCCTGCCACCACCATGCAGCAGGTCATGGCCTTGTGGCCGAGCATGGCGCTCATGCCAGCCACGGCGCTGCTCTCCATCTCGTAGTTGGTGATGCGCAGCCCCTGGTATTCGTAGTCCTCCACCTTGCTGTTCTGCTCGGGGTCGGCCAGCGGCAGGCGCAGTTGTCGTCCCTGCGGACCGTAGAATCCGTTACAGGCGATGGTGATGCCGCGCACCATATCGTCTTGGGCTATGCGGTCGAGCAGTTCGCGGTCAGCGTCAATCACGTATGGGAGACACAGAGGCTGCTTCCAGCGCATGTGCTGCAGGAAGTCGCTCTCCATGTCAAGGTCGCAGACTCGGTCGCGGTATGCGTAGAAATTGAGTAGCCCGTCGAAGCCGATGCTTTTCTGCGAGGCGATGAATGTGCCTACGGGAGTGTTCTCTTGCAGCCCGCCGCAGGTGCCCAGCCTTACGATGTCCAGCTGTGTGAGTTCCGCCTTTGGCTCACGGGTCTCGAAGTCAATATTTACTAAGGCGTCAAGCTCGGTCAGCACAATGTCTATATTGTCGCAGCCTATGCCGGTGGACACCACGCTGATGCGCTTGCCCTGGTAGTGCCCCGTGGCGGTATGAAACTCGCGGCTCTGCACCTCGCAGTCGATGCTGTCGAAGTGTGCGGCGATGGTGTCCACTCTGCCCGGGTCGCCGACCAGAATGATTTTGCGGGCCAGCTGTCCGGGTTTCAGATGCAGGTGAAACACACTGCCGTCATCGTTGATAATCAGTTCTGAAGGAGCAATCATAGTCTTTCAATAGCCCTTAAAACCTTTGCTCTTAGTGGCGCAGGTAGATGCCTTCCAGTGAGCCAGCTACGCCCCAGTCGTCTATCGGGCCGTCATCGGGGTTGGTGCGCATCACATAGATACAGTCCTTATATACGAAGGCACGGAACTCAAAGTTCTGGTAGCTGCCCTCGAAGGTATTGTGTTCGATAACGCTTTCACCGCTGGCCTCGGCAATGCCGCTGCTGATGTTGTTCATCTCCCAGCGAATCATATCGCTGCCATACAGAGAGAGCTTGGCATAGCCGCCGCCCTCAACGAGCGGGTCTTCTGTCTTGACGTAGCTGAAGCCAAACTCGCCAGCCATCTCGCTCGGTGAAGCGGGGAAGAAGAATGTCTCGTGCTTGCCCTCGGAGAAACTGACTTTTTCTGTCTTGCTCATTACCATCTTCTTGTCGCCGTGGCTCCAGTAGCCGGCATATACTGCATCGTTGACACCGAGGTCAATGGTGATGCTGCCGCACTCCTTGCGACCATTGAACTCGTGCAGTAGCAGCCATTCGCCGTCGCCTATCTCGCGGAAAGTGCCATAGACAGGTATGTCGCTCACCTTGCCGTTTTTGCGGAAGTAGGTCATCTCGCCGATAACAAGGTTGTTGTTGGCCTGCTCCAGTTCAAGGCGGAAATGAGTCGTGGCATCCAGGTAGCCTTCCCAGGCATAGCGTTTAATTATGGCATTAAATTCGGCGCTGTAGTCGTCTTCATACTCAGGTTCAATGTCGGGGTATTCGCTTGCATCGCGATAGTCGGTTTGCCATGTTCCGCCGTTGCGGGTGATATATTGATTGTCGCTATCATCGCTATAGTGATGCTCCACGTCGCAGTTGTTGAGCGTCACGTGGCTCCTGAGCCAGAAGAGGTCACCCTTGTTGTCTGAGAATTTGCAGTTGTTGAATACCACATTCTCTGTGCCTTCGCCTACCAGCACGCCGCTCTGACACTGGGTAAAGGTGCTGTTGTTGAATGTGAGTCCGCTGCTCTGGTTGTCGCCCATGTCGATATACATTGCGCGCTCGCTGCATTCGTGGATAGTGGTATTGTCCATCAGCAGATTGCTGCAATGGCTTATGTATATTCCCACTTCGCCGCAGCCGTAGATGTCGCAGCCATTGATTTTCGCTGTGCGGCAGTCGTTGAGGGTGAGCACACCGCTGCTGCACGTGCCGCCGTCAGTATGGCCGAGCTTGAGATTGTTCAATACGAGGTTCACGCAGTTCTCAAAGTGCAGCACATCCGTATAGCGCGGGCTTACCTGCAGCTCCACGGGCTTTGCCCCGCTGCCCTCGATGGTCAGGTCAATCATGCCGGCTATAATCAGTTCGGGGCCGTCGTACTCTTGGTCAAAGTAAATGCCGAAATCCAATTCGGGCGCATCCCAGTCGATAGCTGGCAGTTCGCCAGCGGCAACCAGACCATCAATAGCCTGGGTAATGTTAAGGGGCTCAGAGGCAGTGACGACAATCTTGGTGTTGCTCTTGATTGCCTTAATCAGTTCGGTGGCATTGCTAACTTTCACGACCTTCTGCTTGGCATCTGCGCTGAGGCCAAAGCCGCCGATAAGCAATGCAATTAAAAGTGCAGTAAATTTTCTCATAATCCTATAGTTTAAAGAGTTAATAATTCGGAATGGTTTGAGTTTGTTGGGTGTAAAAGTATTTTAATCAGTAATGCTGAGTGTGGCTTTCTTCAGGTTTTTCATACTGCTGTCGGGACCAATCATTATCTCGAAATCTCCAGGCTCGAGCACATACTCGAGCTCTTGGTTGTAGAAGCTGAGCATGTCGTCAGTGATGGTGAAGCTTACCTGTGTGCTCTCGCCTTTGGCAAGGTGGATGCGCTTGAAGCCCTTCAGTTCCTTCACGGGTCGGCTGATGCTTGCTTCCACATCGTGGATATACAGTTGCACAATCTCATCAGCATCGTAGTTGCCGGTGTTGCTGACCCTGACGGTTGCCGTGCGCCCTTCAAGGGTAATGTCGCTGTAGTCGAATGTGGTGTAGCTCAGTCCGTAGCCAAAGGGGTAGAGCGGGTCGTTGCGCACATCCAGGTAGTTGCTTTTATAGAGGCGAAACCGCTGCGCATTCTCACCCACGGGCCGTCCTGTGGGCAGTTGGTTATAGTACAGCGGCTCCTGCCCTGTGGCCTGTGGCATCGACACTGTGAGTTTGCCGCTGGGCACGGCCTCCCCAAAGAGCACATCACAAATGGCGTCGCTTGCCTCACTGCCGCCAAACCATACATTCATGATGGCCGGGATATGGTTCTGCTCCCACGTCATAACGGTGGGCCGCCCCGCAAAGTTGAGCAGCACTATCGGCTTGCCCAGCTTCAGCAGTTGCTCAAGCAGGCGTTGCTGCGCATCAAATATCTCCAGCGAGGCGCGGCAGTGGCTTTCGCCGCTCATCTCAGATTCTTCGCCCATGGCGCATATTATCATGTCAGCCTTCTCTGCAGCGCTGATGGCCTCGACCAAAAGTGTGTCAGGATTCTTCCATGGTGCAGCAATCCACGCCCCTCCGTCGGCTTGCAGCACGGGGTCGCCGGTGAAGTTGCAGCCTTGGGCATAGTCAATATGGGCTTTGTCCTCTAAGCGCTGTTCCATTGCCTCTTTCAGCGATACTATCTCTGAGCGTCGGGCCATTGGTGCCCACGTGCCCGCCATGTTGGCGCGATTGTGAGCCATTGGGCCTATCAGTGCAATGCGCCCTTGCGGTTTCAGCGGCAGGATGTTACCGTCGTTTTTCAGAAGCACGAAAGTCTTGGCAGCCATCTGGCGTGCGAAGCGTCGGTGCTCAGGAGTGAAAATGTCTGTGCTGCGGCGCTTTGAGTCAAGAAAACGGTAGGGATTATGAAAGAGCCCCAGCCTGTATTTGGCCTCCAGCACACGCTTGCATGCCGTGTCAATATCCTGCAGCGTGATTTTGCCTTCGTCCAGCGACTGAGTCAGTGTCTTTATAAACCCACCTGAGCACATGTCCATGTCGGTGCCGGCCTTCAGCGCCATGGCCGACGCCTTGCTGAGGTTGCCCAGTCCGTGGGCTGCTATTTCGTCTATTGCTCCGTAGTCTGTGACGATGAAGCCCTTCCAGCCCCAGCCCTTGCGCAGCACGTAGTCCAGCAGCCAGCGGTTGGCCGTGGCGGGCAAGTAGTCCACTATGTTAAACGAGGTCATGAATGAGCCTGCGCCAGCCTTGGCTGCGGCTTTGTAGGGAGGGAAATATTGGTTGAACATACGGATGCGGCTCATATCTACCGTGTTGTAGTCGCGCCCTGCCTCAGCCGCTCCGTAGAGAGCGTAGTGCTTGACGCAAGCCATCATGTTCTGTTCGCTAAAGTTCCCTTGGTAGCCCCTGACCATCGCCTCCGCTATGCAGCCGCCCAGGAATGGGTCTTCACCGCTTCCCTCAGCTATCCGCCCCCATCGGGCATCGAGGGCAATGTCCACCATGGGGCTGAATGTCCAGCAGATGCCGTCGGCGGTGGCCTCCTTGGCGGCAATGCGCGCTGACTGCTCTATCGCCTCCATGTCCCAGCTGCACGACATTGCCAGCGGAATGGGGAAGACCGTCTCGTAGCCGTGTATCACGTCAAGCCCCGCCATCACAGGAATGCCCAGGCGGCTCTTGCGGTTGGCCGCGTCTTGCAGTAATCTCAGATCCTTTTCGCCGCTCATATTCAGCACCGCCCCCAGTTTGCCCTCGGCCGCAAGTTGCAGCAGCGGACTGTCCTTTTGCTCGCCCGTGCTGAAGGAGGAGCCGGGCATCAGGTTGAGCTGGCCTATCTTCTCCTCCACAGTCATCTTCGCCATCAGGTCAGAGACAAATCTCTCCCTCTCCTCCTGTGCTGTCAGAGCCAGGCAGGAGAGCAGGCATGCCATTATGGTGAGTGTGAGTCTGTGCATGTGGCGGGGTAGGGATTAGGGGTGTTCACTATTTGCTGTTCTCGAGAGTGCGCACTTCGTTGGCCAGTGCGGTGAGCGTAGCCTTCTGCGCCTCCAGCTCCTGCTCCTGCCGCAGTATCACCGGGGCGAGAGCCTTGCGCTCCGTGTCGGAGTGGGCGGCAGCATATTTGTTACGATTGTCAGCCAGCAGGGATGCCAGCTGCTCATGGCGCAGCCTCTGCGCAACCCACTCGATGGCTTTGTCCTTCGCCTTATGGCTGCGAAATTCGCTGAGGCTGTGGTATCGCTTGCCGTATGCCACGTCAAAGCTGAACTCATTGTCGTTCGCCACGTCCTGGTTTGCCGTGCTTGCCGCTTTCAGTCGTTGCAGCGCAGCGCTTACCTCGGCGGCAGCCTTTCGCTGCGTGTCTTGATGCTGTGCATCGCCGCCAGGCTGCGCAGCTGGTCGTCAGGCAGGTCGTCGTATGTGTCGCGGCTCTCGGAGGGGATAAAGACATACACACACACCTTGTCGGCAGGTTGGTTGCGGTCGCTCACAAACCATCCCAGCTGGTTCACCTCGTCGTACGCCATCAGATATTCGTTGGCAGGCGAGTTGAACGGCATGCCGATATTCTCGGGCTTGAGATACTCGCCGCTCTCAGCGTCGTAGCGTGTCACATATATGTCGTAGCCGCCCAGCGAGGCCTCGTCGTCAGCGGCGAAGTAGAGCGTGGTGCCGTCAGCCATAAGAAATGGAAAACCCTCGGCGCTGAGGCTGTCGCCGATGCCGCTGAGAGGGGTAGGGGTGCTCCATTTGTCGCCAAACAGATTTGTCTGCATCAGTTTGATGCCGTTGCCCTTCACCCTCTGGCTGTATATGGCGTGGTCTCCGAAGTCGTTTACGAACCCTGTGCCTGAGGGCATCTCCTGCAGCGAGAGCAGCTCCTTCATCTGTCGGGCGTTGAGCAGTTGGCCGCAGCTGCCGTCCAGGCATATCGTCTGCAGCATTATCTCGCGCCCCACCACCATGCTGTCAATCACCACCACCTTCTGCGTGGCCTCCAGCATGCTGCTGCCCTTGTCGGCCTGCAGCTGACGTTTTTTCAGGGCGGCGGCATAGTCAGCGGCGGGATTAGAGTCCATCTCGTCGTCAATGAGGTCAGCAGCCTCGTCGAAGAGATACGCATTGATAAGCGAGTCAATCTCCGCCGTCTTAGGCTTCCTCTCCACCACCTGCTGCACCTTAGGCTTGCTTGCCTTCTTCTTCTGCGCCTGCAAGCTACCCACGCCAGCAATCATTGCCATTATCAAAAGAAAGATAATCTTTTTCATTATTCTTTCAACTCTGTTTATTTACGATTTTTAGAAGTTAAGTAGTTAAGCCGAATGCGTAGAGAATTGAAGGATTGAAAAGTTGAAGAATTGAAGTCTGAGGTTTAAGTAGTTAAGCCGAATGCCGAGAGAGGAGGCCTGTCTCTATCAACTATAAACTATCTGTCTTCCCCCTTCAGGGGGATAAGAGGGGGTCTGTCCTTACTCTTTAACCTTTATCTTCCTATCCATCTCCTCCGCAGCCCGCTTGCCGTCGCCCATGGCGAGGATGACCGTCGCGCCACCCCTCACTATGTCGCCGCCGGCAAAAATCATCGGGATGCTCGACTCCATCTGCTCGTTCACCGCGATAGTATTCTTGCGCCCCAGCTCCAGACCCTCTATGCTGCGCGGCACTATAGGATTCGGACTCACGCCCACGGCCACAATCACGAGGTCCACGTCGAGCGTCTCCGTCGCACCCTCTATGGGCACCGGACTGCGCCTGCCGCTCTGGTCGGGCTCGCCCAGCTCCATCTTCTGCAGCACCACCTGCTGCACCTTGCCGTTCTCGTCGCCGAGATACTCTATGGGGTTGTGCAGCGTCAGGAACTCCACGCCCTCCTCCTTGGCATGCCTCACCTCCTCGGCCCGCGCGGGCATCTCGGCCTCCGAGCGGCGATAGATGATCATCGCCCTCTCCGCGCCCAGCCTGAGCGCCGTGCGCACAGAGTCCATCGCCGTGTTGCCGCCGCCTATCACAACTACGCGCTTGCCCATCGGCACAGGCGTATCAGTGTCCTTGTTGCTGGCGTCCATCAGGTTCACGCGAGTGAGATATTCGTTGCTCGACAGCACATTGATGAGGTTCTCGCCGGGAATATTCATGAAGTTGGGCAGCCCTGCGCCGCTGGCCACGAACACACCCTTGTAGCCTTGCGCCCTTAGTTCGTCTATCGTGATAGTCTTGCCCACCACGCAGTCCGTCACAAAGCTCACCCCCTTCTGCCTGAGGCTCTCAATCTCGCGGTCAACGATGCTGTTCGGCAGACGATATTCGGGTATGCCATACTTCAGCACACCGCCAATCTCGTGCAGAGCCTCAAACACCGTCACCCTGTATCCGCGGCTGGCCATCTCCCCCGCAAACGACAGGCCCGCGGGGCCGCTGCCTACGACGGCAACCAGCCCCCCATTGAACGTTGAATATTGTTCATTATCCTGCGTGGGGCTCTCTCCCTCCCTTGAGGGGAGGGCAGGGGAGGGGCTGCTGCTGTCTGCTGCGAACCTCTCCAGATAGCCGATGGCCACGGGCTGACTGTTCATCTTGAGGTGGATGCATTGCGCCTCGCACTGCTTCTCCTGCGGACACACGCGCCCACACACGGCGGGCAGCGAACTGTATCTCTTGATAACGCGGGCAGCCTCGGCCACGTCGCCGCGCTCGATATTCTTGATAAACGCCGGGATGTCGATGCCCACCGGGCACCCCTTCACGCAGCCCGGGTTCTTGCACCCCAGGCAGCGGCTCGCCTCCCTCTGCGCCTGCTCCAAGGAGAGGCCCTGGTTGACCTCCTCCCTCAGCTTCGTCGCGCGGTACTTAGGCTCCAGCTCAGGCATCACCACTCGCGGTATAGCCATCCTCTCCTTCGCCTTCAGCCCCGCGGGGGCGGCTGCCCCCTCATTGAACGTTGAACATTGAACATTATCCATTGAACATTGTTCATTATCCTGCGTGGGGCTACTCACAGTGAACCTCTCCAGCGCTTCGCGCTCCTCCTCGCCAAACGCCTTCATGCGCTTGAGCATCTCGTCGAAGTCCACCTGGTGGCCGTCAAACTCGGGGCCGTCCACACACACAAAGCGCGTCTTGCCGCCCACCGTCACTCGGCAGGCGCCACACATACCCGTGCCGTCCACCATGATAGTGTTCAGCGACACATCCGTGGGGATATCATATTTCTTTGTCAGCAGACAGCAGAACTTCATCATCACCGCGGGGCCGATGGCGAAGCATTTGTCCACCTGTTCGCGCAGGATCACTCGCTCAATGCCCGCCGTCACGAGGCCCTTCTCGCCGTAGCTGCCGTCGTCGGTCATGATGATAACCTCGTCGCTGCTTTGGCGCACCATATCCTCGAGTATAATCAGCTCCTTGCTGCGCCCCGCCAGCACCGAGATGACCCTGTTGCCCTTAGCTTTGAGCGCACGGATGATAGGCAGCATCGGGGCCACGCCCACGCCGCCGCCGGCGCACACCACAGTGCCGAACCTCTCGATATTTGTCGCCTGCCCCAGCGGGCCCACCACGTCGGCTATGCCGTCGCCCTCGTTGAGGGCGCACAGCTTGCGGGTGCTCACCCCCACCTGTTGCACCACCAGCATGATGGTGCCCTTCTCCTTATCGCTGTCGCTGATGGTGAGCGGTATGCGCTCGCCGCCCTCCTCCACGCGCACTATCACAAAGTGGCCAGCCGTGCGGCTGCGGGGAATGAGCGGAGCCACCACGTCGAGGCGGAATACATTCTCTGAAAACTGTTGCTTATAAGTGATTCTATACATTTGTTATAATCTTCAATTCTTTAATTTTTCAATTCTTCACCCCGTAGGGGGGGGCTGTCTTTCCATTTGCAAAGATAATACATTATTTTCTTTAACGCACGCATGTGAGGAAAAAATATCGAGTAAAACCGCTCTCCGGGCCAAAAAAGAGGGGAGAACGCACGGAGGATAGTACAAAAACAGGTACAATGGTCTGCGAATAATTTTGACAGATTTTTTTGCAGCGGAAATGGTGAAAACAGAGAAGAATTGATGATTTGGCGCTGCAAAAACGGGGTTTTTCGGCTTGAAAGTTGAGTTTCTGGTGAAATTTGGTTGCATTGCGTCAATATTGGAGTGCTAGAATGAGATTTTCGTGCGAAAAAATTGGCTGGAGAGATTGTATTTTTGTCGCAATGAAAGGATTCGCCCCAACAAAGTCGGCTTTAATTTCAGTAAGGTCGGCTTTTTGTTCCGATAAAGTCCGCTTTTTGGGGGGATAAAGTCGCGTTTTTTTTCGATAAGAGTGCGCTTTTTATCGAAGAAGTCGCTTTTTCTTTACAAAAAGGCGCAAAAATCGCTTGTTTTTTGGATGATTTTTCGTAAATAGTTGATAAACAGAAGTTTGCGAAAATCGGCGAGAATG
>JAGCYL010000121.1 GCA_017960825.1 Bacteroidaceae bacterium | reverse complement strand
CATACCCGACCGCGTGGCCGAGTTTAAGAAAGACCTCGAGATACAGGCACTGGAGCTGGGTATCCCCTGCAAGACACGCCATAACGAGGTGGCGCCCAATCAGTTTGAGTTAGCCCCTATCTACGAAGAGTGTAACCTAGCTGTTGACCACAACATGCTGCTGATGAGCTTAATGCGCAAAACAGCACGCAAACACGGATTCCGCTGTCTGCTTCACGAGAAGCCTTTTGCGGGCATCAACGGCAGCGGCAAGCATGCCAACTGGTCGCTGGCTACCAATACGGGGACAGTGCTCCACTCGCCCGGCAAGACAAAAGAGGACAACCTGCGCTTCTTGACATTTGCCGTAGAGACACTGGTAGGCGTTTACAAACACAACGGTCTGCTCAAGGCATCAATTATGAGCGCCACCAACCAGCACCGCCTGGGTGCCAACGAGGCACCGCCAGCCATCATATCAGCATTCTTGGGCAAGCAGATTTCCGAGGTGCTGGAGAAGATAGAGAACTCTACCAATGAGGAGCTGATAAGCATAAAGGGAACGAGTGAGCTAAGCCTTGATATACCGCAGATTCCTGACCTGAGGCTTGACAACACCGACCGCAACCGCACCTCGCCTTTCGCCTTTACGGGTAACAGGTTTGAATTCCGCGCCGTGGGAGCACAGGCTAACTGCGCCGAAGCGATGACTGTACTCAACACAGCTGTGGCTGAGGCACTCACGAGCTTCAAGAAAAGAGTGGACGAGCATATCGCTAACGGCGAAGACAAGACTACGGCCATAGTCAGAGTGCTGCGCGAGGACATCAAGCTGTGCAAGCCCATCCACTTTGAAGGCAACGGCTACTCCGACGAATGGAAGGCCGAAGCTGCCAAGCGCGGGCTGGACTGCGAGACTTCGTGTCCGCTGATATTCGACCGCTATCTCGACGCAGAGAGCATTCGTATGTTTGAGGAGCAGAATGTGATGCGCCAGCTAGAGCTCAAGGCCCGCAATGAGATAAAGTGGGACACTTATACTAAGAAAATACAGATTGAGGCTCGCGTGTTCGGCGATATGGCAATGAACCAAATCATTCCTGTGGCCACGCGCTACCAGAGTCTGCTCATTGACAACGTAAGCAAAATAGCAGCCACATTCCCCAAGGATGAAGCGGACAGGCTCAACGCTGACAATATTAAAATAATACGCGAGATCTCTGATCATACCAGCTTTATCATCGAGAATGTCAATGCCATGATTGAAGCTCGCAAGGTTGCAAACAAGATTGAGTCGGAGCGAGAGAAAGCCGTGAGGTATCACGACACCGTGCAGCCTTACCTTGAGAGTATCCGCTACCACGTTGACAAGCTCGAACTGATAGTAGAAGACGAGCTTTGGGTTCTGCCCAAGTATCGCGAACTGTTGTTTATCAGATAAAACTAATAGCTCTAAAATCATACCGGCATGAAATCAAATCGTTCACTAATCATCCTCGCTCTAAGCACCATCCTGATTGGTGCACTGCTAATCGCTTTCCCCGCCAATGCCACAAAATGGTTGGTGATGGCTATCGGAGCTCTGTTTCTTGTGCCAGGCATAGTTGGCGTGGCAACCTACATTATGCAGCAACGCAAAGGCGCGGAGTCGCAGAATCGTGATGATAAACAAGATGACAGGAAAGATAAGAACGCCAAGAAGTCAAAGAATATTTTTCCGTTTATCGGCATCGGCAGCATACTCTTCGGCTCCATACTACTCCTCATGCCGAGCAAATTCCAAAATGCGTTGCTCTATATCCTTGGGACTTTTCTCGTGCTTGCCGGACTGGCGCAGATCTATCGTTTCCTGCAACTGCGCAAACAATATAAGCTCAGCGCGACGCCATACATAGTGTCCTCGCTGATCAGTGTTGCCGGCGTCGTGGTTATCCTGCTCAACCATAACGGAGGTGCTCTGCCAATAAAAGCTGGCAGCCAACTCAGCGACAGCCCCACCTACTGGCCCTCGATGATATTTGGAGTAGCCAGCCTTGTCCTTGGAATATCAGAAATAATATACGCCATCCAATTCCGCAAGAGCGATAAAACAGTTCCATCTGATAATCTGACTATTTCACAACAGGACGAAGTAAATGAGGCACCGCAGATTGCATCACCAGAGCCTGAGGAAACAGAAACTAAACCGCAGCAACCGGAAGAAATTGGCGCAAAGCAGCAGCTGGAAGATGTTGGCGCAGGGCAGCAACCGGAGTCCACGCCGTCATTTCAGGTGCCCGAATACACCACCACTGCTAATAACACTATGTACGCAGCCTCCGACAAGCCAAAGACAGCCAACCCGACAATAGAGGCTGAAGTTGACAGCGAGACATAACATGCTGACACTTACGCTGACACGCCACGGACAGACCGTGGAAAACGCAGAAGGCATACTACAAGGACAGACGGCAGGTCACCTCACCGCCGCGGGTATAGCCCAAGTCAAAATGCTGAAATCACAGCTGAATGCAGAGGATTACGATATTATCCTCTGCAGTGACCTTGAGCGCACCCGTGTGTGCGCTGAAATAATAAATAAGAAACTAAAGTTGCCTCTGATAGCTACCCCCCTGTTGCGCGAACGCGACTGGGGGGAATATACTGGCCGCAAGATAAGCACCATCACTACCCCGCCCTCGCAGTTTCCGCCCAGCATAGAGAATGCCGAGCAACTCGCTGCGAGAGCGCAGCTTTTTATAAGACATATCCTCGACTACTACGATGGCAAACGTCTGCTGTGCGTGGGTCATGGATATTTCAACCGTTGCATACAAGCCCTGATAGGACAACAGACGGTGCACGACACACCCAGATGGGGAAATGTGGAACTACGCACGTTCACCATCGACCGCGAAGTCCTCACCCATCAAGGCCCCAAAGACTATATTGTTAACGAAAATTGATGCAGACATTATGAACGTCTGGAAAACGGTGCTATTCATATTCGGTGTCCTTACAGGGCTGGCGCTTATTAGCGTAGTACAGCCCGCCGGAGGAATAAGACTGGGCAACATATCACTTGAATGGCCTACTTTGCATGAAGTGCTCACCCCCATTGCTACAGACGACAACACTTCAGACGCAGATCAAGCAATTCAAACACAAATCGCCGCTTTGCGCAATGCAAAGAGAAAAGAATTTGACGATTTTTGTACAAATAATCCGGCACGCATCTATTTGCCGAATAACGACACCACTTATCTGGACTCGTTTTTTTATCTACTTGAAAATGCCAATGATAATGTTGTGCGCATCCTTCACTACGGCGACTCGCAATTGGAGTGTGACCGCATGACCGGTGATTTGCGTGAACATTTCCAAGCTCAATTCGGCGGCGGCGGCGTAGGTATGGTGCCCGCTGTCCAACCAATAGCCACTTACACACTCGACCAGAGCGCCAGCCCTCTCCTGAATCACTACTGCGCTTATGGCTCTCCCGAGTTTCATGCCGGTCATTGGCGCTATGGTCCCATGGCATCTATGTCAAGAGTTGACGGTAGTGCCTCTTTTTCTTTTACTACACGCGGCGAAGATAAATTCCCCCATTGCCAGCAATTCCAGAAAGTATCCGTTGCAATCAAGGGTAGCGGAACTATCCGTGTGAGAACCGCCGACAGTACCTACCTGCTAACTACAAAAATTGATGCTGACAGCGCCCTGCGCGTTTTCACTGCCACACTGCGGCATAAGACTAAGCGCGCCACCATCACAGTGAACGGCAATATGGACATCTATGGTATTATGCTCGACGGCAAGAACGGCGTGGCGATGGATAATATACCTATGCGTGGATGCTCCGGCACTATGTTCACGTCTATTGACCGAAAATCATTTGCACCATTTTTCAAGCAGCAGAATATAGGGCTTATAATCCTGCAATACGGCGGCAATTCAGTACCATATCTCAAAGGTGGCAAATCAATCGGCACCTATGCCGACCAGATACGTGAGCAGATAGCCCTCTTCCGTCGCGTAGCTCCTAAAGCTAAAATACTGTTCATCGGTCCCTCTGACATGGCTACCAGTATCGGCGGTCGTATGCAAACTTATCCCCAAATGAGCGAGATAATTGATTCATTGCGCACTGCTGTCAACTCTGAAGGGGCGGCCTATTGGGATATGCAGGGAGCTATGGGCGGCAACGGCTCAATGGTGCGGTGGGCCAAGTCGCGTCCAGCCCTCGCAGGCAGTGACTACATCCATTTTACTCCGCGTGGAGCAGAACAGATTTCCCAAATTCTATACGATACATTTCTCCTTTATTATAAGTTCTATCGTTTCCGCAACGGCAAAGGAGATATGTAAATTTATTAAAGACGCATTTACGATGAAAACTAAAGCCAAAAGATATATAATACTGCTAATCTGCGTATTATTCGCCACAAATATGATGGCGCAGAAGCATCGCTTCAACTTGCAGCCCATTGATTCCATACCTTGTGTTGTACAGGACTCTGCTTTTCTCTATTTCCCGGGAAGTCACACAGTTTTCGACAAACTATACGCCAAACTGACAGCGATGCTCAGCAAGGGACAGCAGCGCGTCAATGTGCTCCATATCGGGGGCAGCCATGTGCAGGCCGGTCATTTTTCCGGCCGGATGCGAAGTAACCTTATATCGATAAATGACAGTTTGAGCCGATGGCATTCGCAGCCTGCCGACCGGGGGCTTGTCTTTCCTTTTAAGGTGTTGCGCACCAATGCGCCTTCCAACTATAGTTTCAGTTACACAGGACAGTGGGCCACCAGCCGCTGTATCTCACAGAGTCCCGATGCCACACTCGGCCTTGCAGGTGCAGCTGTCATAACACGTGACTCCACCGCAACCCTCACACTATCACTCGGCAGCAATAACTGGCAATTCTCCCAGATTCATTTGTTAGGCTATGCCAGTAGTCCCACAGTCTATCCTGTGATATATGTAGACGCAGACACCATCTACCCATATCCTGCTGACGGAACAACGGGTTATCTTTTTGCGCTGCCACGCTATCAGAACAGTTGCACTCTTGCATTTGAAGGGCTTAGACAAGGAGAGAGTTTCACCGTGCGTGGCATGCTTCCCATTAGCGGACGGTATGGCATCACCTACAGCGAGTCGGGAGTAAACGGAGCTGCAGTGCCATCATGGCTGCGCTGCACTGCCTTTGCAGAAGAGTTGGCCTTGCTTCCTCCTGACCTTGTAGTCTTCGGCATAGGTATCAACGATGCTGCGTGTACATACGACAAATTTAACCCGGAAACATTCAAGCAAAACTATCGCGAACTCATCGCAAGAATACGCCAAATCAATCCCAACACTGCTTTGCTCTTTCTCACTAACAATGACTGCTACCAAACCGTCAGCACACGTCGCTACAACGCCAATACACCGCGCGTGGAACAAGCATTCAAAGAACTGGCAGCGGAGTATGACGGCTGCGTATTCAATGTCTTTCAGGTCATGGGCGGTCCCCGCTCCGCTGGTCACTGGGTTAACCAAGGACTCATGCAACGCGATCGAGTCCATTTCACAAGAGATGGTTACTTGCTAATCGCCGACCTACTGTACAACGCCATCATTCGTGATTACGAATCTTATATAAATCGTTAACTTCTAATTCCCTAACCTCAATTTGGACTCTGTCCTCAATATATTGCCCATGTTGTGGGAATACATAAAAAGTGTATTCTCATTCAACCCTGACAGCCCATTGCTTTTTACACAATTCCAGTTCTGGGCTTTCTTCGCGTTGGTGTTCACGTTCTTTGCCCTCACAAAGAGTAGGCCTCTAATGCGCAATGCATACCTCTTTTTTGTCAGCCTACTTTTTTACTATAAGACCAGCGGACTTTTTGTCGGCATACTAATATTTGTCACCATAAGCGATTTCTTCATAGCCCAGGGCATCTACGCCCTTCGCGATGACAGGCGCTGGAAACAACGTGCCCTACTCTGCCTGAGCATATTCATCGACCTTGGCATACTCTGCTATTTCAAGTATGCATATTTCTTTGCAGACTTCGTTAATACCCTTCTCGGTACTCACATAGAAGTCACCAACGTCATTGCCGCTTGGGGCAACAGTGCACTCGGTCACAACTTCTTTAGCGTAGAACACATCATTCTGCCTGTAGGTATCAGTTTCTTCACCTTTCAGATCATCTCCTACACATGTGATGTTTACAGAGGGCTTGTCAAGCCTGTGCGCAACATACTCAATTTCGGATTTTATGTCAGCTTCTTCCCTCAGCTCGTTGCAGGCCCAATCATTAAGGCAAGCGACTTCATTCCTCAGCTATATAGACGATATAACCTCAGTCGACTCCAGTTTGGCATTGCAGTATTTTGGATAATCAATGGACTTCTCAAGAAAATCATCCTCAGCGATTACCTCGCTGTCAATTTTATTGACCGGGTCTTTGAGAATCCTCACCTATTCACGGGGTTTGAGAACCTCAGCGCACTCTTCCTGTATTCTCTTCAGGTCTATGCCGACTTTTCCGGCTACACCGACATAGCTATTGGACTATCATTACTCTTCGGATTCTATCTGCCAGCCAACTTCAACTCACCTTATAAGGCCCCCAACTGTTCCAATTTCTGGAAGCGTTGGCATATCTCCCTTTCTCGTTGGCTGCAGACATACCTGTACATTCCGCTTGGCGGTAATCGCAACACTACATTTGGCACCTATTTCTGGATTATATTCATGACCCTCGCCGCTCTCGTTCTTTGCGGTAATGTATGGGTCAGCGTCGGTGTAGCCGTGCTTGCTGCAATGATTATTTTTACAGCAATGCGTTACCCGGAACGACGTCGCAAAATATACGCCAACCTAAACGCCATGATTACCATGCTATTAGGCGGATTGTGGCATGGAGCAAGCATGAATTTCATTATATGGGGCGGATTGAACGGCGTCGGCATGGTGGTGTTCAAGTTCTGGCGCGACATGAGTCTCTTGGTACGAGCTCTCATCAGCACCCTTGGTCTGGAACTATTGTTCCTCCTGACGTTTGTGGTGCCAGGACCATTGCTCAACATACTGCTCATCTTTATGCTCTTCATTGCCGTCAGCGCATGGGTGAGACTTATATATAAACGAGTGAGGAACAGGGAGACCGCTTTCGGGCGCGTTTCCGAACATGCTTGGAGCGTGCTTGTTACATTCGTGTTTATCACGTTCACACGACTCTTTTTCCGCAGTGGCAGTAACCTCGACCCTGCAATGGCCAACGAGACTGCTTGGTCCATAGCCACCCGTATGGTCAAAAGCATCGGCACTCAATGGAATGTTGACATCTTGCCCATAGTAGGAACATATTATAAAGTTTTCCTGCTATTTCTCCTTGGTATGATCATCCACTGGTTGCCGTCAAGAATGAAACGTCGCTATCGGGTCATGTTTGCAAAACTCCCGTTGCCCGTTATCTGCCTGTGCGCCATTATTGCCGTATTTATTGTCTATCAATTTGTGACGGCAGAACTGCAACCATTCATATATTTCCAGTTCTAAGAGAATGCTAAAGAACAGTAAAATGAACAAATCAATTATAAATTACAAACATTATGAAAGATTTTAAATCAAATGCGTGGATTCTTCCACAACCCGTGTTGATTATTGGCACATACAACAAAGAAGGTAAGCCAAATGCAATGAATGCCGCTTGGGGTGGCCAGTGGGATATGCACGAAATTGCAATCTCACTGGGTTCACATGCCACGACTGACAACCTAAAGGACAACGATTCCTTTACCATAGCTTTTGCCACAGTCGAAACAATGGTTGCGTCTGACTATGTAGGTATAGTAAGCGGTCGGAACACGCCTGACAAGATGGAAAAGACAGGTTGGACCATTGAGAAAGCTCCACATGTAAACGCTCCTCTCTTTACTGATTTTCCCATCACATTGGAATGTCGTGTCAAGCAGAAGATAAGCGAAACGGAAGACGGCTATAATCTTGTGGGTGAAATTATAAATATCCTCTGCAATGAGAAATATCTGGCAGAAGATGGCAAACCCGATGTGGAGAATATGAATCTGATTACCTATGACCCGGTGCATCATACCTACATCCGCTTGGGTAAAACTGTCGGCAATGCTTTCTGTGATGGCAAAAAACTGAAATAATCAGTCTTATTTAAATACAGCGACTTTGCACTCTTTATTTGATAGTGTAAACATAAAAACTAAAACTATGAAAAACTGCATTTCATTTTTCTTGTTATCATCTTTTCTGATGATGACCACATGTATAACTTATGCACAAGAAGAAAATGGTTATAAGAAAATAGATGTTGTGACCGAGTTTTCTGACAATGCTTTCCAGTGGTTCAGGCAGGCACAGTTGCTTGCTGCTGGCGACAAAGAAAAAAGCAATGCTATGACCATCGGATGGGGAGGCATAGGCACCCTGTGGCAGAAACCGGCTCTGACAGTGTATGTGGCTGAGAAGCGTTATACTAAATTATTCATGGACAATAGCAAGTATTTCTGCGTGATGTCATTTGACGATAATAAAGTGTTGCGCTATATGGGTACCAAAAGTGGGCGTGATGGTGATAAAGCCGAAGCACTTGGGCTGCACACAGCATATACTGCCAATGGAACACCTTATTATACTGAAGCCACAGAGGTAATTGAATGCAAAATAATGTATGTTGCCCCTTTTGATCGTAAAGGTTTCAAGAGCAATGTGCCAGAGGATATGTACAGTAATTTCCCCGCTGGAATTCACACTATGTACATCGGAGAGGTTGTCAATGCGTGGAAGAAATAAGAAATGCCATGAAAATACATTTCTAATGTCTGCCTCATAATATGAAGAAGCAAAATATCATTTTCTTTAGAAAAAAGTCGTAACTTTGCAAAATATTAAAATTGAAGGGTTGAAGAACTAAAAGATTAAAGGATTAAAGAGCTCAATAACTAATTAGTAAAATAACTATGCTCAAACGACTATTTATTTATTTGTTTGTCCTATCCTGCCCTATAGTGGCATGGTGCCAGACAGGAATCGAGAGCAAGCTGTCTATATCCTCTCAGATGTTTATCAAGGATTACGTTAACGCTAACGATAACGGCTCTGCCAGGAGTAAGGCTGTGCACTCCTCTGCTACGAAGGTGACGAAGCGCATGTACGCCACTCCGGAGACGATTGACGGCCGCGACTATATCTCGGTGTTCCTGCGCCTGAAGGACATTGACGAGGTAAAGGAACTGGATGATCTGGGCGTGATACTTCAGTGCACTTTCAACAAAGGGCTCGTCACCGCTCTCGTGCCGGTGGACAATTTCCTGAAAGTGGCCGAGCTGGCTAACGTGAGCCGCGTGAATGTTGCCACTCTCATGACACCCACCACCCACAAGACGCGCGAGTTGACGAATGTGGACGACATCCTGACTTGTTCGCCCGATGCTATCGCCGCCGGCATCAGCAGCGGCAAGACATACGACGGCACAGGAGTGCTGCTCGGCATCATTGACACGGGCATCGACTTCAGCCACATCGCCTTCAGGGACAAGGACGGCAACTCGCGCATCAAGGGTGCGTATTGCGTCAAGAACTGGGACGAAGAGTATTTGTTTGAAGACAACGGCACCGACACTCTCGACCTCGCTGTGTTCACCACGGATGACAACAGCGAAGACCACGGCACCCATACGGCCTCTACCGCTGGTGGCTCGTCGGTGATTGTTCCGATTGACACCATAGGGTTTTACCACAAACCAATCATCAGCGAGAGTGGCGACACGACGGGCTACGAAACGGATAGCATTCCTATCCTCACCAGACGCAGAGTGTTTGTTACCGATGACCATGCCAACGCTACCTACGGCGGCATGGCTCCCGGAGCCAGCCTCTATTTGGCGGGTGTGAAAAATCTATGGAATACTTATTTGAGCAATGCCACCTATTATATGGTAAATTATGCCGAAAGGAATAATATGCCACTGGTGGTTAGCAACAGCTGGGGCTCCCAGTATGGACCTCACGACGGCACGAATGACATGGCCGATGTGTATAACTACTTATTTGGTGACAACAACCCTAACCGCGTGGCTCTGTTTGCTGCATCCAATGACGGCGGCAAGTGTCACGCTGGCGAGACGGGAGGATACCATGTACGTGGCACCGCCACGGCGACTCAGCCGCTAGGCACCATCGTGCGCTCTGACTACACTAACGATGGCGGCGAGTACTATGACAATATACTGGTCAACGCGTGGGCGCGCTCCACCGATGTGGAGAGGCTGGACGTAACATTGTATATACTCGACGCCTCTACGGGCGAAGTGGTGGATTCATTTGCCTTCATTTCGCCATCAAAGGAAACATGGACAATAACATATACTGATTTCTTTGAAGATGCATATCCGCCATCAGGCCGCGGACAGGTTGAAGGTACGCTGAATGTATTTTTTGACTATCTCTCATCCGACAAGACGCAGGTGATGATATATGCACCGTACGGATTTCAGAGAAGAACGTACGACGCGAGCGATACGGAGCACTACGGCAAACCTTACACGCTGGCCGTAGAGTTACGACCCTCCGGCGACACCTCTACGGAGATCGATATGTGGGGCGGTAACGAATGTTACTTCACCACTGACTTAGCAGGCAATTACCCCCCTGGCCACACATGGACTGCTGGCTCCGACGACATGTGCGTCAGCGACGAAGCAACCATAGAGAGTGTTATCTCCGTGGGAGCATACGTAGGAGGAAAAGATTTTGTAAACTATTTGGGTGAGTATCGTTATTACCGCTTTGAAGTGGGCGATATAGCATACTTTTCCAGCTACGCTACAGTGGCCGAGAGCCCCACTGGCCTGCGCTACCCATGGATTACCGCGCCGGGCACTGCAATGACTGCAGGCGTCAACCACTATCATACCGCAGATATACATGACAGCTATTATGGGTATTCCGGGCTGATGGTGGATAGCGAGACCAGCCCCTATGGCATAATGAACGGCACATCGATGGCCACTCCCACTGCCGCCGGAATAGTTACTCTCTGGATGCAGGCCGCAAACGAGGAGGGATGGACACTCAACAACACGAATATAAAGAATATAATGGCCAGCACCGCCATCAACGACGAGTGGACCACAACCGGCCCCAATGCCAGCCACTTCGGCAACGGCAAGATTGACGCACTGGCAGGAATAGCCACCATCGTCGGTCACAGTAACACGCCAGCAGAGAATATCACTCTCGCCGACGATGCCGACAACAGCTCTGTCATCAGAGAAAAGAATGGCTACCCCGCCAACGTAACGCTCAGCGGGCGCACGCTCTATAAGGACGGTGACTGGAACACGCTCTGTCTGCCGTTTGACCTAACCGCTACACAGATAGCTGCCGGTCCGCTCGCTGGAGCCACCATACGCACTCTCAGCGATGCATCGTATAGTAACGGGACGCTAAACCTTAACTTCACTGAGGTCACCGACATACGGGCTGGAGTTCCTTATATCGTCAAATGGCCCGCCAGCAACGAAAACATTTTCAATCCCGTGTTCAACGGAGTGACTATCAGCAGTGCCTTAAATCCGATATACAGCGGCGATGCACAGGTGGGCGTAGGATTCACTGGCATATACGACGACCTGGAGTTTTCTAGCGAGACTCGCAATGTACTCTTCCTCGGCGCGAACAACACGCTATATTATCCCGGGACCGGCGCACACATCGGACCGCAGCGTGCTGTCTTTGAGCTGAACGGCATCTGGGTAGGCGAATCGCCGCAGCAGGCTCCCGTACGCAGCTTCGCCACCAACCTGGAGGAAGACATAACAGCAATTAGAAATGAGAGATTAGAAATGAGAAGTGACTCCGATTTCTACTACGATCTGCAGGGACGCAAGCTAAACGGCAAGCCCTCCACCCGCGGTATCTATATCAACAATGGTAGGAAAGTTATTGTACAATAGTAAATTCTAAATTTTAATAGCGATGTGCGAACAGGCAGATGACAAGACCACAAGAAAGAGCCTCAACTTTATTGAGGAGATGGTAGAGAAGGATTTGGCCGAAGGCCGCAACGGCAAACGTGTGCAGACTCGCTTTCCGCCAGAGCCTAATGGCTACCTCCACATTGGTCACGCAAAGGCTATCGCTCTGGACTTCGGCATCGCCGAGGAATATGGCGGCGTGTGCAACTTACGCATGGACGACACCAACCCACAGAAAGAAGACACCGAGTATGTAGAGGCTATCAAGCGCGACATCGAGTGGCTAGGCTTTAAATGGGGCAAGATGCTTTACGCCAGCGACTATTTCCAGCAGCTCTGGGACCTCGCCGTAGAACTGATAAAGGAAGGCAAGGCATACGTGGACGAGCAGAGTGCTGAGTTGATAGCCCAGCAGAAAGGCTCCCCCACCCAGCCAGGCCAGAACTCGCCCTATCGCGACCGCCCCGTGGAGGAGAGTCTTCGTCTATTTGAGGAGATGAACTCGGGCAACATGGAGCCTGGCAAGATGGTGCTGCGAGCCAAGATTGACATGGCAAGTCCCAATATGCACTTCCGCGACCCTATCATGTATCGCGTGCTAAATATGCCCCACTGGCGCACAGGCAACAAATGGAATGCATACCCAATGTATGACTACACACACGGTCAGTGCGATTATTGGGAAGGTGTCACTCACTCGCTATGCACGTTGGAGTTTGTGAGTCATCGTCCTCTCTATGACCTTTTCGTCGACTGGGCCAAGATTGCTGGGGGAGATGACAAACCGCTGGACGACAATCGCCCCCGACAGACGGAGTTCAACAAACTGAACCTGACGCATATTCTTCTTTCGAAGCGTAATCTGTTGATGCTGGTAAAAGAGGGTGTAGTGAGTGGATGGGATGACCCGCGCATGCCCACCATCTGCGGATTTCGCCGTAGGGGTTACTCGCCTGAGAGTATCAAAAAATTTATTGACAAGATTGGCTACACCACCTTCGATGCCCTTAACGAGATGGCCCTGCTGGAGAGTGCTGCCCGTGATGACCTCAATGGCCGTGCTACGCGAGTAAGCGTGGTGCTCAACCCGGTGAAGTTGATTATCACCAACTACCCAGAGGGTCAGGTGGAGATGATGACCGCGCAGAACAATCCGGAGCGGCCCGAAGACGGCACGCACGAGATAGCTTTCAGCCGAGAGCTGTGGATTGAGAGGGATGACTTCATGGAGGATGCTCCGAAGAAATTCTTCCGCCTTGGTCCCGGCAAAGAGGTAAGGCTGAAGAATGCATATATTATCAGGTGTGCCGAAGAGGATTGCTGCAAGAAGGATGCCGACGGCAATATTGTAGAAATCTACGCAGAGTACGACCCCGACACACGCAGTGGTCTGCCCGGCGCCGACCGCAAGATTAAGGGCAAGACGCTCCATTGGGTGAGCTGCGATCACTGCATCGAGGCCGAAGTAAGGAACTACGACCGCCTGTGGATGGTGGAGAACCCACGCGATGAGGTGGCAAACTACAGCAAGGCACAAGGCAAAGAGCGTATCGACATCGATGACATGCGCCACTTTATTAACCCGCACAGCTTGGATGTGGTGAAGGCATACGCCGAAGAGTGGCTTGCTACGCGTAAACCACTTGATTACCTGCAATTCCAGCGCATAGGCTACTATAATGTCGATCAAGACAGTACTCCAGAACACATGGTCTTTAACCGCACGGTGGGACTGAAGAGCTAAGAGAGTCGCAGAGTTGTAAATGGCTAAATAACTAAATTGCAAATTAATTGTATACAATAACTTGTCATCTGAATATAAATTGTGTTTGATTTTCTATACCGACTCATAGAGCACCTTAATTATACCAACATCACATTGCTGATGTTGTTGGAGAGCACGGTGGTGCCTGTACCATCAGAATTGGTTGTGGCTCCTGCGGCTTACTATGCTGCGGGGGGAAATCTGAACGTAGTGCTTGTGGTGCTGTTCGCCACTATCGGGGCAGACATCGGAGCATCTATCAATTACTTTGCTGCGCTCTATGTAGGACGACCGATAGTATATAAGTTTGCCAACAGTAAGCTCGGACACCTCTGTCTGCTTAACGAAGAAAAAGTCAAGAAGAGTGAGGCGTATTTTGATAAGCATGGTGTAGCAGCTACGCTCACTGGCCGACTGATACCAGGAATCAGGCATCTAATCAGCCTGCCTGCAGGACTGACCAGAATGAATTATTGGAAATTCCTGCTCTACACAACCATTGGGGCGGGGGCATGGCATACGATACTGGCGGCGATGGGATGGTACCTTCACTCCATAGTGCCAGAGGACAAGCTAAATGAGACAATTGAGCGTTATAATGCCTATATCATTGGCGGCATAATAGCCATCGTAGTTCTAGTCATTGTCTTTTTGGTTATCAGGCATAAAAAACACAAGAAAAACTCAGATGCAGATAACGTCAGCTAAATATGAATGCAGTGCCATAAGCGTGGAAAAGTGCCCACAGTCCGATAAGTTGGAGTTTGCCTTCATCGGACGCAGCAATGTGGGCAAGAGCAGTCTTATCAACATGCTTACGGGTAATGAGAAGTTGGCGATGACCTCTTCAACCCCTGGCAAGACGATACTCATCAATCATTTCCTAATCAACAACGATTGGTATCTGGTGGACTTGCCAGGCTACGGCTATGCTAAGCGCAGCAAGACGCAACAGGAGCAGTTGGCACGTATGATCAAGGGTTATATCCTTCGTCGCGAGCAAATGGTGAATCTGTTTGTGCTCATTGACGGCAATATCTCACCACAGCGCATCGACCTCGAATTTATAGAATGGCTTGGCAAAAACAGCATACCGTTTACCATCATCTTTACCAAGTCAGATAAGTCGAGACGCGGCTCTTTTGGTAAGAGCGTGAATACTTTTCTGCAAACACTAAACGAACAGTGGGAGGAACTGCCACCCCACTTTCAGGTATCGTCAGCTAAACGTGTCGGCCGTGAGGCAGTGCTAGACCATATAGAAGATATAATAAATAATGTCTAACGACTATCCTTCATATCTGCTGGAGAAGGCAGTAGAGGCGTTCAACTCATTGCCTGGCATAGGCCGCCGCACCGCTCTAAGGCTGGCGCTGCACATATTGCGCCAACCGAAGGATGACGTAGCGCAGTTTGCTGAGAGCATCAGCCACTTCCGCGAAGAAGTGAAGCGCTGTAGCGTGTGCCACAACATCTCCGACAATGACATTTGCGACATCTGCTCTAACCCCAATCGCGACAAGACGACAATCTGTGTGGTGCAGAACGTGCAGGACGTGATGGCTATCGAGAATACACGGCAATACAATGGCCTCTACCATGTATTGGGAGGTATTATCTCGCCGATGGACGGTATCGGCCCCGGCGACCTGACTATAGAAGAGTTGGTACAACGCGTAGCAGCAGGGGGTGTCAAGGAAGTGATAATGGCACTCAGCTCTACTACCGACGGAGAAACAACGCGCTTCTTCCTCAGTCGCAAACTAGAGCCATACAATGTGATTATCACTACGATTGCCAGTGGCATCTCTGTGGGCGAAGAGTTGGAATATACCGATGAGATTACGCTCGGACGCTCCATTCTGAATAGAGTAAAACTATAAACAATAACAAATTCGCAACTCTAATATAAATGATATGAAAACAACTTGGACTATCTACATTTTGACATGGTTGATCCCCATAGCATTAGTTGCTCTATACCTTACAGGTTTCATTAAGCCTATGCCTATACAGACCGATGAAGTGCTGGTATATGCGCTGAGCATTACGACCGTTGCTTTAAGTTTGTTGACAGCATGGTTAGCCATGAAAATGTTTGCTCTCAATCCCATTAAGTCTAAGTTGGCCACACAAAAGGGTGGGCAGCGCGAGGCATCTGTGCAAATGCTCAACCGTGTGCGTATCCTGGCAATACTCTTGGTGATACTACTAGACTTTGCTGCTTTTTACATCACAGGCAGCACCTCGCCACTCTATCTTGCCGCCATATTAGGCGTGGCACTCATATTCTGCTGGCCACAGACAACTGAAAACTAAATTTCAAATCTCAACTTTCAAATTTCAACTATATCCGTGCTTCTCTCCGTCATTATAGTTAACTACAACGTCAAGCTCTACGTCTATCAGTGCCTTCAGTCGCTTCGCAAAGCAGCGCAGGGACTGGACTGGGAAGTGCTCGTGGTTGACAACAACTCCAGTGACGGCTCTGTGGACTATCTTAAAGAAAGTTTTCCTGAAGGCTCTTTCCCTGAGTTGCGCATCATTGTCAATACAGACAATCAAGGCTTTGGAAAGGCTAACAACCAAGCCATTGGCATGGCGAAAGGCGACAACCTGCTCTTCTGCAATCCCGACACCTTTGTCAGCGAAGACACACTGCGCCGTTGTCTGGACTTTATGGCCGAGCATCCTGATGCCGGCTGTCTTGGAGTGAAGATGCTCAATGCCAACGGCACGTTTGCCCCAGAATCAAGGCGCGGAGTGCCAACACCGTGGGCATCATTCTGCAAGATAACGCGCCTCAGCAAACTCTTCCCGCACAGCAAAACATTTGGCTATTACTATATGCAGCACCTGCCTATCGATGAGCCTGCGGAGATAGAGATTGTCTCCGGCGCATTCATGATGGTCAAGCGCGAGGTGGTGGAGAGCGTAGGCATCTTCGATGAAGACTATTTCATGTATTGCGAAGACACCGACCTTTCTTATCGTATGCTCAAGGCCGGCTATCACAACTACTATCTTCCTACGCAGATACTTCACTACAAGGGCGAAAGCACACGGCAGAACACATACAGCTACGTCAACAATTTCTACAAAGCCATCTTTATTTTCTTCAAGAAGCATTTCAACAGTCACCTATTCCTGCTGCGCATCTTCTTCTACATAGCCATCTACGTGCTCGCTGCATTCTCCTTTCTGAAGAGTACTTACAAGCATCTGGCCTACAGGATAAAGACCTTTTTTGCTCCCCACAAGACACGGTTACTATGCTTTATAGCTGAAGAGCATAAGGATATGGTGCAGCATTTGGCTGACAAATATAATCTGAACATAGACATCTGCCATAAGCCGATCGACAATGCACGGCAGATTTTAGACTTGACAGAAAACAACACTCCAGACTACATAGTCTTTGACACTACGCGCTACTCTTTTGCACAGATACTAAATCTTGCGCACTCCCTACCCCATGGACACAACCATTACATTGCCACGCTCTTTCCTGAGAAGGGCATGATACTCACCAATTTATTTAAATTCACATCATGATGCCGCAACTACTCTCCTCTTCCACTGTACGCCTCCGTCCTTTGGAGACCAACGATCTGCCGCTCATCTATAAACTTGAGAACGACACAAGGTTATGGGACTCCACCGCCAATACTCAGCCATTAAGTCGTGGCACAATAGAGAAATATATCGGCGCATCCACGGGCGACATCTACAAGGAGGGACAATTGCGATTGGTAATAGAATACAAGAAAAATGAGGAAGAGTATGAGAGCGTAGGGGTAATAGATCTTATCGACTTTTCTTCGCGACATCAGCGTGCGGAAGTTGGTCTAAGCATACTGCCTGAGTATCAGAGCCAACGCATAGGCACTGAGGCCCTGCGTCTAATGGAGCAATATGCCGTGCAGATGCTATTCATCCATCAGCTATATGCCTACATTGACCCAGCCAATGATATAAGCCTACGCCTCTTTTGCAGCGCAGGCTACCAACGTGTCGGTACACTGCAGGACTGGCTCAAGGCTCCCGATGGATATAGGCATATCCTGCTGTTTCAAAAAATCTTTCACTAACGATGAAAAAAAACGGCGTTTTTCTTTGCAGTTAAAAAAAATGTAACTACTTTTGCACCGCATTTCGGAGGAAGTGCCGCTAAAAGCGTTGGTGCGTTGGTGCGTTAGTTCAGTTGGTTAGAATACGTGCCTGTCACGCACGGGGTCACGAGTTCGAGTCTCGTACGCACCGCCAACAATAAAAGGAGGTAACAAATCGTTACCCCTTTTTTCGTTTTCGTTATTGTTTACATCAGATACTGCGACGAGATACTCTCGTTGCTGATAATGCGTTTGATAGTCTCAGCAAAAAGACCGGCGATGGTCAGCTGCTTCACCTTTGAACATTTGCCGCGGAAAGGAATGGAGTCAGTAAATACCATCTCCTCCAACACTGAGTTCTCGATGCGCTCACAAGCCGGACCGCTCATTACGCAGTGGCTTGCGAAGGCGCGGACACTGTTGGCTCCCTGATCATTGAGGAGCTGGGCGGCTTTGGTGATAGACCCTGCGGTATCAACCATATCGTCCATCAGGATAACATCGTAGCCTTTCACGTCACCGATTACCAGCATCGTAGCAACTTCGTTGGCCTTAACGCGCGATTTGTTGCACATTACCATCGGGCAATCGAAGAACTTGGCATACGTGCTGGCTCTTTTGCTGCCGCCCACGTCAGGCGAGGCAATGCAGAGATTTTCTAACTTGAGGCTCTGGATATAAGGGATAAAGATAGAGGAAGCATATAGGTGATCTACCGGCACGTTGAAGAAGCCCTGCTCCTGGTCGGCATGGAGGTCCATCGTCACAACGCGGTCAATGCCAGCAACACTCAAAAGGTCAGCCACCAGCTTTGCGCCAATGCTAACGCGCGGCTTGCTCTTGCGGTCCTGACGCGCCCAGCCAAAATAAGGAATCACTGCATTCACGGTGCGGGCGCTGGCTCTCTTGGCAGCGTCAATCATTAGGAGAAGCTCCATCAGATTGTCGGCATTGGGGAAAGTGGACTGAACGAGGAAAACGTCCTTGCCGCGCACACTCTCCTCAAAACAGATTTCAAACTCACCGTCGGAGAAACGGGTTACCTGCATATCGCCCATAGGCATATTCAGGCTTTGGCAAATCTTCTCGGTGAGGTACTGCGTGAAGGTACCCGAGAAGATAATAAATGAAGATTTGGATTCCGCCATCTTTGAAGAAGTTTATAAGTTTACAATATTGGTGCAAAGTTAATAAATAGTTAGGAGTTAGAAGTTAGGAGTTGTAAGTTTTTTTTGAAAAAAAATGTTACTTCCAATCAATGAGCAATTTAGCCCAATCTAACTGGAGAAGATGCTGCGTGAACATAGCGACACGTGTTTTTGTCTTACAGCATTGGTTTTCTATGTTGTTTTGAGGAGGAAATGGGCTAAAATGGCAAATTATGACCCTAAAACTTGCTTATATAATAAATAAGGTGTATATTTGCAGTCAAAATTGACTCAAACTAATTAACAATCATATTAACCTTAAAAAAGAATTATCATGAGAAAAATTCTATTTCTTTT
>JAGCYL010000120.1 GCA_017960825.1 Bacteroidaceae bacterium | reverse complement strand
TTTCGCGCAAAAAAGAGAAAAAAACGGTCGAGAGTCGAGAGTCATGAGACAAGAGTCAAGAGTCAAGAGTCATGAGTCATGAGTCAAAAACTCTCCCCCTGCCCGAGGGGAATAAGAGGCGTCTATGGTTTTTGTTGTATAATTCTGCAAGCGTGCCAGGTGTTGGATTAGTGACAACAAGTATATTGCTCCCATAAAAATCACAAAAGTCGCAAAGTCGTTGCGACTTTTAATATTTGATTTGCGACTTTTTTGCGACTTTAATTTTTTGATGTGTACCGGGCGGAAAAATCCCCTCGCTCCCGTGAAAATTATCCCTACTCTTAGAAAATCCAAGCCCACTCTTAGGAAATCTATCCCCACGCTCATGAACGCGAGAGCGGCTTTAGATTTCGCGAGAGCGGCTTTAGATTACGCGAGAGTGCGCTAAGATTTTGCGAGCGATTACAGTTTGTGCGAGCGAGTAAGAGAAATCTGACTGGAGAGAGGCTTTTGATGCATTTTGTGTCCCAACTGAGCTACGGCATCACAGGGGGATGAACTTTTCTCCTCCTCTCGGGCAGGGGGAAGGTCTTTACATGGGGTATTTCAAATTTCCTTGCTTCTTTTTTGTTCATGTGAAAGATTTTTATTATTTTTGCACTGAGATTAGTCTGCTAATTTCTGATAATAGTTTTCATTTATTAAAATCACTAATTATAAATATACAACAATGGCTACTGGTAATGTAAGGCCGGCTGACATGGAGCGCATCACGACTCCCGCGCTGGCACAGAGTTTTATTGAAGAACAGGTTAACGAACTTCGAGCCCAGATTGGCGACAAAAAGGTGCTGCTGGCCCTATCGGGCGGCGTGGACTCCTCTGTCGTGGCTGCACTGCTGATTAAGTCGGTGGGCAGACAATTGGTGTCGGTGCATGTGAATCACGGTCTGATGCGCAAGGGCGAGTCGGAGCAGGTGGTGCGCGTGTTCCGCGACGAACTGAATGCTAACCTGGTGTATGTGGACGCTACTGACCGCTTCCTCGACAAGCTGGCCGGCGTGGCTGACCCCGAGCAGAAGCGCAAAATTATCGGCGCCGAGTTTATCCGCGTATTCGAAGAAGAGGCTCGTAAGCAGGAGGGTATCAGCTTCCTGGCGCAGGGCACCATCTACCCCGACATTGTGGAGTCAGGACCGGTGAAGTCGCACCACAACGTGGGCGGTCTGCCCGATGACCTGCAGTTTGAGCTGGTATAGCCCATCAAGCTGCTCTTCAAGGACGAGGTGCGCGTGGTGGGCAAGGCTCTGGGGCTGCCCGATAATATGGTGAACCGTCAGCCGTTCCCCGGCCCCGGACTGGGCGTGCGCTGCACTGGGGCAATCACCCGCGACCGTCTGGAGGCTCTGCGCGAGAGCGACGCCATACTGCGCGAGGAGTTTGCCAAGAATGGCCTGGAGGGCAAGGTGTGGCAGTACTTCACCATCGTGCCTGACTACAAATCGACGGGCGTGAAGGATGACAAGCGCAGCTGGGACTGGCCCGTTATCATCCGTGCCGTCAACACGCGCGACGCCATGACTGCCACGATTGAGGAGATACCATATCCGCTGTTGCACCATATCACGCAGCGCATCATCACAGAGGTGCCCGGCGTGAACCGAGTGCTATACGACCTTACTCCGAAACCCACGGGGACAATTGAGTGGGAGTAAAGGGTTATTGGTTATAGTTGACAAGTCGCAATGTCACAGGGTATCGGCTTTCTTAACTTCTAAAAACAATTGTAAAATCGCAAATCGTCAAACTGTGAAATAAAAATAGATTTGTCATATTGTGAAATGATTTGGCTTGTCTATCTGTAAACTTAAATAATATGACTAACAGGAAATCTGATATCAGCAGGCGTCAGTTCCTGCAGAAACTGGGCATAGGTGCCGGGTCGGCTCTTGCCGTCATGGCAATGGAGCCACTGAAAGCCTTCGCCGAGGATACCACAAACAGACCTCTGCCGGATGCTTACAACGGCGAGCCTTGCCAGATGACCTACCGCGTGCAGCACGGCTCAGGGGAGAAAATCTCCCTGCTGGGTTTTGGCATGATGCGACTGCCCGACGAACAGGAGGAGGTGAACCGACTGGTTGACTACGCCATTAACCACGGCGTGAACTACTTCGACACATCGCCGATGTATAAGGGTGGGCGTAACGAGACACAGACCGGACTGGCTCTGAGCCGATACCCGCGCGACAAATACTTCGTGGCCACAAAGATGTCGAACTACAGCCAGGACCTGTGGAAACTGGAGGAAGCGCAGAAGATGTACGAGAACTCTTTCAAGGCGTTGCAGGTGGACTACATCGACTATTACCTGCTGCATGGAGTAGGGGGCAGCGGCATGGAGGACTTCAAGCCGCGGTTTCTGGACAACGGTCTGCTGGACTTCCTGCTAAAGGAGCGCGAGGCAGGGCGCATACGCCACCTGGGATTCTCCTACCACGGCAACGTGAGTGTGTTTGACTTCCTGCTCGACCATCAGGACGAATACCATTGGGACTTCGCCCAGATCCAGATGAACTACCTGGACTGGCGCCACGCCTCGATGAGCAAGGGCAGAAGGCGTGATGCGGACGCCGAGTATCTATATAACAAGATGGACAAGCTGGGCGTGCAGGCCGTGGTGATGGAGCCGCTGAGGGGCGGTGCTTTGGCCAAGATGAACGACGAACTGAGCCAGCGCCTCACTGCGCTGCGCCCCAACGACAGTCTGGCATCATGGGCGTTCAGATGGGTGGGCTCACACCCAAATATACTCACCGCGCTGAGCGGCATGAACCAGATGGCGCACTTGGAAGAAAACGTGCGTACTTTCTCACCCCTCGACCCGTGTACAGAGGCTGAGAACAAGGTGCTGGAGGAGATTGCCGACATCATGGCAGGATTCCCTGTTATCCCGTGCACCACATGCCACTACTGCATGCCGTGTCCGTATGGTGTGGACATCCCAGGCAACTTCTCGTACTACAACGAGGCTGTGGACCAGAAGATTCTGCCTCTGCCCGACAGCAAGGCGCCAGACTACAAGAAGCGTGTCAAGAAGTTTGGCAAAGGACTGCGCAAGGCCCTGCCTGATGCTTCGAAATGGGCCAATAGGTGCGCTGACTGCGAGGTGTGTCTCAAAAAGTGCCCACAGCAGATACGCATCCCCAACCAGATGGACCGCATCGCGGAGATATTGAAGAAGAGATGAAGATTACTACATTATCTTTTGCCAAGCCAGTCGCTCTGCACCGGACGTGAGATAGATAATGCCGCAATAGGTAAAAGCGTGTTTCGCAATATTGTGGCGCATGATAGTGTTGTCGCGATGAGTGTCGATGCGGATATTGCTGTCCCGACTGAAGCAGAAATCCATTATAGCGTCGAATATGCCGTGAACATAGGGATAACTGGCAATGCGGTGCACCACATGGTAAGGCATGGTATCGTCCACCCATTGGCCATAAAATATTTTGTCATACGTCGGCTCGGGGGAAGGCAGAAAAGCGAAATAGGCCACTATCCCCGCATCTCCCTCCACGACAACAAAGGCACCATGACGCTCCATATCAGCTGAGATGACAACCTCCGACGGATATCCTTCGCCCCACTGGTGCATATTGCCGTTCTGGCGCATGATGGCTTTGGCTGCGTCCATCACCTTCATTATCTCGGCCATATCCGCAAGCGTTGCCTCTCTGATTATTCTCCTCATTGCCGTGCCGGTAAAAGACTGTTTATCCTTACAGTCAGGTTTTTACAGTATCAGTTCCATCCCCGTCTTCTGCACCCGCAGTCCACACTGCCTGTAGAAACGCTCTGCAGAATCATTGCCCTCCCAAACGTTGAGGGTAATATTATAGCATCCCAACGACTCGGCATAGCGACGCACAAAGTCAAACAATGCTGTGCCTATGCGGCTGCACCGGAAGGCCTCTTCAACGCATATATCGTCAATATACAGTGTCTTGATGTCGTGGAGCAGACGGTGGTCTCTCACCTCGCTTATCTGACAGAAAGCATGGCCCAACACCTGTCCGTCAAACTCATAGACAAATATAGGTTTGCTCTCATCGTCCAGAATGGTGGCCAACTCTGCTTCACTATACTTGGATGTGTCGCCCTTGAAGAGATCGGGGCGCAAGTGATGGTGCACCATGTCCGCCTGATATAGCAAGCCGATGAGGGCTGCCATATCGCTCTTGGTTGCTCTCCGTATCATTTATCTTGTTTTAGTTATTGGTTAAAATATAGGCTGCAAGCGACCTACTATCTGCTCCAGACTCTCGCGGTCCGTGTCGTCAAAAGCGGACAGATGCTCGCTGTCAATGTCGAGTACGGCAGCCACCTCTCCGCGAGAATTGAACACGGGTACTACTATCTCTGAGCGCGACTGGGAGCTGCACGCTATATGCCCTGGAAACTGCTCTACGTCCGGCACCACTAACGTCTGGGCCTGCTGCCATGCTGTGCCGCAAACACCCTTGCCGTAGGCAATATGCATACATGCCACTGGTCCCTGAAATGGACCAAGCACCAATTCGTTGCCTGCAACGCGGTAGAATCCTGTCCACCAGAAGCCCATCATCTGGTGTATGGCTGCCGCAATATTAGCCATCACAGCTATAGTGTCGGTCTCGCCCTCAATAAGTGCATCAATCTGTCTTATCAGCAGATCGTATTTTTCTTTTTTCACCATAATTCTACACTTCGATGTTGTCAATGCGCAGCCGCTGTATGCCCGCAGGGACCTGTACCTCTACCACGTCGCCTACCTTTTTGCCCAGCAATGCCTGAGCGATAGGCGACTTGATGGATATCTTGCCTTCACGCAAATTGGCCTCGTGAGGACTTGCGATAGTATAGGTCATTTTCATATTATTGTTGAGGTTAGTCATAGACACCTTGGAGAGCAGGCATACGCTGTCACCACTAAGGCGTGACATGTCTATCACTCGTGTGTGTTCCAGCACTCTTTGCTTGAAACGTATCCTGCCCAGTATGCGTCCGTGCTCACGCTTTGCTGCATGGTACTCGAAGTTCTCACTCAGGTCGCCTTTATCGCGAGCCTCCACCAATGCCTCTTTGGCGCGAGGCAGGTCCACATGCTCCAGCTGCCGCAGCTCTTCCACCAGCTTGTCGTAGCCCTCTTGTGACATGTATTCCATTTGTGCTTAATCGTTTGAGGGTTAATCGAATGGCCTGATTCTTACATCTATCCCATCGTCTTGGAGGAGAGAGGGCAGGGCACTGATATCAGTCTGGCTGTAGTGATAGGGGTACAGCACTTTAGGCTTAATGATGCGTGCCACGCGGATAAGTTGCTCCACAGTCATGGTGTAGGGCTGATTGCAGGGGAGGAAAGCTATGTCGATATTGTGGAGACGTGACATCTCGGGAATGTCCTCCGTATCACCGGCGATGTATATCCTCAGTCCGTTGAGAGTGAGCACGTATCCGTTATCACGTCCTTTGGGATGAAATTTCTCGCGGCCTTTGGTGGTATTGTAGGCTGGCACTGCCTCTACGGTTACGTCCTCCGCAATATTGAGGGTGAGGCCGTTGCTGAGGACCTGACCGAGACCAGACAACTCATGGCAATGGGGGGGCATGACGGTGATAGTGCTCTCGGTGGACAGTTGCTTTATGGTAGCAGTATCGAAATGGTCGAAATGCTCGTGAGTAACTAGGATTAAATCAGCTTCGGGCATCTGACTATAATCCACCGTGCGGTTGCCAAGTTTGGCAACGGGGTCTATCTCTATCTCCAGACCGCCGGACTCTATGCGGAGGCTGGCATGCATAAGGGCATGGATTACGGTTGTCGTACCGTCAGCGTTGAGGAAGGTGTCTGAAATCTCCATTTTGTTTATCTTGTGTGTATTTTCGTCGGTTACTACATTCTTCTGTCCACAAGCAAAAAGCGCCATAAGGATGATAAGGCTAAATACTATTGTTCTCATAATCTTATTCACCATTTTTGGGTTAAAAAATATATTAAACGTTAAACAACAATGCCGTTAATAGGCTTGCGCGTCTTCTCTCTTGGATGGTCAGCGGGATAGCCAATGGGTATAAGAACGGCGGCCTCCTCATCAGGGGCAAGCGAGAAGAGAATGTGACAGAGAGCTGAGTCGAAGTTACACACCCAGCACGTAGCAAGTCCTTGCTCCGTAGCGGCGAGGCACAGGTGCTCCACAGCGATGGCAATGTCTATATTGCCATGGGGCTTACCGTCAGACCGCACCCACTCCTCATTATGGAGCACAGAGGCAATGATGACGGCGGGAGCTGTGGCTATCCACTCGCGGTTGTAGCATTGGCATATCTTTGCCAGTCCGTCTGCATCGCGAATGATGCGGAAGGTCCACGGCTGATGGTTAACGGCGGATGGCGCCATGCGGACGCACTCCATCACATAGTCGAGCTTGCTCTGTTCTACAGTTGTTGGCTTGTAGCCACGACAACTATAACGCATTTTTGCTAAATCCAAGAAAGTCATGTTTATTTACTATTGGACGATTTACTATTATACAATTGTTTTTGAGAAGTTAAGAAGTTAAAGTAGTTAAAGCCGATACCCTGTGACATTGCGACTTGTCAACTATAACTATTAACCTTTACTCAAGAGGGTGTCTCTTAGTACTCCGTATTCGCCATTCGGAAGGGTAGAGATTGTTGGCTCGGTTGCCGATATTGTTTACAAATCCAAGGGGCATACCTTCGTATGTGACTAAGACATAGCCTCGCGGAGCATCGATGACGATAGCCTCATGGCGCAGGTAGCTCAAAGCATCGCTTAGCGAGAGTCTGGCAGTGGGGTAGGCATCCTTTACCAGCAGACGACTCATGGCAAGCGAATGGTGAGGCACACTCTTGCGCCCCTTATTCTCGTAGAGGGCTACGCCAAAATGGAGAGGATAGAGAGTCTTGGCAAGGCGGCTGACGAGAGGAGCATGGGCAGCATGCACAGCATACATAGTGTGGTCATGCTCTATACTGATCATGTCTGCGGCATCCAGACAACCGCACCACTCACCGGCTATGGATGCTGCCGTAGCCTTATCCTTCACTCGGACTAGAGGCTCGGAGGACGTCTTTCGCATCAACGCGAGGAAGAAACCCTCACCCCGTGTCTTGTGAGGAATGAAGCGATAGACAGGACCATTGAAACCACGGAGCAAGCTACCGCTTATATTCCAATCAGCTGCCACGGGTATCTCCACCAACTCTGCACCGAGAGAGTCGCAGAAGTAGCAAACATTCTCTTCGTCCTCGAGTGTGTTGTATGTACATGTACTATATATAAGGTAGCCGCCCTCCTTAAGTGCCGGCCATATTGCTTCGACTATATCGCGCTGTCGGACAGAGCAGTCTTCCACATTGGCGGGACTCCACATATCTATGGCATTCTGTTCCTTGCGAAACATGCCCTCGCCGGAACACGGGGCATCAACCAGCACAAGGTCAAACATACCCTTCAGTTGACTGAAATCACGGGGAAAGTTGCAGCTGACAAAGCAGCCTTCATGGCCCCATTTTATAATATTCTCTCTCAGCACGTTGGCACGGGCCTTGACAGGCTCATTGCACACCAGCAGTGCCTCGTCAGCCAACAACGAGCGGAGTAGGGTGGACTTGCCGCCGGGGGCGGCGCAGAGGTCGAGAACCAGCTTCGGATTGCCGCATTGTCTGAGAGCCTGCTCCACAAACATCGACGATGCCTCTTGCACATAGTAACCTCCGGCATGGAAGCGAGGGTCAAGTGTGAACTCCGGGCGCTCGTCAAGATAATAACCAAGCGAACTCCAGGGGACCGGAGTGCCTTGTGTATGTGCATTGGGACACTTGGCGTTTGCCCTGACAGAAACAACTGGCGGCTTGTCTAAAGCTACCTGCATCTGCTGCCATTCTGCGTCACCGAGCAGCGTGCGCATCTGTTCGTCAAATTCCAATGCCCTCATTTAGCTACAAAATTAAAAAATAATATCAATACGTCAGCAATGGATAGTAGGATTTTCTCTTTTTACAACAAAAAAGACACAAGTCACAAGACTTTCAAAAAAAATTACCTAAATTTGTATGCTCAAAATAACTGTAACCATTAACACAATCACAATGAAACACTACCTTGACCTCCTCACCCGGATTATGAACGAAGGTGTAGAAATGCACGACCGCACCGGTACAGGCACCATCAGCGTCTTCGGTCATCAGATGCGCTTTGACCTGGCCGACGGCTTCCCGCTACTTACTACCAAGAAACTGCACCTCAA
>JAGCYL010000119.1 GCA_017960825.1 Bacteroidaceae bacterium | reverse complement strand
GGTGCCTACTATGGGTGCGCTGCATGAGGGGCATGCCTCGCTGGTAAGGCGCAGCGTGAAGGAGAACGGTTTTACGGTGGTGAGCGATTTTGTAAATCCTACCCAGTTTAACGATAAGACAGACCTTAAAAATTATCCTCACACGATGGAGGCTGACTGTGCCCTGCTGGAGAGCATCGGTGCTGATGTGGTGTTTGCCCCGTCGGTGAAGGAGATGTATCCTGAGCCCGACACTCGCCAGTTCTCTTACCCGCCCACTGACACGGTGATGGAGGGCGCTTTCCGCCCAGGGCACTTCAATGGTGTGTGTCAGATAGTGAGCAAGCTGTTCTATGCCGTAGAACCTGACCGCGCCTACTTCGGCGAGAAGGATTTTCAGCAGGTGGCTGTCATCAAGGCGATGGTCCAGGACTTGGGGCTGAAGGTGGAGATATGTCCTTGCCCCATAGTGAGGGAAAAGGATGGCTTGGCGCTCAGCAGTCGCAATGCGCTACTGGCTGACGAGGAGCGAAAGATAGCCGTTAATATATCAAAGTATCTCTTTGAAAGCAAGGAGTTTATGAATGGCCACACTCTTGCGGAGACCAAGGCTTTTGTGGTTGATAGCATCAACGCTGTGGAGGGCTTGGAGGTGCAGTATTACGACATCGTGGACGGCGATAGTCTGCGCTCGCTCGATGAGTGGGACGACAGCGACTCGGTGGTGGGGTGCATCACTGTGTTCTGCGGACACAGGCCCGTGCGATTGCTTGATAATGTCAGGTATAAATAATTCATTCAACTGAAAACGATGTTTATAGAAGTTCTGAAATCGAAGATACACCGCGCTACGGTGACTGATGCCAACCTCAACTATGTGGGGAGTATTACTATTGACGAAGATTTGATGGACGCTTCCGGCCTGGTAAGGGGTGAGCATGTATATGTAGTGGATAATAATAACGGTGAGCGCCTGGAGACATACGTGATAGCCGGCGAGCGAGGCAGCGGATGTGTCTGCCTCAACGGTGCTGCTGCACGCAAAGTGGAAGTTGGTGATATAGTTATCATCATGGCGTTCGGCTCCATGACCGTGGAGGAAGCTAAGAGTTTTAAGCCGCAGATTATTTTTCCCAAAGAGGGAAATAGATTGTAAGCGGCGTTAGTTCATCTGTTTGTCGATTGTTTACAAATAGATGTAGGCCGTTGGATGCCTGGGGGGGTGCCAACGGCCATTTCTTTTGTTCTGACGCATGGGGTGTTGTTTGTCGATAGACTGTCGAAAATGGAAGCAAAATGCGCGAGAAACGCTAAAAAAGCCTAAATTTTGGATTTTGTGTGATTTTTGTTGCCTAAAAGGGTGTGTTATTTGAAGGAAAAGTTGTAATTTTGAAGTCGAAAAATTAATAACATTTATAAATAAGGTATAAGTATGGACGAAACACAAAATCTGAACAACGACAGGATTATTAAAGTGGACCTAAACCGCGAGATGCGGAGCAGCTACATTGACTACTCCATGTCGGTTATCGTGGCGCGTGCGCTCCCTGACGTGAGAGACGGCTTCAAGCCTGTGCACCGCCGTATCCTGTATGGTATGCTGGGGCTCGGCAATACCCACAACAGCGCTTATAAGAAGTGTGCCCGTATCGTGGGTGAAGTGCTCGGTAAGTATCATCCTCACGGCGACTCTTCCGTGTATGGAGCTCTGGTGCGCCTGGCCCAGCCATGGAATATGCGTCAGGTACTTGTTGACGGTCAAGGTAACTTTGGTAGTGTCGACGGTGACTCCGCAGCCGCCATGCGTTACACTGAGGCTCGTCTCACCCAGCTGGGCGAGGCTATGATGCAAGACCTCGAGAAAGAGACGGTAGATATGCGCAATAACTTTGACGATACTCTGCAAGAGCCAACCGTCATGCCGACGCGCATACCCAATTTCCTGGTCAACGGTGCCACTGGTATCGCTGTCGGTATGGCCACCAATGTGCCTACCCATAATCTGGGTGAGGTAATCGACGGTTGTGTGGCTTATGTGGACAATCCTGATATCACGGTGGATGAACTGATGCAGTACATCCCGGCTCCCGACTTCCCCACAGGTGGTATTATCTGCGGCCTGCAGGGAGTGAAGGATGCGTACACTACCGGCCGTGGTCGCGTGGTGATGCGCGCCCGCTATGAGATAGAAGACGAAGGCTCTCATACGGCCATTGTTATCACCGAGATTCCTTATGGCGTCAACAAGGCTGAGCTGATTAAGAAGATAGCCATGCTCTCCAACGAGAAGAAGGTGGCGGGCATTAGCAATGTGAACGACGAGACCGGCCGCGAGGGTATGCGTATCGTGGTAGATGTGAAGCGCGATGCCAATGCTAACGTGGTGCTCAACAAGTTGCTCAAGCTTACTGACCTGCAGTGCTCCTTCAGCGTGAACAATATCGCGCTGGTTCACGGCCGTCCGCGTATGCTTACGCTCAAGGATTGTATCAAGTATTTCATCGAGCATCGCCATGATGTGGTGATACGCCGCACTAAGTATGACCTGCGCAAGGCTCAGGAGAGGGCTCACATCTTGGAGGGCCTTATCATTGCGTCTGACAATATCGACGAGGTAGTACATATCATTCGCGCCTCCAAGACTCCGCAGGATGCCGTAGAGGCTTTGATGAAGCGCTTTGAACTTGACGACCTGCAGGCCAAGGCTATTGTGGATATGCGTCTGGGCCAGCTCACCGGTCTGCGTCAGGAGCAGCTGCATGAGGAGTTTGAAGAGCTGATGCGCAAGATTGACTACTACAATCAGGTGCTCACCGACGACGAGCTGTGTAAGAAGGTAATTAAGGACGAGCTGCTCGAAGTAAAGGAGAAGTGGGCAGCCCCACGCCTTACAGAGATAATGCCGGGCGAAGCCGACGACTTCAATCCGGAGGACTTCTTCGCCAACGACCCGATGATGATAACCACCAGTCACCTGGGTTATATCAAGCGTACTCCGCTGAGCGAGTTCCACGCCCAGGGTCGCGGCGGTATAGGCAGCAAATTGTCATCAACGCGTGACGCGGACTTTATCGACAAGGTATATCGCGCCAATATGCACGACACGCTGCTCTTCTTCACCCAGAAGGGACGCTGCTACTGGCTCAAGGTTTATGAGGTGCCCGAGGGAGTGAAGAACTCGAAGGGTCGCGCCATACAGAATCTGCTGAATATCCCTGGCGACGACTCGCTCAATACGATGATACACGTACAGAACCTCAAGGACGAGGAGTTCTGCCGCACTCACTATATCACGTTCTGCTCTCGCAAGGGTATAATTAAGAAGACCGTGCTTACGGACTATTCGCGTCCACGTGCCAATGGTGTGAATGCTATCAATATCAGGGAGGACGACTCTATTGTCAGCGTATCACTGACTGATGGTAACAGCGAGATTGTCATTGCTACCCGCAACGGGCGCGCCATCCGCTTCAACGAGAGCAAGGTGCGCGCTATGGGCCGCAATGCTACCGGTGTCAAGGGCGTGACTCTCGATGGTGCCGACGACGAGGTGGTAGGCATGATTTGCGCATGGGCTCAAGATATGCAGAGCACCATACTCGTGGTATCTGAAAACGGTATCGGCAAGCGTTCATTGATTGAAGACTATCGTCTCACCGGACGTGGCGGTAAGGGTGTGAAGACCATCAATATCACTGAGAAGACCGGTAAGTTGGTAGCCATACTGCTGGTACATGACGAAAATGATCTCGTGGTTATCAATAAGAGCGGCACAGCCATCCGCGTGCCCGTCCGCACCATTAGCGTGCAGGGTCGTATCACTCAGGGCGTTAAGATTATAGAACTGGCCAAGCGCAACGATACCATCTCGTCGGTATGCCATGTAGAGGCTGAGCCGGATGATGACGATGCGGAGAATGTGGAGAATCCCGAGTTCCCTGAAATCTCTGATACTTCAGAGGATGTGGAGAATAACGAACAAAACTAAAAACTATACTTTAAACTCTAAACACCAAAAGCTATGAAAAAGATTATCTTATCTCTTGCAGCCATTATGACTGCTGCCATCGGCTTTGCACAGGATGGCCAAATCTACAAGGCTCAAGAGCAGATTAACGAAGGAAAATTCATGGAGGCCCGTGAAACTATGAAGGGTGTCCTTGAAAATCCCAAGACTAAGAAACTTGCCTATGCCTACAATGTGGCTGGGCAGGTGGAGTTACGTCTTCTTAGTGCTGAGGCAGACAAGCACAATGCCCATGAGGCGCTTGACACTGCTCTCTTTATTTCCAGTATGGACAATGCAGTGAAATACTTCACTAAGTCCTACGAACTCGACCATCAGCCTGATGCCAAGGGCAAGGTAAAACCGCGCTTTGACTACGGCACCAAGAAGAATGAGTATGACATCGGTGAGCATAATGGTAATGTGGAGTGGATGAAGAAGATAGTTAACAACTACATCCTCTGCGCACAGTACTGCTTGCAGAACGGTGACAAGAAGGGCGCCTACGACTTCTATGAGAAGCACCTCAACTTCCCCAAGAATCCTGTGTTCACAGCCCAAGAGCGCGACTCTCTCTACACTGCCGGCAAGGACATCTATGAGAAGGTGGGCTACTTCGCCACTCAGATTGCTTTCACTGAGAAGCAGTATGACCGGGTGCTGGAGAGCGTGGACTTTGTTATCCAGTCAAATGACAGGGTTACCAAGGAGGACGGCTACTACATGAAGGCTACCTCGCTGCAGCACAAGGGCGACACAGCACAATGGTTAGCTACCCTTAAGGGCGCCATGGAAAACACCACAAATGTAACCTATCCGCAGATTCTGCTTAAGTACTACTATGACAAGCACCAGCAGGACGAGGCAATGAAGATTGCCAACGAGTTTGTGGCAAAGGCTCCGGGAAACAAGATGGCTCACTACATTAAGGGTGTTGTACTCATGGACCAGGGCAAGGATAGCGAGGCTCTCGCATGCTACGAGAAGGCTCTTGAGTTAGACCCCAACTTTGTGGAGGCGGTGGCCAACGTGGGCGTTGTTCACTTCAACGAAATCCGTGACCTCAATCAGAAGGCTACCACCAACAACCGTGACCCGCAATACAAAGCTCAGCAGACAGAGCTGAAGGAGAAACTGACTACTACTCGCACTTTCTTTGCCAAAGTGCAAGAGCTGGCTCCCGAAAGAAGCGACCTGTGGCAGAGCAAGCTGGACAACATCGATGAACTGATATCGGTGGTTAACAATAACCTCAGCGAGGTTGCCAAGCGCGACAAGAAATAGGCTATTCCTGCTTCGACGCAATATAACCAGCGCCCCTGCCATAGAGCAAGGGCGCTGGTTGTATATTAGGACACAGGAGTGCCAATCATTCAGGCATAGTAACCTTGAAGTGCGGACTGGGCGTGTGCTCTTTGTAGGTAATGGCTTTCAGTTGCTCAACGATGTCAGGATGGAGGGACGCAATGTCATGGTCTTCATGAATGTCGTCTGCCAAATTGTAGAGGTGGCATTTACCCCGTATGCTAATCAACTTCCAATCTCCTTTGCGCACTGCCACTTGGTCGGTCTCGTCAAATTCCCAGTAGAGGTGGTCATGCCTCAGCTGCTTTCTTATCTTACCTTTCAGAGTGGGCAAGAATGAAATGCCGTCGAAGTGGTCGTCTTTATCTTTGTTGCCATAGCGTCCGACATAGTCCTTGACTCCGATGATATCGCAAAAGGTGGGCATAATGTCCCAAAATGCTATCTGCGTGTCGCTTCTGCTGCCAGCTTTTATGTGACCTGGCCATCGCACGATGAAGGGGACGCGTATACCTCCCTCATAGGTCTGACGCTTCAGACCACGCAGCAATCCGTCGCGGTTAAAGAACGCAGGGTCTGCGCCTCCTTCCTCGTGAGGGCCGTTGTCGCTGCTGAATATAATGATAGTATTGTCAGCCAGGCCTTTCTTCTCCAATTTAGCCATAATCTCACCTACGTATGCGTCGAGTCGAGTAATCATACCTGCAAACTGGGCATGCGTATGGGTTATGGCATTGTAGCGACTGCCTTCGCTGCCACTGAATGCCTTATCGTCGGCAAAGCGAGTTTTGTAGTCGGCTATGATAGAGTCCTCGGGTTGTACCAGTTCGGCATGGGGCAGGGTATAGGTAAGCAGGGCATAGAACGGCTGCTGATTGTCTTGATGGTCAAGCCACTCTAAGGCTTTACGGTGGATGATGTCGGCGGAGTATTGGCTACGGTTGAAGTAGTCGGGGCCATACATAGCATGCTGTATGTTTTGCTCCATAACTTCCCGCACCACTGCTGTGTCACCCAGTGCACTGCTGTAACGGTTCAGGAAATTGGGGTAATAGAGGTGAGCCTGAAACTGGCAGATATAACCATAGAACTCATCAATACCGCGCTTGTCGGGAGTGGATACCGAGCCCTCATAGCCGCCTGCCCATTTGCCAAACTGCGCAGTGGTGTAGCCATTGTCTTTCATAATCTCTGGCAGTACCACATGGTCTGGATCAAGAGGGTGTTGTCCTGTTACGGCATATTCGCGGTTGGAGCCATACATCGTAAGGCCGCTCCAATACTCTTTATTGCCGCGCACCTCACAGTGCCCGATATGCTGGCCTGTCATTAACGAGGCTCTCGACGGGGCACTGACAGGGCTACCAGCGTATGCTTGCGTGAACAGCATTCCCTGTGTCGCCAGACGGTCTATATTGGGTGTGTCGATATACCTTTGCCCATAGCACGCCAAGTCAGCATAACCCATGTCGTCACAGAGTATAAACACTATGTTGGGCTTCTCTCTGCCGTTGGCTGTAGCGGTGAGCGTGAGGGCGAGAGGGAGTGTGAGGTTGTTCAGCTTCATTAATAAGGTGTTGTCGCTTTAGTGAAGCGGGGCTGTTTGTTTTTATGGTTATTGCCTAGCGTGGGGGCCATGTGGGTTGTTCGCGGTGGATGAGCTTGATGTTTATCTGGGGGTAGTGATGGAGCAAGTGGTCGGCGAGGTGCTGAGCGCAATATACGCTGCGGTGCTGCCCTCCCGTGCAGCCGAAACTGAACATGAGGTGGGTGAAGCCTCGCTGTATGTATCGCTCCACATGGTGCTCAGCTAACGGATATATATGACTGAGGAAAGAGAGTATTTCGCCGTCCTCCTCGAGGAATTGTATCACGGGTTGATCTAATCCCGTCATAGATTTATATTGTTCGTAACGACCGGGGTTGTGAGTGGAGCGGCAGTCGAAGACATAGCCTCCGCCATTGCCAGAGGGGTCGTCGGGAATACCTCGCTTGTAGCTGAAACTGTAAATGGTAACGGTGAGGCAACATTGAACATTTAAGATTGAAGATTGAACATTGGACTCTTCCTGGCTTGTTACCTCTTGTAGTAAACGGTTGAGGTAGGGGTATGGTTCTGCAATGCCAGTGGCCAGAATATCGCGGAGGCTGTTGAGCGCAGGGGGTATAGAGTTCAGGAAATGTGTCTTGCGCTGATGGAGACCACGGTAGCCGTATGCGCCGAGCACCTGTAGCAGACGGAAGAATACCATCAGGCGTAGCCGCCGACGGAGCGCTACTTCGTCAGTAGGGCGCAATTCACTTGCTGCCTGGATGTAGGTGTCAATCAGCTTGTTGCGCAGTGCAGTATCGTAATGAGCGGAGGCTTGCCATAGGAAAGAAGCGATGTCATACTCAGCGGGGCCGAGTCGGCAGCCTTGATAGTCAATAAGAGCTAGTCCTCCGTCTTCATTAATCATAATGTTTCTGGCCTGAAAGTCACGCAGCATGAGCGTCGGCTCCTTTATGGCTGCCGAGGCGAGGTCTGCAATGTCTGCGCAAAGGCGCTCCATGTCGTGCTGTAGCTCAATCTCGTTGAACTCAATATTGGATTGCAACTTGAGAAAACAATATTTGAAATAGTTCAAGTCAAACATTATGCTCATACTATCCATTGTGGGAGTTGGGTAGCAGAGGCTAGTATCGAGGTCGCGGGCACCGAGTATCTGAAAACGGGGCAGCATGGCCATGGCCTTGTGAAGCATTGTCTGCTCCCCGGCTGTGTAGTGGCCGCTATCGCGCCCTTGGCTGATGGCGTCGTATAAGGAGGTGGAGCCGAGGTCGCTCTGAATGTAAGCCATGCCGTCTTGACTCACTCCGAGGATGTGTGGTACAGATAATCCTTTGCTCTTGAAATGATTAGTGAGCCCGATAAAGGCACGGTTCTCTTCCTGCGATGTGCCGATGGTGCCAATCACAGAGTGATTCTTATCGGTCATTCTGTAGTATTGACGAGGACTGCCCGAGCCTGTAATGAGCGTGGTGGTAGGCTCTGAGTCATAGAGTTGATGGTATAGTGCTTTCAGTCTGTCCATAGTGTGCGAAATCAATAGTTTAATCTGATTCCCTTGAGCATTCTGCAAAGGATGGGGAAAGGGTTTGCCCCGCGGTGTACGAACCACCAGCCTGCTTCCCTGACTGACCGCCATACAGCGTTGGCATAACCGTAGCAATGGCGGAAGGTGGCTCCTTTGGTAATCTGCAGTTGTTTGTCGGTGAGAAAATGAGTGCCTGTCGTGTCGGGGTCTGAGCGTACAATGGGTTTGTTTACATACATTATGTTCAGTCCCGCGCGCAGTGCGTCTGCCATAAAGACTTCTTCTTCTCCTGCACAGAGCATGTCTGAACCGAGTCCGAAATTGATGTTGAAGGCTGTCCTGCCTTCTATGGACTGGAGTCGGAAAGTGGTTTGAATACTTGTGGGGTAATATCCCCTGGCTACTGCCTGCAGGTATGGCATATCTTCGGCGGGGTAGCGGTGCAGCGGTCTTGAGTTATAGTCTTGGGCCGTGAAGCAGATGATGTCTGCCTCGGGGTATTTGCTGTAAGCGTCTTTTATGTTTTCTAGAAATTGGTCATCATACCGACAGTCATCGTCAGCAATGATGCAGATGTCGGCAGTGGCGTGCTCAATGGCATTGTTGCGATTGGCACAGAGTCCGCGCCCTGCTATGGTGCTCAATGTGACATCTGGGCGTGTAGTCAGGGATTTCGATATATGGTGAGAACCGTCAGTCTGGTGGGAAACGATGTAGCTCACTCCTTCACGCTGCGGCATAATGACATCAGGCACACGCTTTATTCGCTCGCCAATGGTTGAGATCAAGATATTTATTGTCAGGGACATTTGAAAGCAGGGTACTTAAACGGTAAAACTGTTGAGTACTTCGATGATGTAGTCTTGTTCTTCAGCGGTAAGGGCAGGGTTGAGTGGAAGGCTTAGCTCTGTGGCACATATTTGCTCGGTTATGGGCAGGGTGAGAGCGTTGAGTTCCGTGTATGCCTTCTGTTTATGGGGCGGGATGGGGTAGTGGATTATGGTGCCTACTCCGTGGGAGGCCAGCCACTCTTGCAGTTGCTGACGCTTGTCGCAAAATACGGGATATACATGCCAGCACGATTTCTTGGCATCCATGCTTCCGCTGTATGGCAGAGCGATAAGTGGGTTCTTGATGCCTTGATTGTAGCGCAGGGCTTGCGACTGGCGCATGGTGTCCTGCTCATTCAAATGGGAGAGTTTTACGCTCAGTATGGCTGCCTGCACTGAGTCCATGCGAGAGTTGACTCCTTTTATCTCGTGGTGATATTTCACTGTTGCTCCATAGTTGCAGAAGATCCTTGCGAGATCTGCCAATTGTGGGTTGTTTGTCACCAGGCATCCTGCGTCGCCAAAGGCTCCCATATTCTTGGCAGGATAGAAACTAAAGGCGGTGGCATCGGCGAGGCTTGAGAGACTGCAGTGTGTGGTATGCAACTGACATGAGTCGGCGATGATGCGCAGTTTGTGGCTATCGGCTATGTCTTTGATTGCCGGCATGTCGCATGGGCGGCCATAGATGTGCACTGGCATTATGGCTACGGTGCGGTTATTGATGAGTGGGGTAATCTTGCTGCAGTCGATATTGTAGTCCTCGGGATTTACATCACATGGCACAGGCTTCAGATTGCAGCGGGTGATGGCCTCATAAGAAGCTATGAATGTGTGAGCACTGACTATTACCTCGCTATTGTCAGGCCAATCGCAGAGTGTCTTGAGACAATGTATGGCGGCGGTGAGTGCATCTAGGCCATTGGCGGTGCTGACGCAATATGCGGCTCCGTTGGTTGCGGCCCACTGTTGCTCAAAAGAGTGTATCTCGTCACTATAGAGATATTGCCCTGAGCGTATGGCTCTTAGGGCTGCCTGTTCTATTTCGGGCTGCAATTGGTCATTGACTTTGCCCAGGTCGAGGTATGGTATTTTCATAGTGTTATTTTGTAGATGTCATAACATACGCCTCGTGCGCCGAAGCCTTCCTTCTGTAGAGTGAGGCCGTGGTTGAGCGTGCCGTCGTGCTCGGAGGAGATGCCAAAGTCCAGGTAACGACGTGTCTTGACTGCGTTGTCGTGCGTTACTTCGTGTATAACAAGGTCGAGGGCTCCGCATTCTTTTCCGATATCAGAGGCTGCGAGGTATTGGGTATGGGTTACTGTGGGTGAGTGGTAGAGTATTGTTCCCGCTACCAGGCAGTTGTCTTTATAGGCACCGTAGAGCACAATCTGCTGTGGGAAGCGGCTGTGGAGCGTCCACAGTTCGTCGGCAGTGTGTACGGGGGCGGTGTTGTGGCGCCTCAATACGTTTGTAAGCAGTTGGTGAAAGGTCGTCCAGTCATCTTGGCTGCAGGCTATGGCAACCTTGATGTTATTGTTTCTTGCCTTCGTCAGGCATCGCTGGCGCAGCTTGTTCATGGGCAGAGGTGCTGAGATGTCTATTGCTTGGCTGAGGCCACGTTCTATGAGTTGGCCGCCCTGCCGATGAATGAAATAGAGTTCCTCGTCGCATGGCTGGGAGTTATATATATAAGGTATGTGCTTAATGACGAGTATGTCGGCCTTCATATTGTTGCGGTAATATTGGAGCGATGCGTTGAAAACCTCTTCTACGACTGCGGTGTGGGTGAGGGGTGCAAGGATATAGCCGCCGTAGGTAAGTCCCTCATGCGACACTATGCTGCCGTTGTCTTTACGACTGACGCATGCGGGCAGAAGAGCGACAATTTTGTCCTGCTCGTTCAGAAAGACCAACGATGCGTCGCGAAAGCGGTCAGCGTGATAGTCCATATACTGGCGCATATGGAGTAGGGTGGAGTTGCGGGCTTGGCTGACGAACTCATCCCATCTATCGGCCATTGCCACATTGTATCTGATTGCCTTAATCATTTTTTCGAGGCTTTCTTAAATTGTTCGTAATCATTGATATAGCCTTCTTCATCGTAGTCGCCGGAGGCCAGGGTCAGACAGACGGTGCTTGGAGCAAAGTCATGGAGCCTGCACCACACCATAGGCGAGATTATCACGCCCTTGGAAGGTGAGTCCATCAAGAAGGTCTTTTCTTCTGTTCCGTCATTGAGGGTGAGGCGGAAGCTGCCACTCACGGCGCACACCATCTCCCAGCAGCTGCGGTGGGCATGCTGGCCACGCACTGTGGAGGGGGTGGTTCCGTGAATCCAGAATACCCTCTCGGGCTTGAAAGGGAGCAGTTGCCTTACCGCCTCGTTGTCAACGAGGGTGAGGCTGCCGCGGTTGTCGGTATAGGTAGGCAGTTCTATCACGACGCAGTTGCAGATGGTTATTTTGTCTCGCATATCGGTGGGGCTGTTTTAGCTTTTTTGTTTTGAGTATGATAATCCCAGATTGCTACAACCACGATGATTATGTATACGATGTAAACAATATATATTGGTCTAAGCATTGAAATGGCGTAATACAGAAGAATGGCCAGGGTGGCATTGAGCAGCATTGTGAGCAACAATTTGCCAAATGATGTCTTGTCTTTCAAATCGAAGAAAATAGCGAGGAAGAATACGATGCTGAGCCATACGGCTGACAGATAAATGGCGAACATGGGCCTTTGGCCTACAGGATTGAGTGAGGGGTAGAAATAGAAATGCTGCCATTGTTCGGGCATGAGACATTTTATCGTGGCCATAAGACAGCCGGCCGTTACGGCTGAAAGCAGCAGCGGGTAGATGTAGTTGGATTTCTCTTTGAGCTGGAGTTTGCGGTTGCCTTTCACTTGATAGGCGATAAGACATATCAGCAGCGCCACTATGCCATGGCTCAGCGTGCTCCGCAGTTTGTCGCTCAGCCTGCTGCATGCGTTCATAAATCGCGAGATGGGGTCTACCGGTGTGGCATTGCGTAGCAGGTCATGCTCACTTATCCAGCCGAGAGGGATGCCGTCTGAGCCTACGCACAGCCAAATGCTGTCAAGGGTGTTCCTGTTGATGTTATTGTTGCGAAAGACCTCGGTAATCACAAAGTCGTCATCATCGTAGAGGTATGCTTGCTCGTTGGGATAGTCAAGATTGAGGGTTATTCCTTCGGGATGAGGGGCAAGCCATATACTGTCGGCTCTGCAGATGAAATTATACCCTACATTATAGTGGTGGTAGGTAGAGAATGCGATGGAGTCTCGCTGCTTCTGGGTGAGAGTCCATTTGTTGTAGTGCTCCGTGGTCTGGTAGCCGCACGAAGAGAGCAGGCATAGGGTTATGCCCAGCATCCATAATGTATGTCTTGTCGATGTCAGCATTCTCTATATCTTTGCGGTTACTCGCATCTCGCAGTGGCGGCAGTCAAATTCCAGGGGAAAACGGCGTCCGTCTGGCAGCGCTAATGCCCACGGTTCATTGAGTATGTGCCGTGTTCTTTTGTCGGTATTCAAATATTTAACGCATAATCCTAAGGAATATTTTATGCAGTGGCGACAAGTCATCAGTGCGACGTTGCCTTTAGGGGGTGAAAGCTCAAATGCAGGTTCTATTTCATGGGCGCCTTGCTTCTCGTAGAATTGGCGTGCAGCGTGGTTGGAGATGTTTTCGGTAAAGGGAATTCTCTGCGGTAAGGGGGGAGTATGAAGATTTGATATTTGAGATTTGAAATTTGAGATTTGAGAATTGTTCATTGACGCTTCGCTCTCGCAGCTCTCTAATGTCAGCCCACGCAAGCGCGACCACTGACGAGCTGCTCTCTCAAGGAGAGCATTGCTCGAAAGAGCAATTTCTCGCGATACCTTCGGCATTGAACATTGAGCATTGAGTTTCTCTATCAGCAGTCTGCGCCATTGCCCCAGCAGTGAGGCAGGGATGAAGTAGTCTTGGGAGAACTCAGTGACAACACTTGTTATCTCAAATCCTGTGCCGCCAGTCTTACTCAGTTCGGCCACAATCCTGTCGGTCTGCGGTTTGACAGCAGGCTGATGCTCTGCCTTTATGTCAAGGCTGGCCACCGTTCTATGTTCTCTGTTGGCCGTGAGGTGGAATCCATAGTCGGTGTCCTCTATCTTGAGGTCTATGCCGATGGTGCGCTGTGGGGTGGGGCGCAGCATTGCGGACTCAAATGCAGCATCATGATTGCGGTAGAGCGGAGTCTTGACTGCGAGTCCTTGTGGCATTAGGTGGGGGTAGAGTTTGTTATTGTCAGCTCTGTTCACACGGAATCCTTGCAGTGTGCCGTCCGTGTCGAAGTAGCAAATGCCGTCGCCGTTATGAAAGCTGCTTGTGCCGCTCACCAGAACAAAGCCGCGCTTTATCTCCTTGACCTCGCCCACAGGTTCTCCCACAGCCTTGGGTGTGTGGATGGAGGCGATGTCCTCGGTGCGTCCGTGCAGGAAATATTCTGTAAATCCCCGGTTGAATGTCTTGTTGAGGTTAGGCTGGAAGGTTGTGTGGCACTGTCCATAAGACGCGCGGCAGTATTCCTGTGGCCTGCGGCTGACTATTTTGTCGAGCAGATGGCTGTAATAGGCAGTGGTATTCTTGACGTAGGCCATATCCTTGAGCCGCCCCTCGATTTTAAGTGAGCAGACACCTGCATCAAGCATTTGCTCTACGCTGCGGGAGCGGTTCATGTCCTTCAGCGAGAGGAGGTGCTTGCCTTTTACCATGATGTTGCCCTGGGCATCCTGCAGGTCGAAGGCCAGGCGACAGAACTGTGCACACTCGCCTCGGTTGGCACTGCGCCCGAAGCAATACTGCGAGGCATAGCATTGGCCGCTGTAGCTCACGCACAGTGCACCGTGTACAAAAGCCTCCAGCTTCATCTCAGGGCATGCCTGGTGAATCTCGGCCATCTCCTTCAGTCCCAGCTCGCGGGCAAGCACAGCTTGCTCAAAGCCCCAGTCGCGGAGCAACCTCACCTTCTCTGCGCTCCGGATGTCCATCTGAGTGCTGGCATGCAGCGGTAGCGGCAGCGCCATCGTCAGCAGAGCCGTGTCCTGCACTATCAGTGCGTCAACACCGGCGTCGTGCAGTCGGTCGATGAGGCGGCATGCTTTTTGCAGTTCATCGTCATAGAGGATAGTATTGAGCGTGACATACACTTTGGCGCCATAGCGGTGAGCATAGTCGCACAGCCGCGCGATGTCCTCCACCCGGTTGCCAGCAGCGTGCCGCGCACCGTACGCCTCGGCGCCGATATACACAGCGTCGGCGCCGCAGTTAATAGCTTCTATACCTATCTCCGCATTGCGGGCAGGAGCCAGCAGTTCGATATCTCTAATCCTTGAAGTCAATGTCGGCAGGCAAAGTCTTGATATCCGAGTTGTTTACATAGTCGCGTATCCAGTTGTGGTAGAAGCGCCGTCCCGTGCCCTGCCAGCTCACCACCGGCTCCTTGGAGGGGTCATCGTCAGTGAAGTAGTTGCACGGCACCCCTATGGGCAGCCCCCTGCCCAGGTCGCGTTCATATTCGTAGCGCAGCCGCCCCGCGGCATACTCCATGTGGCCGTTGGCAAAGACGTGGCGGCCTCCCCACGCCATGGCCAGCTCGGGTCCCGTCAGCTCCTGATCGATGAGCAGCACCAGTTCGGGCTGCGCTTCCAGTTCTTCGCGCCGCAGGGTGATATGGCGGCTGATGGGCACCATCACCTCCAGCCCTATCCCCTCCACTAGCGGAGCGTCGCGTCGCACCCTCACGTGAGGATAGACCCCGAACAGCTTATGCTCAGTCCAGACCTTGTCGATGCCGAAGAACATCTTGAGGGCGGCAAACGCCCCCCAGCAGATATTGAGTGTAGAGCGCACATGGCTGAACGACCAGTGGTACACCTCGCGCAGCTGTTGCCAGTATTTCACCTCCGTGTATTCCAGGTGCTCCAGCGGAGCCCCCGTCACTATCATGCCGTGGTAGAAATCTCCGTCGGCCATTATCTGGGCGATGTCGGTGTAGAACTCGTCCATATAGGTTTGAGGAGTAGTCTTGTAGGTTAGTCCGCTCATCTTGGCGAGCACGACCTGTATGTCGAGTTCTGCGCCGTCCATCATAGAGTAGTACTCTTCCTCGGCCTGTTGTTTCTGTGGCATGAGGTTGAGAATGACCACGCGCAGCGCGTTGTCCCCGGGCTTGCTGTCGCAGATGCTTATGCCTTGTTGGCGCAGCCTCGCCACTGACGGATGGTTCTTGGGTAAGTATATCATCAATGCAAAATGTTGGAGGTGTAACGCCTACCACACCGTAACTCTCTTGGCTTTGGGTACGAATAGGGGGTCTTTCTCTGTGATGTTAAATGCGTTGTACCATGCGTCGATGTGGGGTAGGGCGCCGTTCACCCTCCACTTGGCCAGAGAGTGGGGGTCGCTCTTGGTGAGTCGGCGTATCTCCTCGTCGCGTACATTTCCAGCCCAAACCCCGGCGTATGCCAGGAAGAAGCGCTGGTCGTCGGTGAAGCCGTCGATGGTATTCTCGGGCTGTCCCTTGGTGGCGTTCTTCAGGGCCTGAAATGCCACCATCAGTCCACCATGGTCGGCCAGATTCTCGCCTTGCGTCAGTGAGCCATTGGCCTTGAGGTCGGGCAGCACATTGATGTTGTCATAGAAATCGACCATCCTCTGAGTCTGCTTGCCGAAGCCTTTCTCGTCTTTCTTTGTCCACCAGTCGGTCATGTTGCCGTCCTTATCGAACTTGCGTCCTTGGTCGTCGAAGCCGTGAGTCATCTCGTGGCCTATCACCACGCCTATGGCACCGTAGTTGAATGCGTCGTCGGCCTCAGCGTCAAAGAAGGGATACTGCAATATGCCTGCGGGGAAGCAAATCTCATTGGTGGGCGGATTGTAGTAGGCGTTGACGGTCTGTGGGGTCATATACCATTTATCTCTGTTTACGGGCTGGCCTACGGTCTCGTGGAGTTCATCTACGTTATTGACCACTGAGGCGAATGACACTGCATCGCAGAAGGTCTTGGTCTCCTTGAAGTCGATGCCAGAGTAGTTCTTCCATTTGTTGGGATAGCCAATCTTGACGTAGAAGGTTGAGAGCTTGTCCATGGCCTTCTGCTTGGTCTCCTTGCTCATCCACTCCTGAGCCATAATACGCTCACCCAACGCGGTGCGCAGGTTCTCCACTAATTGCTCCATGCGCTGTTTGGCACTCTCGGGGAAGTATTTCTCTACATATATCTGTCCCACGGCCTCACCCAGCAGACTGTTAGTGGTCTGCACGGCACGTTTCCACAGCGGCTGCAGGCTCTGGCGGCCAGAGAGGGTGCGGCCGAAGAAGTCGAACGAGAGGTTTACCTGTTCCTCCCCGCATAGGCTGAGTTTGTCCACCACCTCGCGGAAGGCCACGTAGGTCTTGAGGTCATCCAGACTCTCTGATTCAATGATGCCGCAAGCTTTCTTGATGGCCTCGGGCTGTCCTACGGAGAGCTCTGCAAAGGCAGGGAAGCCGCCAGCCTGGAAGAACAGGCTGTTCCAGTCCACGGTGGGGTAGTCCTGACAGAGTTGCAGGAGGGTAATCTTGTTATAGTTCTCCTCGGCAATGCGCAGCTGGGCGTTACTCTTGAAGGCTGATGCCAGTGCAGTCTCTATGCGCAGCACTGTGCCCATCTTGGCATTGGCCTGCTCGTCGCCGAGTTCCGGGTCGAGCATCTTGAAGACTTTGATGCCAAATTCGCGGTAAGCCTTACGGGTGGCAAGGGTGTGCTCGTCATTTTCGAGGTAATATTCGCGGTTAACGAGTGTGGGGCCTCCCTGCCACAGTTGCACGAGGTTCTGCTTGCTGTTCTTGGCATCGGCCTCTACTCCCACAGCAAAGAATGTGTTGGTGTTCCACAGCATCATCATGGCGCACAGGTTGAGCAGTTCCTGCTTGCTTTGGCATTTATAGACCATCTTGGTGAAGTCGGCCAGTGGCTTGATGCCTGCCTTGTTGCGTGCATCCATATCCATGGCCATGTTATAGAGTTTGGCTATCTTGCCCTCGTTGGTGTCAGGGGCGTGCCACTCCTTTGCCAGGTCTTCGATTATCTCGCGGATGCGCTTGTTGTTCAGCTCGTCAAGCGTGTTGAAGGAGCCGAAGCGGGCATACTCGTCGCCCAGTGGGTGGCTGTCCTGCCATCCCCCCACTGCGTAGCGGTAGAAGTCTGTGCCGGGGAGAGCGGTCTTGTCCAGATTGTTCACGTCGATTCCGTGCGGGTGCTCATCATTCTGAGCTGCGGCTGTAGTCATGAATGCCGCCAGTGCTAATGTCATAATCAGTTTCATATAATTAATTTTTATTATGTTGCGCTAATTGTCTCCAGTTCTTCGCTTGCAGCGGTCCACTCATCCATAGCCTCGTTGAGTTGTCGGCTGAAGGACATGTGTTTCTCTATCAGTGTCATGTCGGCGGCACCCTCCAGGGTGTTCATGCGGCTCTCAATCATCTTGATGGCAGCCTCCAGCTCGCTGATGCGCTGCTCCGCCTCTTTCACCTGCTTGATCAGTTTGTTCAACTTCTTGCGTTGTTCCTTCTGCTGCTCGTAGAGATCTCCTCCACGTCCCTCACTCTTGGTGGAGAGGGTGTTTCCTCCGTTGGTGGGTGGCGTAAGGAGAGTCTGCTCTTTCTGCAGCCAGTCGTAGATGCCGCCCAGGTGCTCTCTCACCCTGCCGCCTCCGAAGGCGTACACACGCTCCACCAGTCCGTCGAGGAAGTCGCGGTCGTGGCTCACCACTATCACCGTGCCCTTGAAGTTGAGCAGAGCCTCCTTCAGTACGTCTTTGGTGCGCATGTCCAGATGATTGGTGGGCTCGTCCAGAATTAGGAAGTTCACAGGCTCCAGCAGCAGTTTGAGCATCGCCAGTCGGCTGCGTTCACCACCGCTGAGTACTCTGACGCGCTTGTCACTTTCTTCGCCGCCAAACATGAAGGCACCGAGCAACTCCCTTATTTTCAGCCTAACTGTGCCCGTGGCCACTCGGTCAATGGTGTCGTACACCGTCAGGCTCTCATCGAGCAGTTGTGCCTGATTTTGCGCATAGTAGCCTATCTGCACATTGTGTCCCACGGTGAGCTTACCCTCGTAGGGTATCTCGCCCATGATGCACTTTACCAGCGTACTCTTGCCCTCGCCGTTTCGGCCCACAAAGGCTACCTTCTCTCCGCGCCGTATGGTCAGATTCACATGGCTAAACACGCGGTGCAGGCCGTAGGCCTTGCCCACCTCTTCGCATATCAGAGGGAAATCGCCGCTGCGGGTGGGCTCGTTAAAGCGCAGGTGGAGGGTGCTGTTGTCCACCTCGTCAATCTTGATAGGCACTATTTTCTCCAGTTGCTTGATGCGGCTCTGCACCTGCACGGCCTTTGTGGCCTTATACCTGAATCGTTCTATAAAAGCTTTGGTGTCTGCTATTTCCTTCTGCTGATTCTCGTAGGCGCGAAGCTGCTGTTCGCGGCGCTCAGCCCTTAGTTTAACAAACTCATCGTAACCCACTTTGTAATCAATCAGTTGTCCACAGCTTATCTCCAGTGTGCGCGAGCATACATTGTTTATAAATGCGCGATCGTGGCTTACAAGCATCACCGACGCCTTGCTCTCTTTGATGAGGAAGTCTTCCAGCCATGCTATGCTCTCTATATCGAGGTGGTTGGTGGGCTCGTCAAGCAGCAACACGTCAGGGCGCTGCAGCAGTATTTTGGCGAGCTCTATGCGCATGCGCCATCCACCGCTGAACTCTGCCGTGGGGCGATCGAAGTCGGTGCGCTCAAAGCCGAGTCCCATCAGTGTACGCTCCATGTCGGCACGCCAGCTCTGACCGCCGCTCATGTGCAGTTGTTCCTGCAGCGAGGTGCTCTGTTCTATGAGTCGTGCGTAGTCGTCGCTCTCGTAGTCGGTGCGCTCTGCCAGTTCTCGGTTGATGCGCTCCAGGCGTTGCTCCTTTTCCTTCAGTGCTGCGAATGCTTTCTCTGTTTCTTGGATCAGCGTGCAACTGTCGGCCAGCTTCATCACCTGCGGCAGAGAACCCACGGTGCTGCCTTGCGGCATCGCCACGCTGCCGGAGGTGGGCTG
>JAGCYL010000118.1 GCA_017960825.1 Bacteroidaceae bacterium | reverse complement strand
AAGCCAGGCAATTGGTTATAGTCAAAGGTCTTGATAGACTTGGTATAAGCCGTGTCGGGACCAAAGCAGAAGTCGATGTCGAAGTTATCAGCCAACGCCTTGAATATCGCCCAGCGATAATGTGCTCCGCTATTATATATGCAGCAGATTTTGTTCAATTAGGATTTGAATGAACGGTTAGAGGTTATAGATATTAATGACAATTAGGTAACAACTCGTCAACTTGTCAACTTGTCAACTCGTCAACTTAAGAATTAGGAATTGGGGTTGTTCGGTTTCAGGATTTCCTTGGCTGCACCGAGGTCCAGCTTGCCGATGTTCTCGCGCATGGAGGCATCTGCCTTCACCTGCTGCAGCTTATAGTAGTCCATGAAACCCATGTTACCGTCTCTTAGAGCCTGAGCCAGAGCCTTGGGCACCTCGGCCTCAGCCATGATAACTTGGGCGCGGGCATCCTGAGCCTTAGCCACATTCTCCTGCTCGAGGGCCACGGCCATGGCACGGCGCTCCTCGGCCTTAGCCTGAGCGATATTCTTGTCGGCATTGGCCTGGTCAATCTGCAGGGTAGCACCGATATTCTTGCCCACGTCGATGTCTGCAATATCAATAGAGAGAATTTCAAAAGCAGTACCGGCATCGAGTCCCTTGCGCAGCACAAGCTTCGAGATAGAGTCAGGATTTTCGAGCACCATCTCATGCGTCTCGGCTGAACCGATGGAGCTGACGATACCCTCGCCCACACGGGCCAGAATGGTGTCCTCACCTGCACCGCCCACCAACTGCTGGATATTGGCCCTGACAGTCACGCGGGCTTTGGCAATGAGCTGGATACCGTTCTTTGCCACGGCAGCCACGGGAGGCGTGTCGATAACCTTGGGATTGACACTCGTCTTGACAGCCTCAAACACATCGCGACCGGCAAGGTCGATGGCCGCTGCCTTCTCAAAACTCAACTCAATATTAGCCTTGCTGGCCGACACGAGGGCATGCACCACCCTCTGCACATGACCGCCGGTAAGGAAGTGGGCCTCAAGCTTGTCGCGCGTCACATTGTCGAGCCCTGCCTTGTGGGCCTCAATCAGCGACGGCACAATAACATTTGGCGGCACATTACGGATGCGCATCAGGAACAGCTGAATCAGCGAGATATGAACACCACTCACGTGGGCGCTGAGCCAGAGGAAGAACGGCACAAAATGAAAGAAGATAGACAGCAAGATAATGGCTGCTATCGCAATAATCGCGGGAAAAAGAAATGTTGTTTCCATATAAATTGAAAATTGATATTTGAAATTTAGTGTTTATTGTTTTTCTACATATATCTCGCTGTTGTTAATCTTCGACACAATGACAGGCGTGCCTTCATCGAGAAAACCGCTGGCGGAGCGCACCTCCACCTCCACTTGGCCAATGCGGGCCATGCCCACCAATGCCAGTCGGGTGAGGGCCACGCCATGATCGCCGACCTTAACAAGGGACTGCTCCTTCGTGGCAACGGAAGAGTCGATGGTAGCATGCAGCGACAGTCGCTCTATGCGCTTAGAGTGCATCACCCAGTAGAGCATCAGCCCACCCACAATCAATACCACTGCGGTAGCAATGGCACCCGCAGCCATACCATACATGCCAAACGTAGCGCCAACGCCTATCAGAGCGCACAGCGCGCTCAGCACACCACACACGCCAAAGCCAGGAATAAGAAATGTCTCTACCACGCACAGCACAAGTGCAAGCGCAAAGATTATAATCAGAATTGTTGGAGTCATGTTTATTTACGATTTTACGATTTAACATTTTACATTTAACATTTCAATACCCCTCGCGATACTTGCTCTCGTCCTCGTCGTCGAGCATATTAAGGTACGAGTTGTAGCGCGAGCGGGCAATCTCGCCACGCTCCACGGCCTCCACCACAGCGCAGCCGGGCTCGTTGAGATGCATACAGTTGCCGAAGCGGCAGCTCCTGCCCACCTTGAAAATCTCGCGGAAGAAGTGGCTGACCTCCTCGCGCTCAAAGTTGAAGGTGCCGAAGCCCTTCACGCCCGGTATGTCAATGAGTCTGCCGCCGAACGGCAAGTCGTACATCTCCGAGAACGTCGTGGTGTGCATGCCGCTGAGGTGCGCCTCGGATATCGGCGCTGTCTTGGCCCGTGCTCCGGGCACCAGCATATTGAGCATCTCCGATTTGCCCACGCCTGAATTGCCGGCCAGCAGTGCCGTCTTGTCCTTGAGCATGGCGGGCAGCATCTCCAGTCCGCGCCGCTCCGTCACTGAGGCCAGCAGAGTCTCGTAGCCGATAGCCTGATAGAGTTGAGCCAGTCGCTCGGCCTCCTCCATCTCCTCTGCGCTCAGCAGGTCCACCTTATTTATTATAATAGCGACCGGAATGGAGTATGCCTCGGCGGTAGCCAGGAAGCGGTCGATAAACACCACGGAGGTAACGGGCTCGCGCAGCGTCACCACCAGCAGGCATATGTCAATGTTGGCAGCCAGTATGTGACTCTGCTTCGAGAGGTTGATAGACTTGCGCACTATATAGTTGCGGCGGTCGCAGATGCCATTGATAAACGCAGTGCCCTCGCGGTTGCGTTCAAAGGTCACATAGTCGCCCACCACCACAGGCGAGGTGCTCCTAATGCCCTTGAGGCGAAAGGTGCCTTTCACCTTGCACTGCACCACTTCGCCCTCGCCGGTGCGCACATCCACCCAACTACCGGTATTTTTTATGACAAGGCCTTCCAACCCTTACACGGTCATAATCTCCTTCTCCTTCTCAGCGAGGATAGCGTCGATTTTCTTCATCATCTTGTCGTGCAGCTTCTGCAGGTCGCCCTCAGCATCCTTCTCGAGGTCTTCGCTCAGTCCGTCCTTGATGGCCTTCTT
>JAGCYL010000117.1 GCA_017960825.1 Bacteroidaceae bacterium | reverse complement strand
TCGCCCCAAGTGTTGGTGGCAATGTTCTCGCCAAAGTTGATGGTCACGAGCTGGGTGTTGTAGCCCAGTGCTTCGTAGTCCATGGTCACAACAGAGTTGGGCACGGTAATCTCGGTGATCTGAGTGTTGTAGATGGACTTGTAGCCCAGCGAAGTGATACCCTCGGGCAGGGTGAGCGAAGTGACACCCGCTCCCCAGAAGGCATAGTCGCCGATGGCGGTGACGTTGAATGTGGTGCCTTTGACAGTTATGGTGGCGGGAATGGTTACCTCGCCGCTGTAAGGGCTGGGGTCGCCGGAGGATGGCTGTGCCTCGTTGGGATAGGTGACCATGACGGTGTTCTCGCCGGTGATTGCGTACTTGATACCATCGATGGTCAGGTCCTCGTCAGTGATTGTCGGTTCAAACATACTCGGGTCCTCTGCGGGGCAAACATGCCATTGCGAACGCTTAAAGTCAGCGCTGGTCTCGCTGTAGTTTTGCGTTGACAAATTGGAAGAGCTATAAGCCAATGGACGTGTCACACCATCCATATACATGGTCTGTATCTTAAAGAGCCCTAAACCAGTCCAGGTGATGGTCTGCTCGTATTGGGGAGTGTCTGTAAGGAGGACGTATTTGCCAGTGGTTGTAGTGCTCGAGCCGCCGGATAATGATCCCCAATACATGCCGTTGTCAGCGCATTGAATGTTCCATTTGTCGCCATTCTTGATGAGCTTGAAATAGCATGCCATGTCTGTGCCGGGGGTTGCATCGTCTATGGTTTTTATCTTCAGTCCTTTCGTCGTTGCCTCAGAAGCATCACTGTATATGAAAAATGTCTCATTGTAGTAATTTCTGAAATAATAATATCCCTCGGTAATTGGATTAGGAGCGCTGGCCAAGAAAGCGTCAACAGCGTTGGATAACTCCAGCATCGAGGCGTTGATGTCCGATGTGGGAGAGGATGGGTTGAGCAGGACGAAATTTGCCAGCGCAGTCTCTATTGGCGCGTATGATTCTGATGAGTAATAGCCCGGGGTGGTGCCCACATATTGCTGATATTCCTGAGCCTCGGTAGCCTTGGCCAGCAATGCATTATAGTCGGCCGCAAGGTCACCGGAATAAGTATAGGCATTCCAGTAGTCTGCAGCCTCAAAATTGCCCTGGATAAAATCATAGACATGTATCGTGGGAGTGCCGCTAAACATATAATTAGCTCCGGAAGGAACAGACACAGTCTTGATGTAAACGTCTGTGGGATTGGTGTCGTAGCAGAATCCCTGGCCTACGGACGTTAGACCTGAGCCAATTGTGACAGTCGTTAGAGTGGAGCCGATATATGCTGCGGCATCACTCTCAATTGTTGTTACAGAGTTGGGAATATCCAGACTCGTAATTGCTGAGTGGCTGAAAGCATTGCTGCCAAGAGTGGTGACGGTATAAGCAGTTCCGCCCAAATCAATTGTCTCAGGAATTACAATGTCACCGCTGTAGATGGCTGTCTTGTCTGCAGATTTTTCGCTCTCATTGCCGGGATAAGTAACAGTTGCATTCTCTCCCTTGAAAGCATAATATACTCCATTGTAATCGGCCACGATGTTGTAGTCGGTCCACTTGGCTGTATAACTGCTTACTTTGCCAATGGGCACATGGATACGTGCACTGCTGGGGAACATATATGCAACCTGAGTGTGAACTGTTCCTGCGATATTAGAATATACATCTGTCACAGCAGTGCTGTAGCAGAAGCCCTGACCGATGGCGTCAACATTCTCGCCAATGGTTACGTACTTTAGGTTTTTGCTATAAGCAAAAGCATCACCCTTGATTGTCTCAACCGAGTTCGGGATGATAACACTGGTGAGGGAAGTGCGGGCAAAAGCCTCTTTGTTTATAGTGAGAACGCCCTCAGGAATAACTACAGAAGTGATGGTTGAGCGGAAGAAAGCCCCTTCGCCAATCTCGACTACATTGTAATCTGTGCCGCCATAATTTATTGTGGCGGGAATGACGATGTCGCCTGTGTAGGCATTTTGGCCTTCTGCATCAGGCTTTGCATCACAAGTGTAAGTCACAATCGCATTTGAGCCGGAGAACGTGTAGTAGAGATCCCCTACCAATGTTCCGTTGGCACTGGCTGCCACCGCCATAAACAGTGCCAGCACAATAAAAGATAGTAATTTTTTGAACATAGTTTATATATTTTAAGGTTATTAGTATCTCAACATTTCTGCGTGGTGTAAGAGTATATGCGTAAATCAGAGCGTGTCTGCTGCATAGTGTACATTTTACCTTGCAAATATATTATTTTTTTTTAAAATGGCGATAATTTAAGAGCAAAAAAATGTATTTATTCAACTTTTTGCAACAAAAGTAGAGGATGCGAAGTAAAATGAAATGTTTTTATAGTGTGATTCCCCCTTGCACCACAAAGGGCAGCATCCTGTATTCAGAACGCTGCCCTCTTGCCTTGGGTGGTGCCACCAGGATTCGAACCGGGGACACACGGATTTTCAGTCCGATGCTCTACCTACTGAGCTATGGCACCTAATGGCTTTTGCGGGTGCAAAGGTAATGCTTTCTTTTTTAATGCCAAAGTTTTTTGCTACTTTTTTTTACTTTTCAATTTTTCAATTCTTCAACTTTTAGAAGGCTTTCTATCTTGCTGTATCGGTCGGCTGTCTCATGGCGCCATAATATCTGGCCGTTATCCCAATAGGTGGGGCGGCCGCCGGCGTTGTAGCCGAGGAAGGCTATCCTGATGGTGTGCAGCCCCTTTGCCAGCGCCATGCTGCGACCGCCCCGGTGGCCGTCGAGTACCCATTGGTCTGTGTTGTCAACTACCTTTTGTCCGTCTATCCATACAGAGGGATAGTTGGCCAGAAAGTACCACACTCCGTCTTGGGGTACGCGCACGAGTCCCTCGGCTATGGCAGAGTAGTCGGTGGCGGCCTGCCGGGGTATCTGCTCGGGCGAGGTGAGGGCGACGGGCGTCAGGTCGTGCATTTGGCAGAGGGCTGCCACGCTGGTGCACAGGCCGTCGGCTCTGTAGAGCATCAAGCCCGGGGAGAGGCTGTCGGGCTCAGGCAGGGCGGGGGAGAGGGGCTGCCGCTGCACGCTGACGGTGCGCGTGGCGCTCTTCAGTCCTGAGGGCAGGATGGTGGCTATCTTGAGCGTGGTGTTGGCGGTGATGTGCAGGGGCTCGGTGTAGCGGTTGCTGTGGATGGTGGGCTCGCTGCCGTCGAGGGTGTAGTACATGGGGGCTGGGCGCGAGGTCTGGAATGTGAGCCTGGCTTCGTCGGTGAATGCCACGTGGTTGCACGAGGCTATGGGCTGCTCGGGCATGGGGATGTGGTACTTGGCATGGTGGGCTTCGAGGCGGACGTAGGTGTCGGTGTCCACGCGGCGGGCGAAGTCGCTGAAGTCTTTCTTCTCGCGCGGGGTCCAGCCTGTCTCCATTATGGCGAGGATGCGCGGATAGAGGCGGAACTCGGCTACGTCGATGTCCGGCAAGTATTCTGCCCACAGGTTGCCCTGCGGCCCGAGGATATACTGCTCGTATTCGCCCTCCAGCTCGGGGGCTACGGGCTCGTAGCTGTAGGTGCGGCTCAGCGGCACGCGCGCAGCATAGGTGGGGGCTACAGGCTCCAGGGTGCGGTCGCCTTCATAGTAGTCGAGATAGTAGCCGTCGCTGCTGGGTGTCATGATGGCGTGGTGGCCTGCCTTGGCTGCCTGTATGCCTCCCTGGGTGCCGAGCCACGACATTACGACGGCGCTCTTGTTGAGGCCGCCGCCATCGAGTATCTCATCCCAGCCGATGATGGTCTTGCCGCGCCGGTTGAGGTATTTCTCCATGCGGGTTACGATATAGCTCTGCAGCTGTGCCTCGCGTGAGCGACCGTTCTCGTCCTTGAAGCCCAGCTCGTCGGCGCGCTTCTGGCAGAGCGGACACTGTTTCCATTCGTTGCGCGGTGCCTCGTCGCCGCCAATATGGAAGTATTTGGACGGGAAGATATCTACCAGCTCATCTACCACGTCTTGAAGGAACTGGAAGGTGGTCTCTTTGCCGGCGCACATGATGATGGGCTCTACGCCCCATGTGGTGCGCGGCTTAACCTGCACGTCGCGGCAACTGAGCCACGGATAGGCGGCGATGGCTGCCAGCTCATGGCCCGGCATCTCAAATTCGGGAATGATGTTGATGAATCGTTCCTTGGCGTAGGCCACAAGGTCGCGCAGCTCCTCCTGGGTGTAGAAGAAGCGATTCTTGCCGGGGTCGCCATCGGGACTGTTGGTGCGGCCTATGGCGGTGGCTCCTACCTCGGTGAGGAGCGGATACTTCTTTATCTCCACGCGCCAGCCCTGGTCTTCAGTGAGGTGGAAGTGCATGTTGTTGGCTTTGTACATGGACATTATGTCTATCTGCTTCTTCACCTCGTCGATGGTCAGGAAATGGCGGCAGGGGTCAAGCATGAAACTGCGGTATTCAAAGCGCGGCTCATCGTTGATGACAGCGCAGGGGGCGGACCATGTAGAGTTGAGGGTTGAGAGTTGAGAGTTGAGAGTTGCATTGCTGATTTCTACCTCAGGAGGGAGGAGCTGCAGGAATGTCTGCATGGCGTAGAAGAGGCCGCGGTCGGTGGAGGCTTCGGCTACCACCTGCTTGGGGCTTACGGTGAGGCGGTAGGCTTCCTCGCCCTTAATCTTGCTGTTGAGCAGAAGTTGTATCTGCGCCTGCCCCTTCTTAGAGGTCAGTGTGAGGCCGAGCCCTGTGGAGCGGTTGAGTTTAGTGACAAAGAATGTGGCTACCTTGCGGTTGGCTTCGCCCTGGGCGAAAAGCTTCATGCCTTGGGTGAGTGTGAACTGCCCCTCGCGGTCCTGGATGTCTTTGGGCTGCGGGATGATGTGGTAATCACGGGCACTGACGCTGACGGCCAATATCGCGGTAATGACTAAGGAAAATAGTCTGTTCATGTTGGTATTAGATTATAGGTGAGTGGTTTTGTTTAGGAGGTAATTGTCGAGTATCACCATGGCGGCCATAGCCTCTACCACGGGCACTGCTCTTGGCACTACGCAGGGGTCGTGGCGGCCGCGGGCCTTGAAGTCCACGGTCTTGCCGTCGATGTCCACAGTCTGCTGGTCGCGGAGGAGAGTGGCGACGGGTTTGAAGGCTACGCGGAAGTAGATATCCTGTCCGTTGCTGATACCGCCCTGTATGCCGCCGCTGCGGTTGGTCTTTGTGGTGACACCGCCTTGGCCGTCAGGCACAAAGATATCGTTTTGCTCTGAGCCCTTGCCGTTGGCACCGGCAAAACCGAGACCATAATCAAAGCCTTTGGCGGCATTGATGCTGAGCATGGCGGCGCCGAGCTGTGCGTGGAGTTTGCCGGCCACCGGTTCGCCGAGGCCTGCGGGGCAGCCTTTCACCACGCAACTGATTACTCCGCCCACGGTGTCGCCTTCCAGCCTGACGGCATTGATGAGATTGGCCATCTCCTGCGCCTTCACTTGGTCGGGGCAGCGCACATCGTTATACTCGGCGAGAGCCAGATTGTAATCAGTGTAATCGTGGGTGAGCCTGATGTCGCCAACCTGCGAGGTGAAAGCCTGCACGCTGATGCCCAATTGCTTCAGAGCCATCTTGGCGAAGGCACCGGCTACCACACGGGTGAGGGTCTCACGAGCCGAGGAGCGTCCACCGCCGCGGTGGTCGCGGATGCCATACTTTGCCTGATAAGTGTAGTCGGCATGCGAAGGGCGATAGATGTGCCGCATATTGTCGTAGTCTGCCGATTGCTGCGAGGTGTTGCGCACAAGGAAGCCGATGGGTGTGCCAGTGGTCTTGCCCTCAAAGACGCCTGAGAGCAGTTCTACATTGTCGGCCTCTGCCCGCTGGGTGGTAAGCATGCTCTGCCCGGGGCGGCGACGTGCCATCTCGCACTGTAGAAAGTTAGTGTCAACCTCAATGCCGGCGGGCATGCCGTCGATGACACCGCCGATGGCGGGACCGTGGCTTTCACCAAATGATGTCAGCCTGAAGATTTGTCCGAAAGTATTCATGGAATGAAGAGTTCAGGAATTGCGGAGTTCAAAAGTATGAGGGTTGAGAACCGAATCAGTGGTGACAGTGTCCGCATTCACACTCACCTTCGCAGCCGTCACATTCGCCGGCCATCATGGAAAGGAAGGTGGTTATCTCCTGCGGTGTAGCCTCGTGGGTATTGATTATCTCGCCGCGAAACTGGAGGTCCATGCCTGCCAAGGCATGGTTGAAGTCCATGACAACGTTGGTGGCGTTCACTTCTTTGACCAGTCCTTCAAACTGTGTGCCGTCTTCGTTGACCATAGGCACAACATTGCCGGGGTAGATTGTCTCGATGGCGAAGTGACCTTCGTTGTCGCGGAAAATCTCCTTTGGCAGGGTCTTCACGCGACTTTCGTCATAATCGCCGTAGGCTTTGTCCTTGGTAATTAGGAAATCAAACTTGTCACCAGCCTTAAGTTCTGCAATGTGAGTCTCAAAGTCGGGTAGGGTATAGCCGAGGCCTGTGATAAACTCAAAGGGACGGTCCTTACTTGTCTTCTCAACCAGCACGGGCACATTGTCCTCACCCTCGCTGATGAAGAGCTCGTAGCTCAAGCGGTAATATTTGTTGTCTGCCATAGTATAATGATATGGTTAACGGTGTAAAGTCAAGCAAAGTACAGTGCAGGACAAGGGAAATAGGTTTCATTTCTCTGTCAAGACACGGAGACTTCGCAACATCAGGAGCAAAGTTACTCAAAAACTGCGACATAACTCTGATAAAGTGTTAAAAAACTTGGTGTGCAAGCATGCAAATCAAAAATAATGCTAAAAAGAAGAACAAAAACAGTAGAAAGCTATTCACCTTTGAGTGCAAAGAAATAACTTTGCACGTTGAATTAACAGCCAGTCATGCTGAAATATACGATATTGCTTATCTCGCCCATATTGGCGCTACTCTCTGCGTGCAGCGACCAGTACAATATTATGGGTAACTCGTCGGTACCTACCTACGATGGCAATGTCTTGTACCTTAAAGTGATGAGCGGTGGTACGCCAACGATGGCTTACGATTCTTCGGAGGTTGTGCACGGCAAGTTCGGCTTTGAGGGAATTATCGATACCGTGTGCATGGCGCAGCTCTATATGGGCACTTCCAGCCTGTTGCCCATTGTGCTGGAGAGTGGTGACATACAGATTAGTTTTACTGACACAGAGCAGACTGTGCGCGGCGGCACACTCAATGACCGCCTTTATAAATTCCTCAATGAGAATGCCCGTCTGCAGAACGAGATACAGAATAATACTCACAATCTGGCTCGTCTGATTATGGCTGGCGCATCTCCTGCCAGTCACCTCCAGATAGAGCGTCGCAATGAGGACTTGCAGGATCGTCTCGACAAACTCTGGATAAACTTTATAAGTGATAACAGCGACAATGTGCTCGGCCCGATATATTTTATGGAATACACGTCGCAGTACTTCTATCCTGTTATTACCCCCCAGATAGACAGAATTATTCGCCGTGCGCCGGAATCATTCTTGAGTAATCCTGATGTGCAGAGTTATCTGCGCGATGCACGTTTTAATATGCGCATCATGCAGGGCGATTTCTAAACAATTTTCTTTGTTATATGTGCTGCCAGCCTTGGGCTTGCAGTGGAATCTCCACGCCGTCACGAGTGATTAGTTGGGCGCCTATTTCCTCTTTCTCTATACGACCAATGATATGTATGCCCTCCAATTGGGCAATGCGCTCGTAGTCTTTGAGAGCTACGGTGAAGAGTAACTCGTAGTCCTCACCGCCATTGAGAGCGCAGGTCACGGGACTAAGGCCGAACTGCTCAGCCTGGATGGATGTCTGGTAGTCGATGGGCAGGCGTTCTTCGTAGATAGAACAACCGCAGTGGCTCTCGTGGCAGATATGCAGGAGTTCTGAGCTAAGTCCATCGGAGATATCTATCATGGAAGTGGGCTTGATGCCAGCCTCGCGTAGTCGCTGTATGATGTCACCGCGTGCCTCAGGCTTTAACTGACGCTCCAGCAGGTACTCCTTGCCTTGGAAGTCTGGCTGTGCTTCAGCTGTACCCTGCTGCTCAGTGTTTTGCTGATTGAAAACAGTCTTTTCCCTTACGAGCAGCTGCAGACCCATATAGGCTGCGCCCAAATCGCCACTCACGCAGATAAGATCAGTGTTCTTGGCTCCCGAGCGAAAGACAATGTCGTCCTTCGCCGCCAGACCAATACAAGTAATACTGATGGCAAGGCCCGTAAGCGAAGCACTGGTGTCGCCGCCTACTATATCTACGCCATGGCGTTGGCAGGCGAGTTTAATGCCTTCATACAACTGCTCTAAATCTTCCACGCAGAAACGCTTACTGATACCAAGGCTCACAGTCAGTTGTGTGGGCTGGCCATTCATGGCATATATGTCGGAGATATTAACCATGGCGGCCTTATAGCCAAGATGCTTTAGGGGCACATAAGTGAGGTCGAAGTGAATTCCCTCCAGCAGCAGGTCGGTGGTGACCAACATAGAATAATCTCCTTTTTCTTTACTCTCATCTCCTTTACTCCTTACTTCAAAATCTATCACTGCGCAGTCATCGCCGACACCCTTGACGGTGCTGGGCTGCTGTGGTTTGATGTCATTGGTGAGATGGCGGATAAGGCCAAACTCGCCGAGGGTGGATATCTCTGTACGCTTGGACATGGTTATTGGTATTGGGAGTTTAAGGTGTAGGTTTATTCAAGCTTTTAAGGATGAGGTCTTTGAGCGTTTCTTCTTTGTTGAACAGTATCTTAACGGCTATGCTCTGCACGTGGAGCTTGCTGCGCAGTTCCTCAGGTAGGTCAGCGGGAAGCCGACTGAAGTCTTTGCCAGTGGTTATGACAATGTCGGCACTCTGCGCAGCCTTGGCAATGCGACTGATGTCTTTCTGGGAGAAATTATGATGGTCGGCAAAGCGCATACTGCGGAGCGACAGACATTGTGGAGTGTAGTGCTGAATGAGTGGCTGGGGCTTGGCAATGCCGGTGAAGATGAGCACGCGTTTGGCATTGAGGTCGGGGATGCTGAGCGGCTCGTACTCAATGGCCGAGAAGAATATGTGCTGAGAAGGTAGGAGCTGCAGCTCCTTGCGTATGTTTTCGGCCTCATCGGGAGTGATGCCATAGGGGCATTTGCTGACCACCACAATATCAGCCCGCACCGCACCCTCCGCCAGCTCACGTAGGCGACCCTCCGGCATCATACGGTCGCGAGTATAGAGGCGGCGGTAGTCGGTAAGCAGGATGTTGACGTCGCGGTGGATGAAGCGGTGCTGATATGCATCGTCAAGCACTATACTATCGACGGTGCTGTCGGTTTGCAGCAGACGCTGTGCGCCGTGGACACGGTCTTCGCATACAAACACAGGCACCTTGCCTTCCATCGCACGGAACACCTCTACCGGTTCATCGCCTATCTCGCGAGCTGTGCTGGTGGCATCAGCGTGATGAAAGCCACGAGTCTTGCGCCCATAGCCTCTGGAGAGCATAGCAGGGTGGTGACCTGCCGTAACTAGCTGGCGCAGCACCCAGAGACACATGGGAGTCTTGCCTGTGCCGCCCACACTGAGATTACCTATGCTTACCACGGCTACAGGCACAGTGGTAACAGGCGTGCGACCAGTGTCGAAACGCCTGTTGCGCCACCTCATCAGGCGACCATAGGTCCACGCTGCGGGCCGGAGAATCAAGGAGGTCTTCATCTGCCTGCTTATTAGCCATTAGGCTCCAGGGCCGATTCTTTACTTTATTTTAATTATATAAGGTAGGCGCGCGTAGAGAGTGCAACCTTGCTTTATGGAGTAGATTGTCTGTAGTGGCTCATATAAGTCGCCTAACACTGCACGCAGACGGTTGGCAATAGCCTGCTCCTCAGCGTTGTTGACAGCCAACTGGGCATACCAAGGCAATAC
>JAGCYL010000116.1 GCA_017960825.1 Bacteroidaceae bacterium | reverse complement strand
TATTGTGGGCCTTGGTCACCGTGGATTGAAGGCTGTGGAGCGCTATGCTTTGGTGGAAGGAGCGGAGATAATAGCACTGGCCGACCGCGACCCACTTAGGGTGGAGGCTGCCAACAAACTGATTGCAGACAGCGGTCGCCCTAAGGGGCGCGAATATAGTGGTGCTGATGCTGCGGACCGACTGATTGCAGACCCGGATGTCGACCTCGTGTATATCTGTACCGAGTGGTGCACCCATGCAGAGCTGGGTCTGAAGGCAATGACCCAAGGCAAGCATGTCGCCGTGGAGGTGCCTGCTGCTCTCACTGTTGCTGACTGCGAGGCACTTATAGACAAAAGCGTAGAAACGCGCTGCCACTGCATGATGTTGGAAAACTGCTGTTACGACACCTTTGCCTCCGCCACCCGCGTGATGGTCAGCAAGGGGCTCCTTGGAGATATCACCCATTGCGAGGGAGCCTATATCCACAATCTGGACGAGGAGATAGCCGAGAACGGAGGGCTTGACACCTATTGGATGGCACGCGACACCCTCGCTTGCGGCGGCAATGCCTATCCCACCCACGGAATAGGCTCGATAGCATGGCACATGGGGCTGCACCGGGGAGACAGGATGGACTACCTCGTATCGCTCACCAGTCGTGGCAGACAGCTCGACGGGCGCGTGAACAATACCCTTATCAAGACAGTAGAAGGGCGCACCATCCTCCTCCAGCACGACATCGGCACACCCCGTCCCTACAGTCGCCTGCAGCAGATATGCGGCACTGATGGATTCGTGCAGAAATACCCTTTGCCTACCGTGCGACTAAAGGGAATGGAGTCCGCCGCGGAGGGTGATGAGGCACTGCGCATAGCAGACACATTCAGAGAGCCGGGCGTGAGCGAGTGGATAGACGATGGAGTGCGCAAGGGCTCGCCCAACACTATGAACCATGTGATGGACAGTCGCCTCATCTATTGTCTGCGCAACGGCCTTCCGTTGGATATAGATGTTTTTGATGCAGCCGAATGGTCGGCGATAGTGGAACTGTCCACACAATCCGCCAGCAGCGGAGGCCTCCCTGTGCAAATCCCCGATTTCACCCGCGATAACTGGCAGGTGCTCAGCGAACACAAGTTTTATACATAGGCAAAGAAACGGCAAATTACTTATTTACATTCACTGCCTTGTCTTGGATAAAGGATTTCTTCCAAGAACAATCCTTTGGCGGGAACGGACTCGCCTGCTTCGGTGCGCTTGCCGCTGAGTAACACTTGGCGGAACTCTGCGACGGTCATCTTGCCCTTGCCAACTTCTATCAGGGTGCCAACAATGGCTCTGACCATATTGCGCAGGAAACGGTTGGCGGTTATGCGAAAGCGGAGGATGCCGTCTTCACGCAGGGTCCACTGTGCTTCTGTTACGTTGCAGATGTTTGTCTTGTTGTCGGAGTGCGATTTGCAAAAGCAACCGAAATCTTTATGTTCCAACAGGATGGCGGCGGCCTCGTTCATTTGCTCCACATCCAGCGGGAAGTAGAGTCGTAAGGCGTAAGGGTGGAGAAAAGCATCCTTGCGCGTAATAATATAATAATGGTACGTGCGCGAGACGGCACTGAAACGGGCATGCCAGTCTGGTGCGACAGGTTTTATTTCGCTGACGGCTATGTCGGGGGGAAGGAGGCAATTGAGTTTGAAGGCGAGATGGACGCAGTCGAGTTCTTCCTCATAATCGAAGTGGCATGCCATCATCCGTGCATGTACGCCGGTGTCAGTGCGCCCTGCACCTGTTACGCTTATCTCAGTGCGCAGTGTTGTCTGGAGTGCATGCTCCAGTTCTTGCTGCACAGTAGGCGCATTGGGCTGTAGTTGCCAGCCATGGTAGGCTGTGCCGTCGTATGCAAAGAAGATGCAGTAGCGCATGGATTTAGGATTGAAGGATTGAAGGATTGAAAGATTTCAATTTTATTTTACGGTTATGTGGAAGCAGCCTTGCTTCTTCTCGTGTTTTACATGGCAGGCACCTGCCTGGCGTAGGTCGCGCAGCACTTCGCTTAGCACCCATTTCAGAGTGTCGTCGCGCACCAGTCGCAGAGGCTTGCCATCGATGCTTACGCTGGGCTGATAGCGCGTATAGCTGATATCAAATGTTGTGCCGTAGAAATGGCAACTGTTGGGTGTGGAGTTGACGTTGGAACCTTGCATGTTGTTCACGTCATCAATGGTGCGAAGTACGGAGGTGACGGTCAGCCGTGCTTGGGGCAAGTGTTTCGTCCGCAGTGAATCGGCGAAATTGCGACCTATGACGTCAAGCAGTTTTTTTGCCCTGGGCACCAGGTATGGCACAGAGTTCTTCAGCTTGTCCAAACAATAGAAAGAACATCTGTACACTATCTCCAAGTCGTTTTTTGCAAAGGCGTTGAGTTGTTGGCGTTTTTGTTGCGGTTTGATGCCGTGGCGACGGGCGGACACCAACTGCTCATCATTGATGTCAGGGAAGGCTGTTTCGTAACTGCTTACTCCCAAGATGCGATGTGCCGAGGCTGGTGAGTCATTAGACAGAGGTTTGTGCAGTGCCTGTGTCAGATAGACGTCCACACTGTCTGCGCCCGTCAGTTCGGTAGTTTCTTCTTTCGGAGAACAGGTCTTGATGATAAAAAGCGTAATTACGATGGCCAGAAAAGCCACCTGAAAGATTACTTTCTTGTTGAGTGGGGGCGTCAATTTCATTGCAATAATAGAAATCAGTTACAAAAATAATCCTTTTCAGCCAGAAAAGCAGCTAAAAGTGAGCTTTTCTTACTATTTTTGCAGAAATAAACGGCTGAAGCTCCGGCATAGTCATATTTTATGTGCGCAAAATGATAGAAAAAGTGTTTGTTCTCGAGGAAGTGGCGCCCGTGGTCTTCTATGGTGCGGGTAATGCCAATATGCGCATGGTTAAGTCGCTCTTTCCTAAGCTGCGCATACTTGCTCGCGACAATATCATCAAGATAATGGGCTCCGAGGAGGACATTCAGGCTTTCTCTTTACTGTACGACAAGTTGGTGGAGCATTGCGGCAAGTATAATGCGCTGGCCGAGGAGGATATAGTGCAGCTACTCAATGGAGGCAAGACGCGCGAGGAGAGTGCCGAGCACGTCATTGTCTATAGTACCACTGGCAAACCCATACGTGCACGCAGTGGTAATCAGCTAAAACTAATCCAGGCTTTTGAACATAGCGATATGGTCTTTGCCATTGGCCCTGCAGGCACAGGAAAGACTTTTATCAGTATTGCATTGGCTGTGCGTAGCCTCAAGCGTAAGGAGATAAGGCGCATCGTCCTCAGCCGCCCTGCCGTGGAGGCAGGTGAGAAACTCGGTTTTCTGCCGGGCGACATGAAGGAGAAAATAGATCCGTATCTGCAGCCGCTATACGACGCCTTGGAGGAGATGATTCCCCACGCCAAACTGCAGGAATATATGGAGCAGAATGTGATACAGATTGCTCCCCTGGCTTTTATGCGCGGGCGTACTCTCAATGACGCAGTTGTCATACTCGACGAGGCGCAGAATACTACCTCCAGTCAGATTAAGATGTTTCTTACGCGAATGGGGGCCAACACTAAGATGATTATTACCGGCGATGTAACCCAGATTGATTTGCCTCTTTCGCAGCGCTCGGGTCTGATAGAAGCTTTTCATATCTTGAAAGGCGTGGAGGGCATTTCCTTTGTTCATCTTGACCAGAGCGACATAGTACGCCACCGTCTTGTTACCCGCATCGTGGAGGCATACGAAAAGGAGAAGAGCAGAGAAGAAGCAAAGACGAAAAATGAAGATGACAAAAACAGAAACGTATAAAAAACCAATATTTATGACACGCGCTTTAACAAAAACAGATTTTAATTTCAAGGGCCAGCAGGGTGTGTACCATGGCAAGGTCCGTGATGTGTACAACCTTGGTGACCGCCTCGTGATGGTGGCAACTGACCGTATTTCCGCTTTTGATGTAATCCTGCCAGAGGGTATTCCCTACAAGGGGCAGATGCTTAATCAGATTGCAGCAAAATTCCTCGATGAAACCGTAGATATTTGTCCTAATTGGAAATTGGCCACTCCAGACCCTATGGTAACGGTGGGTGTTTTTTGTGAAGGCTTTCCTCTTGAGATGATTGTACGCGGTTATCTGTGTGGTAGCGCTTGGAGGGCATATAAGAGTGGTGTGCGTGAGATTTGTGGGGTGAAACTTCCCGATGGAATGAAGGAAAATCAAAAATTCCCTGAGCCTATCATCACTCCGACCACCAAGGCCGAGATTGGCGAGCATGATGCCGATATAAGCAAGGCAGAGATACTGGAGCGCGGTCTTGCCACTCCTGAAGAGTATGCTCTGCTTGAGAAGTACACCTTAGCTCTGTTTAAGCGCGGCACTGAGATAGCTGCCAAGCGTGGTCTTATCCTTGTTGACACTAAGTATGAGTTTGGCAAGCACAACGGTCAGATTTATCTCATGGACGAGATCCACACTCCTGACTCCAGCCGCTATTTCTACAGCGAAGGTTACGAGGAGAAGTTCCTGAAGGGTGAGCCCCAGAAGCAGCTCTCCAAGGAGTTTGTAAGGGAGTGGCTTATGTCCAATGGTTTCCAGGGCAAGGCAGGCCAGCAGGTGCCTGAGATGACGCCTGCTATTGTAGAAGGAATCTCCAACCGCTACATCGAACTCTACGAGCATATCACCGGCGAGACATTTGTCCGCGAGGACACCACTGATGTGGCAGAGCGCATCCGCCGTAATGTGGAGGAATACTTGCAATCATAAAGGCAATCCCAGAATTAAGCGAAAGAAAATGAGCGACGGCAATTTCAACAGAGCGCTGTTGCCGCATGGAGGTTACGCCAGCGGAGTCAGAGCCGGACAAGCCGCGGAGCGCAAGCGTATGGTGCTGGTGTTGGAGCGCCTTCTTAAAGAGATGTTCCCGGAACTCTCGGAGGAGGAGAGGTCGCAGTTTATAAAAAGGTTCAAGCAGAAGGCAGCAGAGTGATGAGAGGTGTTCTATATTGTGTGGCGGTAGCCTTGGTGTTCGGTTCCTGCGGAAATAAGACTGTCAACCAAGATGCGGAGGACAGCGTGGTGACGGAGGAAGTGTTGCCGATATTTCCTGACACGATGTTGCCATCGGCATCGACTGTGAACTATGTGTTGGATAGGGTTGACACCATGACGAGAGGAGATCTTATCACGGCTGACAATCTGTACGACGGCAAGGAGGGCTGGTTTACTTTTAGAGGTAACCCGCTGCGCAACGCAGACTACGGCGGCACGGTCAAGGGCACGCCTACTCGCGTGGTGAAGGACTGGCAGTTTAACACAGTCTTCGATGCGACAGCTACTTCGATGGGCACATGGGGCGGAGGCACCGGATGGACGGGGCAGCCCCTCTACTTGAGGTCATCGAATGAGATAGTCGTGGCATCGCTGTGCGGACGGGTGTATTTCCTGAACTTTGCAGATGGCACAGAGAGCCGTGAAGCGATAGATGTCACCAATCCTATAAAGGGAACATGCTCTCTTGAGCCCACGCAGCGCAATTTGCTTTTCGTGGGGCAAGGCATTCCCAAGGTTGCCCCAATGGGACAGATAGCCATAGACCTGCGTCAGCACAAGCGTGTGTTCTTCTCAGGTGCAGACCGCAAGGCTCAGCGCAGCTGGGGAGCGTTTGACTCTTCTCCTGTTGTGGTGGGCGGCTTCCTTTTCTGGCCAGGCGAGAATGGTACTATATATAAATATAAGGTACAGGCTGACAACATAACGCTACATACGGCGCTGCGCTATCGGTGCAGGGGGGCCGCGCCCGGCGTAGAGAACAGCCTGTGTGTTTACCGCAACTACGGATGGTTTGGTGACAACAGCGGTAATATTATATGTGTAAATCTCAACACTATGCGGCCTGTGTGGCACTACAACAACCACGACGATATTGACGGAAGCATAGTCTGCGAGGTGGAGGACGGAACGCCTTATCTCTACTCAGGTTGCGAGGTTGACAAACAGGGCAACAGCGGCATCTGTTATATGGTGAAACTCAATGGTCTCACGGGGCAGCTGGTGTGGGAGCAGCAGATAGAGTGTCGCAAGCTCAACATCGGCGGCAAACACTTTGACGGCGGTCTGTATTGCACACCGCTACTCGGCAAGGGAGACTGCGCAGAGATGATATTTGCCAATATATGCCAGCGTGGCAACAGCAGCAATGCAGAATTTACGGCTTTCAACAAAAAGACAGGCGAGATAGTGTATCGTACTCCCTTGAGTGCGTTTGCATGGTCTAGCCCCGTGGCGTTTTACAACGAGAAAAATCAGGCTTTCATCTTTACCGGCGACAGTTCTGGCAACGCCTATCTCATAGAGGGCAAGAGCGGTAAAATATTATTCCGCGAACACATGGTCAACAACTTCGAGAGTTCTCCCGTAGTTATTGGCAATCATTTGGTGGTCGGTTCGCGCGGCAGAGAGATATACAGATTTTCTGTGCAGTAGAAGACAGTAGAAAATCTGCGTGGTTCTCAGTACAAAAAGTTGAGCTAAACTACTCTTTCTTCTTTCTTGTTATCTCTGTGCCCTGGCTGATTTTGAGCAGGGTGCCGAGGGGGCAGACAAAGCGGCAGTACGGACGGCTGACAAACAAGGATAGGATAACGAAGAAAGCGGCGATAATAAGTATGGCCGCAGATGCGGACTGCACGATAAAGGCAGAGAATGGCTCGTAGTCAACCCATTCGAACCACACGCCGGTCCAGAGGCACAGCATCAGCAGAGCCCAGAGGATACGCCGGAAAAGGTTGAGGGATTTGACGGTGCGGGAACTCAGTCTAAGTTTGTAAGGCATACAGCGACCGCACAGCTCTTGCAGAGAACCAAAGGGACAGACATGGTTGCAGTAGTGCGACTTGCGACCAAAGAGAGGCCATACTATCGCCACGATTAGCAACACAAGCAAGAGCACCGTTGGCCACGGAACATTGAGCATTGACCATTGGACATTGAAGAGGCCGAGCAGAGAAGAGTAAGAGAGACAAGCGCCGCACCAGAAGCCGAGCACTGCCACATTGAGCAGCTGCTGAACTACGCGATAGACGCGGTTTTTCCAGAACAAGGGAATGAATGCGGCCATGAGGGCGACGATAAGGCCCGCAATGTATTTGAGCCATTGGTCATTGGCGGCAGACGCTTGGCCAATGCCTGTGTTTTTGTCCCCCTCCTCTATCTTTTGTTGGTTATTGGCTCCCAGTTCTTTCATTCCCCGCTGCATATTGTCGATGATGGCCATGGAGGTGTACGTGGCACCGCTCACAGCGTCCACATGCAGGCGGGCAGCCTCCTCGACGGTCAGACCGTCCCATCGGTGGAGCAATTCTGCAGCTCTGCTGAAAAAATCAGGAGTCTCTACATTGGGTAAAGCAATCACACTGTCCACCACGCCATTGCTGACATATATTTGCAGTGGCACCGGTCCGGCGTAGCCAGCCACAGCTCCGAGCGAGGAAGTGTTGACAGTGCCGGCCACAGGGGCTGCTTCTGCAGACGTAGCAGCAGCGTTGCGGCGCAGCGCAGCACCTGCTACCATCAAGATGCACGCGGCGAGACAGAGTAATTGCTTTACCATTAGGAATGAGAGATATGTTACTTCACCACGAGGGCGCGCTGCAGTTTGTCGCTGAGCATGGCGTAGTGAGCTTCGCTGATAGGATCGGCGTTGCTTACGTTCTTGAGCCGACGGTCAAGGTCTTTCAGCGTCATCAGCACTGCGGCGAGATTATCATTGGCGAGAGAGTTGCGATTGGCGGTGTAGTTGCTGCAAAGAGTGTTGACGAATGAGCGCTGCAGGAAGCGGTCGTAGCTATCCAAGGGCTTGCCGGTGTTGAAGTCTTTGAAGATAGCGTTTTTCAGGTCGTTGAGGTAATTGGCAGCGCCGTAGTTGGGGTTAAGTTGGCCAAGCTGATAAATACCAATGAGAGAGGGTAGTATACGGTTGGCAATGTTTTCAAGCTGCACGTCAGGATTAGCGAAAAGGCGGTCGGCGTAGGGCACATCCACGAGCCACTGAGGCTTCTCAAAGAGTTGCTCCTTGAGGAATGGGATTACGGCTTTTGCCTTCTCGATTGGCGGGACAACATTCATCTTGCCCTGCTGGTCAGGGGCAATGATGGTGTTGTTAACTCCAAAGAGATTGTTGACCACGTGCATCGTGTAGCGATAATATTGGTTGACCACCTGACCATACATGGTGCGCACCTTATCGCTGGTTACATCGGTATCCCAATAGTTCCACTCGGCCAGATGCGGCAGGATGCGCTTGAGGTTTTCTATGCCGAGCGAGCTGGACTTCACGGCATCGTTGCCGAGGTCCTCGGTCTGGCAGCGAGGATCAAAGACTCCTCTCTCACCATCGCCCCACCACAGGCGCTTATCGGCGTCAAGGCGGCGACTTACTTCCTGCTTGAGGACAAACTGCTCGTCCTCAGCCGAGGTGGCATCGAACACAGGCTTGTAACCCCACTCGATGGCCCATTTATCATAGTCGTTAATGCGCGGGAAGAGGTTCTTCACCTCAACGCCATCGCCCGGCTGTGCCACATAGTTGAAGCGGGCGTAGTCCATAATGGAGGGCGTGTGGCCATGCTTGGCGAGGAAGGTGTTGGAGCGGAGGCTATCTACAGGCACCGTGCTGGAAGAGCCGAAATTGTGACGCAGTCCGAGTGTATGCCCTATCTCGTGGGAGGAGACGAAGCGAATCAGTTCGCCCATCAGTTCGTCGCTGAATTTTGCCTTGCGGGCCTCGGGGTCAACAGCGGAGCACTGCACCTGATACCAGTCGTGAACCAGTTTCATCACATTGTGATACCATCCCACATGGCTCTCCATTATCTCACCTGAGCGCGGGTCGTGGTTTTGCGGGCCGTAGGCATTGGCAATATCGGAGGCAAGGTACATAATGAAGGAGTAGCGTGCGTCTTCCATCGACATGGTGGAATCATTCTCGGGCCACTCTTTGGCAACAATGGCGTCCTTCCATCCGGCCTGCTCGAAGGCGGCGTTCCAGTCATTGACGCCCTTGATAAGATAGGGTCTCCACTGCTTTGGCGTGGCGGGGTCGATGTAATAGACTATCTGCTTCTTAGGTTCTATCAGTTCGCCGTTGCGCTGCTTGGCGGCGTCCTCCTCGTTCTTGGGCTCGAGGCGACGGCGATTGACGAAGATGCGCTCTTCCACCGACTGCTGGGCGTCGGAGTAGAGGTCGTAGCCGTCAATGAAGTAGCCCACGCGCGGATCAAAGATGCGCTGGCGCATAGGCTCCTTGGGCAGCAGCAGGAACGAGGTGTTCATTCCGAAAGTGTAGATTCCGCCGCGGCTGGTGTTGAAGGTGCGCACCACGCGAATCTCTGTGTTGATAGGATAGGAGTGGATGCTCTCCACATAGCTGGCACCGGGGTTCTGCATGGTGATGCTGGAGCTCTGCTTTTGGGCATTGGAGAGGCTGAAGGCGTCGTTCTGCAGCAGTATCGAGGAGATGTTGATTTTATATTTGTGGTCCTTGGTTTCCTCTATCTTGAAGATGCCGAGGATGGGGTCGCTGCTGCTGACGTTGACGGCCTTAGATATGTCGTCGATAGTGTCGGCATGTATATACATCGGGTTCTGGCGCAGCAGCAGGACATCCTTGCCGTTGGCAAAGGTCTTCTCGAAATATACAGCCTGCTGGCGGAGTTGTTCGCCACCGTAGATACCGAGTCCTGCGGGCGTGGAGGTAAAGCGTGTGACGGTGAGCATCAGTCGTCCCAGGATGCTGTCAGGCACTTCTATAAACCAGTTTTCCTCGTCCTTGGTGGCAGGCAGCATGGCGGCCTTGTCGTTGTAGATGGGCGAGTTGGGCACTCCGGCCTTCGGTGCGGCAGCAGCGCCTTTGCCCTTGTCGCCCTTATTGCCCTTGGGGGCCTTTGGCGGCTTTGGGGCCTTGGGTGTTTTGTCAGTGCTGAGGCTGAAACTGCAGCATGGGTCGTCGGCCAGGATGAAGTGGCCGTCCTCAAAGGTAATGTCGTTTATTTCCTGTGCTCCGGCAACGGCAAATCCTGCTGCCAGGGCGAATGCAAATAAGAAAGTTTTTTTCATTATTACAGAGGTATAAAATTAAACGAATGGGTTGTTTTCAATTTATCGAGGAGCAAAGTTACAAAAAACTTTTAATTGCTCTGCGCAAAAACCTCGGCAATGAGAATGTTTTTTGTTTCTTTAACAACTTTGTAGCGGTCGTCAGTCCGTTGCCCAACGAGCCACACGATATCTGCGCCGTTGGTGAGCACCAGTTGGCGCTCCTTTTGAAAAGCGCTGAACTTATGGTCAATCATGTAGCGGCTGACGAGTTTACTGCCCCTGCTGCCGTAGGGAATGAAGCGGTCGCCCTGCCGCGAGAGGCGCAGGCAGAGCCGGCTGCCCACCTTGTCAGCATCGAGGCAGGCCTTATGTGGGTCTGTGCTTATCTCGCTGACCTCGGCGGCGCTGACGATGCGAGTGCTGAGCCGCTGTCCGCACAGCGTGGCATCCTCGCCGGCCTTGAAGGCAACCTCCGGCCACTCGTCTGCCTTTTCCAGACGCCTGATAATGATAGTCTCGCGGTCGCGCAGCAGCTCGTGGGTCGGACTGCGGAACACAGCCCCTGGTTGCTCGTCAAGTCCCTGCCAAATGTCGTGGATTTGTGCAGGCGTGAAGCCGAGCGGGTGAAGTAGCTCGAAGAGCAGCACCTGACGGCCTATGTCCTGTTTGCGTATGGCTATGGAGCCGTCGGGTTGCTCTACCTTATCTATATTATATGCGTGCGAGGCAATAAACTGCTGCGCATCGCGGGCGATGGCTGCGTTCTGCAGCAGGGTGTCGGTGATGGCAGGGTTCAGTTCGCGCAGCAGTGGCATGAGCTTCAGCCTCACGGCATTGCGTTTCACGTCAGGCGTGAGGTTGGTGCTGTCGGTCACGTAGTCCTGGCCGAGGCGGTGCAGATAGTCGGCGATATCCTGCCTGCCTGTGTCGAGCAGCGGGCGCACTATGTCGTTGTTGCGATAAGGCATGCCGGTGAGGCCCTGCAATCCTGTGCCGCGGATGATGTTAAGCAGGACAGTCTCTGCATTGTCATCGCGATGATGGGCCACGGCTACGGCGGCGTAATGATTGTCTGCCACCAGCTGGCGGAAGAAAGCGTAGCGCTGTTCACGGGCGGCCATCTCGATGCTTATACCCCGCTTGCGGGCGTAGTCGGCGGTGTGGAAGTCTGCCGTATGCAGCTTCACCCCCAGCCTTTGACAGAGGTCGCAGACGAAAGCCTCGTCGCGGTCTGACTCCTGTCCGCGTAGGTGGAAATTGCAGTGGGCAGCCTCGCACCTGTAGCCCAACTCCAGCAATGCCCTGAGCAGTGCCACTGAGTCGGCACCGCCGCTCAGCGCCACCAGCACAGCCTCGCCACACGCAGAGGCGGGGGGCAGAAGACTATGATTGCTGATAGTTTGCGCAACGCGCAGAAGGAAAGGATTGTCCATCGCTGGGGAGTAATTTTGAATGCAAAAATAGTTCTTTTATTGCGGATTGTAGGCAATAATTACAAAAAAACCGCAATCTTCTTGGTGCGTAAAAAAAAAAGTGCTAATTTCGCAGCCGCTTTGGTACCTTGGCCGAGTGGCTAGGCAACGGTCTGCAAAACCGTGTACAGCAGTTCGATTCTGCTAGGTACCTCAAAAGGCTCCGAAAACCGGAGCCTTTTATTTGTATCCATTTCCTCTGTGGAGTAGGGGCAGGGGCTGCTAATGTTTCTGCACATTGCCGCGGTCGTGCTCCAGTTTCTTTTCGTAGAATCGCACCTTGGTGGTTATGCGGTCGAGATGCGTGTCCACCGAGTCGCGTGTATAGATGTCGAGTCCCTGTTGCGCCGCAGCCTTTTGGGCATCAGCCAACTGCCGGCGGGCCTCTGCCAGGTCTATTGAGTCGAGCAGCAGTATGCCTTCTTCGCGGGCGTTGAGAGCCTCGGCGCACTGGTTGCGCAGACTGTCCACGCAGCTGCGTGCAGCGGTGAAGTCTGAGTCGCTGAGCGCAGTGCGTGCCTTATTGAGCCAGAGCTGCCCCTGCACTTCAGGGTCGGGCTGTGCGCTCTGCTTGACGCCGCAGCCACACAGGGCGATGCCTGCTGCCGCAAGGCAGATTATCTTTATTTTTTTCATGGCGAATTTGTGACAAAGTTGTATTTCTCAGCTGCGAAGTTAGTGCTTTTTTCTGAAAAGGCCGCCCGCAGGGAAAGAAAACCTTATCTCGCGGCGGATAAAAGCGTTCTCGCATACAAAAAAGCGGAGCTCGCGAAAAAAAAGAGCGTGCGGAAGTATCTGCGATGGGCATTTAAAATTCGTTGAATGCCGATTCAACGAATTTTAAATCGGGAACGAAAATACATGAGCTCGCTTTTTTTTCGTGCGGGCTCGCTTTTTTATTGCGTCAGCTCGCGCTTTTATCTTGCGAGTCCGTACTTTTCCGGTTTCTTGCGGCAAATAAAACAATTATTTGCAAACACTGGACGAGATGTCCCCTTTTTTTCGTACTTTTGCGCAAGATATAATAATGTATGCGCTGTCTCAGTCAAAATGATATCTGCAAGGCTCTGAAAGCCCCTGTCTTTCATCGCATTGGCAAGGTTGCCGACGCGATGGGCGTGGAGTGTTATCTTATTGGCGGCTATGTCAGGGATTTGTTTCTCGAGCGTCCGTCGAAGGACATCGACATTGTGGTGGTGGGCAGCGGCATAGAGGTGGCTACGGCCTTGGTTAAGGAGCTGGGCAGGGGAGCGCACCTCAGCGTGTTCCGCAACTTCGGTACTGCGCAGGTGAAATGGCGCGGCATGGAGGTGGAGTTTGTGGGGGCGCGCAAGGAAAGCTACCAGCGCGACTCGCGCAAACCTATTGTGGAGGACAGTACGCTGCAAGACGACTTGGAACGGCGCGATTTCTCCATCAATGCCATGGGCGTGTGCCTCACTGCCAATCGTTTTGGCGAACTTATAGACCCCTTCTACGGACAGGAGGACATGGAGGACCGCATCATCCGCACGCCCCTCGACCCCGACATCACCTTTAGCGACGACCCGCTCCGCATGATGCGCTGCATACGCTTTGCCACGCAGCTTAATTTCCGTATCGACGAGGAGACGTTTGACGCCCTCTGCCGCAACCGAGAGCGCATCAGCATTATCAGCGGTGAGCGTATCATTGACGAGCTCAACAAGATAATGCTTTCGCCCCTGCCCTCAGTGGGATTTGTGGAGATGGAGCGCTGCGGACTGCTGGAGATAGTCTTCCCTGAGCTGACGGCTCTCAATGTGAAGGAGACCCATAATGGCAAGAGCCACAAAAACATTTTCTACCACACTCTCGAGGTGGTGGACAATGTGGCCAAGCTTTCCGACAATCTGTGGTTGCGCTGGGCGGCTCTGCTCCATGACATAGGCAAACCACGTTGCAAGGTCTTCAGCCCTGCGCAGGGCTGGACCTTCCACAATCATAACTTTATCGGTGCGCGCATGGTGCCGGGCATTTTCCGCAGGCTCAAACTGCCCATGGACGAGCGGATGAAGTATGTTCAGAAGCTTGTAGATCTCCACATGCGGCCCATAGCCATCATCGACGAGGAGGTTACCGACAGCGCAGTGCGCCGCCTGCTCTTTGACGCAGGCGATGACATTGACGACCTCATGATGCTGTGCGATGCCGACATCACCAGTCGCAATGAGCAGAAGAAACAGCGATTTCACGACAACTTTCAGCTCGTGCGCCAGAAACTTGTGGACCTGGAGGAGCGCGACAGAATACGCAACTTCCAACCTCCGGTGAGCGGCGAGGAGATTATGGCTACTTTCGGCCTTAGTCCGTGCCGTGAGGTGGGCTCTATAAAGACTGCCATTAAGGATGCCATCCTTGACGGCAAGATTCCCAATGAGCACGATGCGGCCCACGCCTTTATGATGCAGAAAGCTGAGCAGATGGGGCTGAAAGCCGTTGAACATTAAGCTTTTAATATTGTTTTTATGAAGAGAACAGTTTTTCTTACTATTCTGATGCTTTGCGTAGTTGGCGTCAGCGCGAAGGACAACCCCAAAGGGGTCGCGAGCGGCTCGCCAGTGGTCGTGCCATCGGCGCCGGCAGGCGTTAAGGAGACGCGAGAGCGAAGCGGCAAGATAAAAGTTGCCTGCGTGGGCAACAGTGTGACTTACGGCTATGGCATAGAGGACCGCGAACACTACTGCTATCCGGCGCAGCTGCAGCAGATGCTCGGCGACGACTATGATGTGCGCAACTTTGGGCGCAGCAGTGCCACGCTCACCAGCCGCAGCCCGATGGCCTACACCAAGCAGCCGGAGTATCGCGCTGCCATGGATTTTAAGGCCGACATCGTTGTCATCCATCTTGGGCTTAATGATACCGACCCCCGCTGGTGGCCTAACTACAGCGAGGAGTTTGTGCCCGAGTACCGCGCACTGATTGACTCCTTCCGCGTGGCTAACCCCAAGGCAAAGGTCTGGGTGTGCCTGCTCTCGCCCATCGGCCATCAGCACCACCGTTTCCAGAGCGGCACCCGCGATTGGCACGAGCAGGTGAGCCAAGCCATACGCACCGTGGCCTACGGGGCGGGCGTGGGGCTGATAGATTTGTTCTCTCCGCTCTATAACAGGCCCGACCTGCTGCCTGACGCGCTGCATCCCAATGGTGAGGGAGCGGGCATACTGGCTCGCACCGTTTATCAGAGCATTACTGGCGATTATGGGGGGCTGCGTATGCCGCTAACCTATAGCGACAATATGGTGCTGCAGCGCGGCCAACCGCTGGTTATCAGCGGCACAGCCAATGCAGGCGATAAGGTGGAGGTGAGTCTTTCCAATCTTGCAAAAGGCGCTGCCACGGCTGACAGCCGGGGGCAGTGGCGTGTGGAGCTGCCCGCCCAAAAGGCCGGAGGCCCCTATATTCTTACGGTTAAGTCTTCACCTCTTAAAGGAAAGGGAGGGGGTCTCCTTATTAAATATAATAATGTGTGGCTGGGCGATGTGTGGCTCTGCTCAGGTCAGAGCAATATGGAGTTTATGCTGGGCCACTGCGCCACGGCAGCGCAAGACCTTGCCGAGGCTCCACGCCAGGAGCGCCTCCACCTGTTGCAGATGAGCGCCATAGCAGCCACCGACAATGTGGAGTGGCCGCAGGCTGTGCTCGACTCAGTCAATGCACTTAAATATTTGGAGTCCGCCGGTTGGCAGACCTTGGCTGAGGCTGACGTGGCGCGTATGTCGGCTGTGGCCTACCACTTCGGCAAGACGCTCACTGAGAGCCTGGACGACGGAGTGCACATCGGCCTTATCTGCAACCCCGTAGGCGGCACCCCCGCCGAGGCATGGATTGACCGCTGGACTCTGCAGTGGGACTATCCCCAGATTCTTTACAATTGGCTCACCAATGACCATATTCAGGACTGGGTGCGCGGGCGCGCTGCCAAGAATATTGCCCAGGCCGGCACCAAGTTGCAGCGCCATCCCTATGAACCGTGCTATATGTACGAGAGCGGCATCCGTCCGCTGGAGGGTACTGCCCTCAAGGGCGTGCTTTGGTATCAAGGCGAGAGCAATGCCCACAACACAGAGCTGCACGAGCGCCTCTTTCCTCTGCTCGAGAAGAGCTGGCGCCGTGCGTTTGGCGATGCCGACTTGCCGTTCTATTTTGTGCAGTTGAGCAGCCTCAACCGTCCCTCATGGCCTCGCTTCCGCAATAGCCAGCGTCTGCTGGCAGACCGCCTGCCCTACACATGGATGGTCGTCAGCACCGATGTGGGCGACTCGCTTGATGTTCACCCCACGCGCAAACAGCAGGTGGGGCAGCGCCTGGCTCTGCAGGCTCTGCGTCATAGCTATGGGCGCGACGTGGTGGCTCAGGGGCCGAGTCCAATTCAGATGCGTGTGGACGGGCGTTCGGTGGTAGTAAGCTTTGATTGCGCTACCTCACTGCGCAGTTCTGACGGAGCACCGCTACGCTCTTTTGAGGTAGCGGGCAGCGATGGTCTGTACCATTGCGCCACTGCCACGGTGGAGGGCACTACGGTGCGCGTGGAGGCTGCGTCGGTGCCCAATCCTGTCAGCGTGCGCTACGGTTGGCAGCCTTTTACACGCGCCAATTTGGTGAATGAGGCGGGCTTACCTGCATCTACATTCATTTTTTGACATAAAAGTAATGAAAAAAGAAGGTAATGGAGGTAAATGAAGAGAATTTTTAATCTTCAAATTTCAAATTTCAATTATTTTTATTATCTTCGCGCCGAAAGAAAACAACATTCCAAAAACAATAATCAATAAAAACTTTCAACAAGCAATGAAAAAAATCTTAGCATTAGCGATGAGCCTCATGCTCACGTTAGGAGTGATGGCCGATGACCTCTCTGCGTTCAACGGCCTCGTGGGCCGACTGCTGCCCGAGTTGTCTTCACAGATTGAGGGCAAGAAACTGCCCGCAAAGAAGACCGGTGACTATTTCCAGCTCTCTACTGAGAACGGCAAGCTGATTGTTGGCGGCAACAATGCCAACTCTATGGCTGTGGGTCTCAACTATTACCTCAAGTACTACTGCAATACCGTAGTCAGCTGGTTCGTAGATGAGAAGTTTGACGCTCCCAAGGCTATCGTGCCCCTCAGTGAGCCCGTTACCATCAGCGCCCGTGTGAAGGAACGCTTCTTCCTCAACTATTGCACCTTCGGCTATACCATGCCGTGGTGGAACTGGCGCGACTGGGAGCACTTTATCGACTGGATGGCCCTCAACGGCATCAACCTGCCGCTGGCTATCACCGGTCAGGAGAGCATCTGGCGTAAGGTGTGGATGAAGATGGGCCTCTCCGACGAGGAAGTACGCGCCTACTTCACCGGTCCTGCCCACCTGCCCTGGCACCGCATGATGAACATCGACTACTGGCCTGGCCAGGAGGGTGCCATCAAGGCTGTGCCCATGTCATGGCTCAACGACCAGGAGGAACTGCAGAAGAAGATTGTGGCTCGCGAGCGTGAGTTCAACATGCGCCCCGTGCTGCCCGCATTTGCCGGTCATGTTCCCCAGGAATTGGCTAAGTACTATCCCGATGCTAAGATTACCAAGATAGCTTCTTGGTCCGGCTACTCCGATCAGTATGCTTGCTCCTACCTAGACCCGCAGGACAAGCTCTATCCGCAGATCCAGAAGTTGTTCCTTGAGGAGGAAATCAAGACTTACGGCACCGACCACGTGTATGGCCTCGACCTCTTCAATGAATTGGAGCCTCCCTCGTACAAATCCGACTATCTCGCCCGTCAGGGTAAGCAGACCTTCGAGAATCTGAAGAAGGCAGACCCCAAGGCTATCTGGCTGCAGATGACATGGCTCTTCTACAACGAGTGGCGCGACTGGGGAGTACGCGAGAATAAGGACGGCGACGTGGCTGCCTACGGAGAGCCCGGCGACAGCTGCGCACGTATTCGCAAGTATATTACCTCCTATCCTAAGGACCGCTCCATCCTGCTCGACTATTATTGCGAGAACACCGAGATTTGGAAGAAGACCGACAAGTATTACGGCGTGCCCTATGTATGGTGCTACCTCGGCAACTTCGGCGGCAACACCTTCCTCAGCGGTAACCTTGCCACCGTCAACGAGCGCATTGAGAATACCTACAAGGAGGGCGGCGACAACTTTATCGGACTCGGCTCCACCCTCGAAGGCTTCGACTGCAACACCTTTATGTATGAGTATATCTTCGAGAAGGCTTGGAATATCGCTCAGACCAACGATGTGCCCAAGTGGATTGAACACGTGGCCGACGAGCGCTCCAACAGCACCGACCCCAATATCCGTGCAGCATGGAAACTGCTGAGCGAGACTGTCTATACCGAGGCTGACCATCCGGGACAGTGCCCGCAGATCAATGTACGCCCCTTCATGAGCGACAAGTGGGGCGAGAGCGAAAACAAATTCCGCACCTACTACCGCGGCACCGGCATCAAGTATGACAATAAGGACCTGCTCGACGCTGTAGAACTCATGCTCAAGGGCAAGAGCTCAGCCCAGAACTATCAACTTGACGTTGTCAACTTCACCCGCCAGCTGCTCGGCAACTATTCGCTGCCTATCTTCAGCGCCTACAAGGCTGCCTACAAGAAGGGCGACTTTACCGAGATGCAGGTGCTCGAGCGCCGTATGCTCGACCTCATGGAGGATGTTGACCGCCTCTGCGCTACCCAGCGCACCTTCCTCATGGGTAAGTGGATTGAGGAAGCCCGTGCCAAGGGCGGCACCGACAGCCTTGAGATTAAGTACTACGAGCAGAATGCCCGCAACCTGCTCACCACTTGGGGCGAGAAGGCTGCCCTGCTCAACGACTACGCTTCCCGTCAGTGGAACGGCCTCGTAGGTTCCTTCTACGCACAGCGCTATAAGCTCTTCTTCGCAGCTGTCAACAAGGCTATGATTGAGGGCAAGGAGTTTGGAGAGAAGGAAGAGAAGGAAGCACAGAAGACCATCACCGACTTTGAGGAGAAGTGGTGGAAGGAGTGCATCGGCGAGTTCCCGTCAGAGCCTCAGGGCGACGGTGTAGCTATTGCTCGCGAGCTCGTGGCTAAGTGGAAGCCCCTCATCCTCCAGCAGCCTGACTCCAAGTTCCGCAAGAATAAGTAATTTTGCTGTATAATAATAAGGTGGCGCATGCAAGTTGCGCCACCTTTTAATTTCATGCCCGATGAAAAAGAATATTCTCAGACTGTTTCTCCTGGCGTTAATACTCAATGTTCAATGTTCAATCCTCAATGTAAGAGGTGAGACCCGCTGGCTCAACCCTGTTGAAGTGGTGTGCGGACGGTGGTGGGGCGCAGAGCTAAAGGATAACTATCACCGCCTGCCCGACCGCGCTCAGAAAGACGTGCGTTCCGCAGTGTGGAGCTTGTCAAAGCAGTCGGCGGGCCTCTCTGTCAAGTTTCGTTCCAATGCCCCCTCCATCCGTGTGCGCTATCAGGTGACCGGCGGCCTTAATATGTTCCACATGCCCACCACGGGAGTGTCGGGCCTCGACCTCTACGCCACCGATACCAACGGCGAGCTGCGCTGGTGCGCCTCGCGTTTCGACCTCTCCTTCAAGGACACCATCAACTATGAGTTTCGCCACCTCACCTATTTCACTGGCGACAGTCGTGGCTACGACTATGAACTCTTCCTGCCTTTGTACAATGAGGTGAAGTGGATGGAGATAGGCGCTGACGAAGGCTATGACCTGGAGCTGCTGCCCGTCACTCAGGAGCCCCCGATAGTAGTCTATGGCACCTCCATAGGGCAGGGAGCCTGCGCTTCGCGCACGGGTATGGCCTGGACCAACATCGTTAAGCGCGAGACAGGCTATCCCCTCATCAACCTGGCTTTCTCCGGCAACGGAATGCTGGAGGAGGAAGTCTTCAAGTATATCAACGAGATTGACGCCAAGCTCTTTATCCTCGACTGTCTGCCCAACCTGACGGAGGAAAAGGTTCCACTTATCTTTGACCGCATGGTGCGTGGAGTGGAGATGCTACGCGCGGAGCACCCCGATGTTCCAATCCTGCTTGTGGAGCACCACTATGCCAATGCCTCCAGTTCTCAGCGCGCAATAGACCGCTACGCTGACTCCAACAAGGAGCAGCTTCGCGCCTATGCCACCCTCCTCGCCCGCGGAGTCACCAACCTCTACTATCTCAGCCACGACGAACTCGCCTTCACGCAGGAGTCGATGGTGGAGGGAATCCATCCCAACGACATCGGTATGCGCCAGTATGCCGACGCCTACATCCGTAAGATATATCAAATCTTCGGCGACACACCTTGGACAATGGTCAATCGTCAATCGTCAATGGTCAATGGTCAATCGTCTCCCCTCCTTTCGGGAGGGGATGGGGGTAGGCTTTTCCATCCCCGCACTCAACAGCGCGATCCCTACAACTGGCATGAGCGTCATGAGCAGATACTCCAGGCCAACTGCCTCGAAGCCCCCCAGATAGTTATGATTGGCAACTCCATCACCCATTATTGGACCGACCGTTCCGGAGCCGATGCAAAAGACTACCGCTCCAGCTGGAACAAGCTCTTCAAGGGTCGCGTTGCCCGCAATCTCGGCTTCGGCTTCGACCGCATCGAGAACGGCCTCTGGCGGGTGGTGCACGGCGAGCTCGACGGCTACAGTGCCGACAAGATATTCCTGCTGCTGGGCACCAACAACCTGTCCACCAACACCGACGAGGAGATAGTGGAGGGTATGCAACTGCTCATCCGCACCGTGTGTCAGCACCAGCCCAAAGCCCGCATCTATCAGTGCGGCATCATGCCGCGCCGTGGCGAGCTGCAACGCGTAGCGCATATCAACGCACTCCTGCAGGAGAAACTGAAAACTCTCGGGGAGTCCGCAGAAGGAAAGGAGTGGGACATCACCTACGTTGACATGAGTCCCGGTTTCCTCGACGAGAAAGGCGAACTGAAAGAGGACCTCTTCTCCGACGGTCTCCATCCCAATGCTCGCGGTTATGAGGCAGTAGTGCGCAACCTTGAGAAATACGTAAAAGAATAAGGTAATGAAGCAGGGCCGCATCCTCTCCCTTGATGTCATGCGCGGCATTACTATCGTCGGCATGATACTGTTCAATACATCGTCGGGCTATCATTACGCGCCGCTGAACCATGCCCCGTGGATAGGATTCACGCTGGCTGATACGGCCTTCCCCTTCTTCGTGTTCATAATGGGAATGACGACCTGGCTGTCGCTGCGCAAGTATGATTTCGCTCCTTCCGGGCAGGCCTTGCGCAAGATAGCCGTTCGTGCCATTGGGCTGATAGTCGTGTGCTGGGCGTTCGACCTCTTTGGCAGCCTGCTCTTTACCCTGCAGTCCGGCGGTGACGTCATGACCATCTTTGGCGACATGCGCTTCACGGGTGTACTTGTGCGCCTAGGCGTGTGCTATGGCGCCTGCGCCCTCGCAGCGCTGTACATCAGCCATAAGCATTTCCCCCGCGTTATTGTTGCGCTGTTGGTCGGCTATTTCATACTTCTGCTTTGTGGCCACGGCTTTGACCGCACGCCTGAGAATATCCTTGGCATCGTGGACCGCGCATTGCTTGGAGAAAACCACATGTGCAATGACGCAGGCATCGACCCCGAGGGCATCCTCAGCACCATCCCCGCCATCGCACACACCATGCTCGGCTTCTGGGTAGCAGCAATGTGCCTACCCCGTCAGGAGAACAAGACATCTCTTTCTCCCCTCCTTTCGGGAGGGGCTGGGGGTAGGCTCCTTTTCTATGGCTCCCTCCTCCTTCTCTCCGGCTTCCTGCTCAGTGGCGTGTGTCCCATCAGCAAGAAGATATGGTCGCCCACCTTTGTCATGATAACCTGCGGAGCAGCCTCGCTGTTGCTCGGAGTGCTGATGGAGCTGCTTGATGTCAGGCAGCGCGGTCTGCGTGTAGGTAAGTTTTTCAGCGTGTTTGGTGCCAACCCTCTGTTCCTGTACCTCCTCAGCGAGGGCATCCTCTGGCCCCTCATGCTCATCAAGGTTGAAGGTCAAAGCCTCTGGGACTGGCTCTTCAATGGATTCTTTGCTCCCCTCTTCGGAGAGCAGGGCGGCGACCTCGCCTTCGCCCTTACGAATGTACTCTTCTGCTGGCTCGTGGGTTACATCCTCTATCGCCGCAAGATATTCATAAGACTCTGAACACCCTGCCCCGTAAAACAACGAACACCCTGCCCTGCAAAACAACGAACCCCGCAAGCCCACAAAACAACGGCTCTCCGCCAAAGCCCCGAACGGGCGAAAGAAAACAGGGAGGGGTGAGCCCGAAGGGCGTACCCCCTTCTCGCAAGATAAACAACAAACCAAGCCCCGAAGGGGCGGCAGAACAATACAAAGAAAAAACAGACCCCCCCTCTTGTCCCCCTGAAGGGAGAGAGAGTTTATAGTTTATAGTTTATAGAGACAGACCCCCCTCCCCGCTACGCGCGCCTCTCGACTCTTGACTCTCGACAATATGTAATATTTTGTTATTTTTTTTTAAGAAAAGTTTCGATAGTTCAGCGCAATGTCGTAATTTTGCACAAATAAGACAAAAACCCTACGCAGAGAAACCAAAAAAAACAATAAAGAATGATGAAAATGAAATCGTTAATCCGCAGAATCCAAGTTTCTTTTATTGCAGTACTGATATCATGCAGTACAGCGTACGCTGAAACAGTAGAGTTCGAGCCCCTTGCCCCTGTGCAGCTCAACACCACCCTCACCCCTTCGCTGACCGAGACCACCTCCGAGAATCTCAGTCCTGCAGCTCCCAGTGAGTACGCCTTTATGGCACCTGCCCCTCTCCCCGAGCCCAAGTATCAGTTGACGTGGATGCGCACCAATCCTGGCGTGCAGCCATATAAGTTCTTCGACGATGTCACCTTCGCCGGCGTGCCCCTCTTCGTGGCAGGCATCATCGCCAAGGGCGAGAAAAGGTCGTTCCGCCAGAACACCGGCGACAACAAGCACACACTTATCACCAAGTTCAAGACCCGCATCGACGACTACTCGCAGATGGCAGGCCTCGTGGCCGCCACCGGTCTCAAGCTCGCCGGCGTAGAGGGTCGCAGCGACTGGGGCCGCTACCTGGCTTCCACGGCATTATCATACGCTATAATGGGCGGTTTGGTCAACGGTATCAAATACACTTCCAAGGAGATGCGCCCTGACGGAACTACGGCCAACTCTTGGCCCTCTGGTCACACCGCCACAGCCTTTATGGGCGCCACCATCCTCCATAAGGAGTACGGCACCACCCGTTCGCCCTGGTATTCAGCGGCAGGCTACGCCGTGGCCACCGCCACCGGCGTGATGCGAGTGCTCAACAACCGCCACTGGGTGAGCGATGTGCTCAGCGGAGCAGGTATCGGCATCATGTCCACCGAGCTGGCCTATGGCATAAGCGACCTCCTCTTCAAGGGCAAGGGCCTGCTGCGCGGCGACATCACCGCCGAGAAGAGCATCATCACCAACCCCTCCTTCTTCTCCGTCTCCATGGGACTTGGCTGGGGCACTCGCAAGCTCAATTTCGACATGGAGCAGTTTGACTTCGACGGCTATGAAGACGGCGATACCGACTTCAACCTCAAGTTTGGCAGCTCCACATCAGTAGGCGTAGAAGGAGCCTATTTCTTCAACAAATACATCGGTGTCGGCGGTCGTCTGCGTGTCAACAGCAGTCCTATCAAGGGCTGGGATGGCATAGAGGACTATGCCTGGACCAGCCTGATCGGAGGACTCTATGGTGGCGATATGGACAACACAGAATACGAGGACTTCGTCTATGGTCAGGGCACACCCGGCGACCCCGACTACAGCGCACCGATAATAGATGAAGTAGAGTTCAAGATCAAGAGCGACCACCTCACCGAGTTTGCCGGCGATGTAGGTCTCTACTTCAACCTGCCCCTCTCCTCCCGCTTCGCCCTCGGCTCCAAGCTCCTGGTAGGCCGCAGCATCATGCAGGAGATAGACCTCGATGCCGTTGCCAGCGGCGGCGAGCGCAGGTTCGTCTATGATACGGCAACCGATGACTTCAGCCTCGAGTGCCTGCCCTCCACCTACAATGCAGAGTGGGACTACTTCACCGTAGGCGGCAACAACACCATGAAGTTTGGCACAGGTCTCAGCCTCACCTATGCCTATAAGGAGAACTACGCGTGGCGCCTCTTCCTCGACTACGACTACACCCGCAAGACCTACACCATGACCTACAACCCGGGCGGCTTCCTTGATGCAGCCCTTGGCCTCGACGGCTTCGTAGATCCCGACGACGTCACCGTCGAGACACAGAAGGTCAAGAAGCACCGCAACTCCTTCGTCATAGGCGGCTCCTTCACCATCTCGTTCTGATAACCCCCCGTTCTTCCGAGGAATAATTATACGCGCGTACATTATAACTTAATGTATGCGCGTAGTTTTTGCATCCCTCCTAAGCTGGAGAGAGTGGCTCACAGATAAATAGAACTTTTATAATCCCTAAAAAAATCCGATGTTCCTTTTGTCGTGCGACTCTAGTCTTTCGTTATTGCAATACTCAGAGAGTTCTTTTCTTATATCCTTCGACTCGCCATGCAGAATCTTTCCGATGGTATAGTGCCGTGCGATGTTTTCTATCTGACCGCCGCTGAAATCATATTTGTTAGCCAAGTAGCGTGAATCCTCTTCATTAAGAGTGGGAATTATCGTGCGCCAAATATTCACTCTGGCGTCGAAGGTCGGTCTCTCAAACTTAATCTTATAAAGGAATCTGCGCTCAAAAGCCGTGTCCATGTTCTGCGCTAGGTTAGTCGTGGCGATGAGTATGCCATCAAGATTCTCCATCTCCTGGAGGATGATGTTCAGTATAGAGTTCTCCATCTTGTTGACTGCCGACTGCGCCCCCTCCAAACGTTTGTTGATGAGAGCATCGGCTTCGTTGAAAAGCAAGATTGGAGTTATGGCATCCTTCTTTACGTGCTCTCTGTAGGTGTCGAATAGATTCTTGATGTTTTTCTCGCTTTCGCCAACCCAGCAGCTCTTAATATCTGCCACGTTAACTTGTATGATATCACGCCCTGTTTGGCGAGCCAACTGCAGCACTGTTTCGGTCTTGCCTGTTCCGGGCGAACCATAAAATAGGCACGTGAACCCGCAACGGAATCCGGACTCTTTCATGCGACAGTGTATCGCTTTATAGTGACTCTCATCCAGTAGCTGACTCAGCTCGTTAATCTGAGACTGTATGCTTTCGCCATAGAAGAGTTTCTTTTCTGCAATCTTATCGCTTCTTACTATGTCCTTGTTGATTTTGTCGCGAGCATTCGATTGCAGACAGAGTTCGCTGAACAATTCCGTTTTGGCTTTGTCAGTCATGCGGAAACTCTCGCGATCAACCATGCCGTCATCATTGTTATGCTCAATTAGTCCCAAATCAAATAAAGGGTGAGTTCCTTTACTAAGTAGTGATTTGACGCGGTACCAATACATTTTGTAGTCATACAAAAAGTCAAGATCATGAAACCTTATATAATTATCATCATTATTGACAAGCAAGTGAGAAAACAACACCAGCAACATCTTGCTTTCCTCACCGAGATAATAGTCGAGTTCATAGTTTTCTACACGCGAAACATATTCAAGTTTTGGATTATCCTTAAATAAGGATTCTATATTTTCAACCATGATATCGTATGTTATTTCAGAATCTTCGCGCAGCTTAAAGATTTCTTCCAACACACCAAATAGTTCTTGGCAAGAGAGTCCCGTGTATTTCTTTGGAAGATACTTTTCGTTGCGCTTGACGGCTTCTAAAAACTCAAGCGGAACTCTATACGATATTTTTCCTTTCGATCTACGGCAACGGATGAATTCTTTCTTCTCAAGCTCGTCAATATCGTTCATATAGCGAAGGATGCGAACTGTTGAACACTTAACATATTTGCTCAGTTCTTCCATCTGGATCTCTACTTCATAGCTCCTGTTGACAAAGAGAGCCAGCATCACGCTCTGCTTTTGGGAAAGGTCTAGCTTGGCCGACACATATTTGATATATTTGTCGGCCTTACGATAGAATGCGTCGCTCAACTGCGAGTCTTCTGCCATTTCCACGATTTGCTCAAAAGCCATGAGCAAATCTATTGCCTCGTTTTCTTTCTTTTCCATAATTGTTAGTTTTTTGTCTAGAGTCAAGAGTCAAGAGTTTTTCTTTATTTTCGAACGTAGCCTCATTGCCCTGTAGGGGTACGGTGGTATTTGATAACTGCTGGTGGGAGCTTGCTCACAGGAAGCTGAAAGCAAAGACGACTGAGAGAGCAAAGCTCTGAGGCGAAGTTGTTTTCCTATTTTTTTTATTCGTTAAATTCGTGTAATTCGTGTTCTTTTAAAGTTTCTAAGCCATTAAGCAAATGAATGATTCACGCTGCAAAGGTAGAGGGCAGGAGTGTCGTTTTGGGACATACGGTAGAAAAAAATTCGAGATATATGATTTTTAAACGAATAGACCTCCGCCACAAGCTGGCGGAGGTCTATGGAAAGGGATGTCTTACAACACTATATGATAGGGTCGGAGCAGAAGTCTTTGCGTTTACAATTTTTGCAGTGACGGCCTATCCATACATCGTCAAACTGATTCATCGCCTGCTCAACGATCTCTGGCTCGTCAGTCAGTATGCCGGCCTCGAAGTTGCGAGTCGTGTCTGCCTTCATGCCGATGCCGGCACCTGTGAGGTTGGCGCTGCCGACATACACTTCTTTACTGTCAAACACCAGCATCTTGAAGTGCACACGCGGGCAGAGCACTCGCTCCAATCGGTCATACAGTACTGGGTACTTGTCGAAATCCTCTCGGAAGTTCGGCCCCGGCTCCTTC
>JAGCYL010000115.1 GCA_017960825.1 Bacteroidaceae bacterium | reverse complement strand
CGCCAATGCTTTTGTTGCGGTCTGGAATTACCTTGTCAATGTCAATGTCGTTGACTACGCCAAGGCCGTTACAGTGGGGACATGCACCCTGTGCAGAGTTAAACGAAAAGTCATGGGGCGAGGGGTCGCGATAGCTGATGCCAGTGACGGGACACATCAGGTGCTTGCTGTAATGGCGGTCCTTGTTATTGTCTGCGTCGAGCACAGTTATCATGCCGTCGCCCTGCCGGAAGGCGGTCAGCACAGTGCGCCTCAGTCGCTCATGCTCATTTTCTGCAAAGGGAGAGTCGTCATTGCTCACCCTGAGCTTGTCAATCACAACTTCGATGGTGTGATTCTTGTAGCGGTCAACCTTGTAATGCGGCTTTAGCTCAACCATTTCACCATCCACACGAGCGTAGAGAAAACCCTTGCGCCTTATGTTGTCAAACAACTCGCGGTAGTGACCCTTGCGGTTCCTGACCAGTGGGGCAAGTATATATATCCTATGCCCTGCGTAATCGTGGCTGAGCATATCGATAATCTTTTCCTCTGTATATTTCACCATGCGCTCACCCGAAGCGTAGGAATAGGCTTCGCCTATGCGGGCATAGAGCAGACGCAGGAAATCATACACCTCAGTCACAGTGCCCACGGTGGAGCGAGGGTTGCGAGTAGTGGTCTTTTGGCTGATGGATATTACTGGCGACAGACCGTTGATTTTATCTACGTCGGGCCGCTGCACATTATCAAGGAAATTGCGGGCGTAAGCGTTGAATGTCTCTATGTAGCGGCGTTGCCCCTCGGCATAAACTGTGTCGAAAGCGAGGCTCGACTTACCACTGCCACTGAGCCCTGTTACCACGGTCAGACGGTCATGCGGAATCTGCACGTCAACATTCTTCAGGTTGTTGGCGCGCGCACCCCAAATCTCTATGTTATTTGCGGTGTTATCCAAATTTGCGACTTTTTCAGTTCTCGCCTGCGGAGTTATAGGTATATCCACGCAGCAAGTTAATAGCCTTCTTGATGTTGTAGTGCTTCCCGTCGGCGCCGCGTGCATCTATTCTCACATAGTAAACTCCGTCGGCTACAGGGTGGCCGCCGCTGGTGCCGTCCCAGCCGTCAGTGATGTCAGTCCATTCAAAGAGTTTCTTGCCGTGACGGTTGAAGATATAGCCGTGGAAAGAGATGATACTCTGATAACCATCCCTCTTGACACGGAAAACATCATTGGTGCCGTCGCCATTGGGGGAGAAAGCGTTTGGCACAGCGAGCACTGACGACCATGCCTCTACAGTGAAAGGCTCCGCCATCTCGTAGGCAATAGTATCGTTGCCGTTCACAAAGCTAATCTGCAGTGACACATACGACTTACCTGTTTCTGTAAACGTGTAGTCAAAGTCAGCCTCGTAGCGCACCAGATAAGGACTGCTCTCCTCGCCCGGCTTATAAATGTGCCACTCATACAGCGGGGTGTAAGGTCCTGCGTTTTCCGCATTGGCGGTGAAGTGAGTCACCACCGGCGCAGAACCGCTGTATTGCGAATATTCCTGCCCAACACCGGCGGTGTCTATAACCATCTTTGGGTATGCCGTAGGCCCCTCGTCATTCATCACTCCGCCTTTAGAGGCTGCTGTAAATATAAATAATGCAATGGCTGCAAATGTAAGGGTGCGCCATCCTATACTTTTTCGTACCATATTTAATATATAATTAAAAAATGAACCATATAAACTAACTACAAAGTTACGCATTTATTGCGACATGTGCAGTTGTTATCATAAAGAATTAGTAAATCTTCACACAAAATCCTGAAAAATGGCAGGGATTTCGTTTTTTTTCCGTAATTTCGCAATCAAATCGGTAAACTATGAAAAAGTTATTTGGACTCATATTCTTTGTATTTGCCTTGCCTGCATTGGCGCAGATAAAGGTAGGTGTGTTTCTCCCCTTCAAGACGCAGGGCGCCCTAGGATACAGTGCCGTGGAGTATTACCGCGGACTGCTTATGGCCGTCGATTCGCTTAGTCAAGGGGAGCAGACTTTCACCGTCACTGCCGCCCACAGCGGGCAGAGTGCTGCCGACATGAGTGAGTTGCTCGACGAGGGCAAGAACGGAGTGTTTGACATCGTGTTTGGCCCGTCCAATCAGGAGCAGATAAAGATTATCAATGAATATTCGCGCCGCAATGGCACCAAGGTGGCCATTCCCTTCGGCGGGGCATACGATGACTTTATCTCCAATCCGTCGTTCTATGCTCTGCGTGTCACCCAGACCGACTTTACGCCAGAGGCATGGCAACTGCTGGTGAGTGCACTCAATGGCAAGACCTTCTGTCTTGTGTCCACCAACGGTGGCATACAGATTAGTCCATTCGCCAACTACATAAGCAAGTATGTGAAGGGCGTGAAGCAGCTGGAGTGGCCCAGTCAAGAGAAGAAAATCCTGCAGACTCTCGCTGATGCCAACGCAGTGGTCATACCAACCATGTATGATGAGCAGACTCAGGCCACGATGCTCGCCATGGCTGCCAAATGCGGCGGCGTCAAGGCTGCCGTGGTAGGCTATCCTGCGTGGTATGAGCGCGTACAGACAGAGGCAGACCGCAAGGCCCTCTGCCAGCTCAACGCATACGTAATACAGCAGTATTTTCCGCGCACAGACTTGCCGAGGGTGAAGAAGTTCGCTGCGATGTATAAAGAGAATTTTGACCAGGAGCTTCCACGAGAGCGTTTCTCTTTCCCAATGTGGGGCTTTGATACAGGCTATTATCTGCTCAAGGGCTTTGCCCGCCATAAGGCCGGGTTCTACGACCAGCAAATCTATGCTGCCCCCTTGCAGAGCGCCCTGCGTTTCAAGCCGCGCACTTCGCTGTCTGGTCTCATCAATACTGCGGTGCTGATGGTGCACTATAAAACCGACGGTACGCAGGAACTGGTAGAAATGAACGAATGACGCTATGAGAAGGACAGATAGCATACAATGGGCTACGGGCAACAGGCTATGGAAGTTTCTGTTGCTTCTTTTCATATTCAATGTTCAATGTTCAATGTTCAATGTCGTCAACGCCCAGATTGGCGAGCCGCGCAAGGTGCTTAGCCTTGGCGCCAATGCCGGCATAGCCATGAACAGCGTGGATTTTGACCCTACCATAAAGCAGAAGATGCATGTGGGGCCGTCGGTGGGACTGTCGATTAAATATACGAGTGAGAAATACTTCACCACACTCTGCGCCCTGTACGCTGAGCTCAACTATACCCAGCTTGGATGGAAGGAAGACATCCGCAGCCTCGAGGGGCAGCGGCTTGACGATACTTATAGTCGCAGCGTGAGCTACCTGCAGTTGCCTATCTTTGCGCGGTTGGCGTGGGGCAAGGAGCAGCGCGGCCTGCAGTTCTTTTTCCAGGCAGGCCCGCAGATTGGATTATGCATCGGCGACAGCGACAAGCGCAGCGCCGTATGGACTACGGATGAGCAGGGCATACCCTCGCGCCCCAACCATGTGGTGGCACAGTATGACCTTGGCATAGAGCGTAAGTTTGACTACGGCATAGCCGGCGGCCTCGGACTGGAGTACAACTCTCCCATCGGCCATTTCGTGCTCGAAGGCCGCTACTACTACGGCCTTGGAGATATGTTCGGCAATAGTAAGAAAGACCCCTTTGCCCGCTCTGCCAACGGCACGATACACATTAAGCTTGCCTATCTGATGGATTTGACAAGGATTAAGGAATAAAGGAGTAAGGAAAAGACAGCTCCCCCTCTAGAGGGGGTGTCGCAAAGCGACGGGGGCGTATGATTAACTTTGAAAATAAAGCAATATCCCTATACGAGCTCAACCGTATGGTGAAGGAACTCATCGCGGGCTCCTTCACTGACAGCTATTGGGTTACAGCCGAATTGAGCGAGGTGCGTGTGGCGGCTCGCGGCCACTGTTACCTGGAGCTTGTGGAGCAGGGAGAGCATGGTGCTGCGCCGATAGCCAAAGCTCGCGCCGTGGTCTATTCCGGCCTGTTCCCCATGCTCAAGCAGGCCTTTGAGCAGCAGACAGGTCAGTTATTCCGTGCAGGACTGAAAGTGCAGCTTGAGGTGGAGGTCAGTTTCCATGAAGCCTACGGCTACTCACTGGTTGTGAGGGATATAGACCCAACCTACACAATGGGCTCGTTGGCCCAGAAACGCAAGGAAATCCTTGCCCAGCTGGAGAGCGACGGCGTTATCGGCATGAACAAGGCGCTGCAGCTGCCACGCCCACTGCAGCGTATAGCTGTGGTTTCATCAGCCACAGCTGCCGGATACGGCGACTTCTGCAACCAACTCGACAATAACGCAGGCGGCTATGCCTTCAGCCACAAGCTGTTTGCTGCAACCATGCAAGGTGACACAACGGGCAGCTCCATTATAGCGGCTCTGGACAGTATTGCAGCAGAGAGCGACAAGTGGGATGCAGTGGTCATCATCCGTGGTGGTGGCGCAGTGAGCGACCTCGCAGGCTTTGAGGACTATGCCCTTGCGGCCAACTGTGCGCAGTTCCCGTTGCCAGTTGTCGTCGGCATAGGCCATGAGCGCGACACTACAGTGCTTGATTTCGTGGCCCACACCAGTCTCAAGACTCCTACTGCCGTTGCGGCATTCCTAATCGAGCGCATGGATGACGAGGCACGCCAGCTGCGCAACTGTGAGCGGATAGGGCAACTCGCCTTGCGATTGCTTGACCTGCGCCGCAGCCAACTGCAGCAGTCTGACCAGGCTCTTCGCGCAGCCCTGCGCCAGTATCAGCAAGCCCTCCGCTATCGACTCGAAATAATTGAGCGGACTGTGGCACACTATAACCCAGCCAACATACTGCGGCTCGGCTACAGCATCACCCGACTCAACGGCAAGGCCGTCACTTCAGCTGCTGCCCTCAAACAAGGCGACGCCCTTGTTACGCAGTTTGCCGACGGCACAGCAGAAAGCACAGTAAGATAGACCCCCTCTTATCCCACTGAAGGGGGAAGAAAGGTTAGAGGTTATGGGTTAAAGGTTAAAGATATAATTTGTAAAATAACTTTCGAACTTAAAATAGTAATCTATGAAGTATATAGAAGCAATAGACCGCCTAAACGAGATAATGCAGCAGATGGAGAGTGGCGAACTCGATGTTGACGCCCTCACAGAGACGCTGAAAGAGGCTCGCCAGCTTCTCGCTTTCTGCAAGGAGAAGCTGCATAATATAGACCAAGATGTGCAGAAGATAATGGATGCTGCACAGGGCGGAGAATAATTTCTTTACTAAAAATTTGGCGCAGTCAGGCGAAATGCCTAATTTTGCACCGCAAATCGGAAAGTAGCGCAGTTGGTAGCGCACTACGTTCGGGACGTAGGGGTCGGGCGTTCGAGTCGCCTCTTTCCGACTGGAAAATGACAACAGATGCAAATCGGTTGTCGTTTTCTTTTTGTATGGGGCCGTATGGTTCTGGGCCAAATGTCGCCTCTTTCCGACAGAAGAAGTGGCAGTTTTGCTGCTTCTTTTCGTATGGGGCCGTAGTGTCCTGAGCCAAAGTCGAAGACTTCGCGAGAGCCTCGTCAGTGGTCGCGCATGGCGCGGTCTGACATTAGAGAGGCTCGAGAGCGAAGCGGCAAATGTCGCCTCTTTCCGACAGAAGAAGTGGCAGTTTTGCTGCTTCTTTTTGTATGAGGACGTAGTGTTTTGAACGAAATGTCGCCTCTTTCCGACATAAAGGCAGCAGACACAGGTCTGCTACCTTTTCTTTTGGACTTTATGAAATCTAAACGTGCTCTTACAGAAACTAACTGCGACTTTCTAGATTCTAAGCGCGATACAGCTGACTTTTAACGCGACTTCACCAAATCTTAGCACGCCCTCATGAAATTTTAGCGCGACTTCGCTTTCATTTCATCGCCATGAAACGCTCGTTTCATCGCCATGAAAAGTTTATTTCATCGCCATGAAATGCTTGTTTCATCGCCATGAAATTGCAACGAGGTCTGCTTAAAACCCCACGAGGTCCGCTTAAAATCCCACGAAGTCTGCTTAAGATTACGCGAGGTGGCTCTAAAAAATGATGAGGTCGCATCAAAATAATTGCGAGTGCAGCTATTTGCCACACTCGCAAGTTTCAAAGGAATAATGATGATCTATTCTTTTACTACGATAAGCTCATCTGCATTTCTGGTTTAGTGTATAGTGTTCGTGGTTATTTTCCGAGAAGTTCATCCAGTTCGTCATAGAAGGAGGGGTCTTCACCTTCAACCGACATTATAATCTTCCCTTCTGGACTGAGAATGATTTTCGTAGGGAAAGCCTTTATACCAAACAGGCTCTTCACCTTCGAGTCGTTGGTGCAATAAACGTTCAACCATGGCAGTTGGTAGTCCTTAACAGCTTGCTTCCATTTGTCTTCAGTTTCATTGCAGTCAATACCTAATATCTCAAATTTGCCTGCATACTTATTGTAGTATTCTTTCATTTTAGGTACACCTTTCATGCACCATACGCACCAAGAACCCCAGAAATCCAACACGACATATTTGCCGCGGAGTGAGTATAGTGAGAGTGAACGGCCATCGATGTCGTTCAGAGTGAAGTCAGGAACTTCGCGACCGCCAGCCTGCAAGGTTTGTTGCGCCTGATTATCCTTTATGCGGTTACGCAAGCGTGTCAACTGGTCATCGTACCACTCCTTCATACGCCCTTTGCGTACTTTATCCGAAATAATGCCGATAGCTTCCTCTATACGATCAGGGGCAATATGTTCCAGTTGATAAAGAAGGAAGATTGCAGCTTCGTTGTCAGGATTCTTTTTCATGAAATCCAGTATGAGCGATTCTTCGTTATCGTCATCCTCTATTGTTTGCAGCAAGTGGTTTACAGCGCCCCATTCTTTGTAGAACTTTGTGCCACCGATTTCTACGTCGGAACGGATATCGCCCTTGATTGTCATCACTTCACCCGGAACCACAAGATAACTTTTTAGGGGATTATTGCCGTTACTCAGATATATCCAAGTGGGCGAAGCAGAGGTGAATTTCTTGGCGGGGATGGTGTATTCGAATTTGTCGTTAACTACGTGCACGGTGTCTGCTTCACCCGCTTTTGGATATGGGCTTTCGCCGATATAGAGTGTCTTGGGCAGATGCTTCAGATTGGCCTTCAGTTTAAAAGAGACACTGTTTTGTGCCTGAACATTGTGTCCCATAAATACAATCAAAATGGCAATAAGAAGTTTTTTCATACAAATAAATTTAGTGGTTAATAAAAAACGTGGACAATTACTATCGTCTATGCTTTCTGAGGTATTGGGGATAACCCGTGCATCCATATCCGAGTAAAAGCCCACGCCTTAACGTGAGCATTAACTTTTACTCTGGATGCTTTGTATAATTCCCCAATTATCAGAAAGCAAGAATAAAGCTAACGCTTCTTTATCTTAAATGTCTTTTGTTTTGCTACATAGGCAATGTGGTTTTGAAATGCTACTGCAAATATAGTAATTATTATATTGTTGACAAATTTTAGGGTATATAATTCGTTTTACGAGGTGTTAGTTTGGCTTTACTGCCGCTGGGGTCCAGCACTTGAAGAAGCGGAGGACTTTTTCCTGGCTGTAGCTCTGGCCTTCTTCGAGGAAGCTGGAGTCCTGGGTGTGAATGGCCTTGCCCTCGTGGTCGAGTACCACAAAGACGGGGTAGCCGAAGCGCGAGGGGTTGCCTAAGCGTTGCAACATCTGGGCAGCTTGCTGCATCTTGGCTTCGCCCTCAGACTTACGAGGGTTGTAGTTGACGTGGATAAGTACGAAGTTGTCGTCGATGACCTTGCTTACAGCGGTGTCCTTGGCCGCGAAGTCGGCAAAGCGCAGGCACCATGGGCACCAGTTGCCGCCCACCTGGCATACCACAAACTTGCCCTCAGCCTTGGCCTTGACCAGCGCATTGTCTATCTGCTCAAGGGGATTGAGGTTTTCGTCATAAACGTTTTTCAGCGGCGTCTGGGCCTTTGCGGCCAGTGCAAGCAGCGCCACTGCCAATGTTATTGCTATTCTGTGTGTCATATCTTTGTTTTTTCTTAGGGAAGTTAAAGATTATTGCTGCCAGTGCGGCTATGCCGAGCAAGTAGGGATATAGGAGATAGGGCATCATGGCTGTGGCGGGAATGGCGGCAAGTGCACTGGCAATAAGCAGTTGTGCGCCATAGGGAATGATACCCTGCACGAAGCAGGAGAATGTGTCGAGGATGGATGCAGCCTTGCGAGGGTCAACGCCAAAGCGAGAGGCTATGTCGCGGGATATAGCGCCCACAGACAGTATGGCTACCGTATTGTTGGCTGTGCAGCAGTTGACGAGGCTTACGAGCATGCCGATGCTTAACTCGGCTCCACGGCGGCCATTGACGCGGGCAGTGAGCCGGCGGATTATCCAGTCGATGCCGCCGCCGTGACGGATGACAGCCAGCAGACCGCCTGCCAGCAGTGCCACGAGGATGGTCTCTGTCATTCCGCCGATGCCTTCAGCCATTGCACCGAACCATCCGTCGAGCATATAGCTGCCGTCGCACAGTCCCACAATGGCTGTCAGCACTATGCCCAGGGTGAGAACGGCCAGCACATTGATGCCTACGATGGCGGTGGCGAGCACCACGAGGTAAGGCATCACTTTCAGCACCTCCACCTTGTCGGCAGCAATATCGGCGGTGGTGCTGCCTGTCCCTATCAGTATGTAGAAGATGAAGGTGAGGATTGCCGCAGGCAGCACAATGATGAAGTTGGTCTTAAACTTGTCACTCATGCGGCATCCCTGGGTCTTTGTCGCCACTACCGTGGTGTCGCTGATAAACGACAGGTTGTCGCCGAAGAACGCTCCGCCCACAGCGGCTGCAGCCATGACGGGCAGATCCATGCCTGTTTGGTCTGCAAGGCCTGTCACTATGGGCATCAGCGCAGCAATGGTGCCCACGGAGGTGCCTATGGACAGCGACACGATGCAGGCGGCAGCGAAGATGCCAGGCAGCAGCATACTCTCGGGCAGTACGCTGAGTGTGAGATTGACGGTGGCATCTACGGCCCCCATGGCCTTGGCAGAGGCGGCAAAGGCTCCGGCAAGGATAAAAATCCACACCATCAGAATGAGGTCGCTATGCCCTGCGCCCCTGGAGAAGACGGTAATGCGCTCATTGAGTTTCAGACCGCGCATGGTGAAGATGGCATACACCGCCGTGATGATGAATATCACAGCGGGCGGCACCTTGTAGAAGTCGCCGAAATAAAGACTCAGGCCCACCATCAGGGCTATGAGTACAAACATTGGGCTAAGGGCGAAGAGTCCTCTCTTGTGTGACGTCATTCTCTATTGAAAAACCAAGTCTCGGCAAGCCCTAAGCCTGCCGAGACTATTGTTAGGAACTTGTGCTGCAGGGCATCAGTTGCTTATCATGTGTATCATCACATAGCGTGCGATAAACAAGATGGACAGAACCCATAGCATGATGGAAATCTTCTTTGTCTTGCCGCTGAAGGCATTGATGACAACGTAGGAAATCATACCCAGCATGATACCGTCGCTGATGCTGTAGGCCAGAGGCATGAGCATCATAGTGATGAATGCAGGAATAGCCTCGGAGTAGTCCTCCCAGTCGATGTCCTTGATTGGTGCTGCCATGAACACACCTACGATTACGAGCACCGGGCCTGTGGCTGCTGCCGGTATGGCAAGGAACAGCGGAGCGAAGAACAGTGACAGTGCAAAACAGATGGCGATGACGAAAGCGGTGAGACCGGTGCGGCCACCGTCAGCAACGCCTGCTGCGCTCTCGATATAGGTAGTGGTGGTGCTGGTACCAAGGCATGCACCTGCGGTGGTAGCCACGGCGTCAGCCATGAATATCTTGTCGATGCGGTCAACGTTGCCCTTCTTGTCAACCATGCCAGCCTTAACGGACACGCCTACTACGGTGCCGATGGTGTCAAACAAGTCGATGAAGAGGAATGTGAACACGATAACAAGCATGTCAGGAGTGAAAATCTTGTCCCACTCAAACTGGCAGAAGATGGGCTCCAGCGAAGGAGGAGTGCTCACGATACCTTCGAGATGGGTGACACCCATAGGGATACCTATGATGGTGGTGGCGAGGATACCGATGAGCATGCCGCCCTTTATCTTAAGTACTACCAGCACACTGGTCAGCACAAAGCCGATGAGAGCCAGGATGACAGCCTTGTCGGCAAAGTTGCCGAGAGTCACAGAGGTGGCCTCGCTGTTAACTACGATGCCGGCGCTCTTGAGACCGATGAAGGCAATGTAGAGACCGATACCTGCGCCGATGGCGTTCTTCAGAGTAGAGGGGATAGACTTCACGATAGTCGTACGCACTTTAGTCAGCGTAAGGATGATGAACAGAAGACCCTCAAGCAGGATGGCGGTCAATGCCAACTGCCAGCTGTAGCCCATGCCAAGACAAACGGTGAACACAAAGAAGGCGTTCAGACCCATGCCAGGAGCAAGACCGAAAGGCTTCTTTGCCCATACGGACATCACGAGGGTACCGATGATGGCTGCCAGAGCGGTGGCGGTGAACACAGCCTTGGTGTCCATGCCCTGTCCCTCCAAAGCACTGAAGATGCCAGGGTTCACAGCCAAGATATAGGCCATGGTCAGGAAGGTAGTGATACCTGCCATCACCTCAATCCTCTTGGAGTGCTTGCCGGCTTCAAAGCCGAATAATTTCTTCAACATAACAGTAGATGTTAAATGTTAAATGTGAGATGTGAAAAGTTTAGAAGCTCCACTTCAGAGCGATGGTAGGATTCACGAAGAATGTCTTACCGTCGTAGTTGTTCACGACAAAGTTGTTGGACACCTCCCACTCAGTACCGATGGAGAGGTTGAGGCCCTCCTTCAGAGTGTTGAAGTTATACCAGAGCTGGGGCTCAGTGAGGAATACGAGCTGGCCGTGGCCGTTAGCCTTCTGGCCGCGCCAGAGGTCAGCAAAGCCGCTGAAGGTGAGAGCCTTGTTGGCAAAAGTCAGGCCCCATACGCCTGTCAGCTGGAAGCTGGCATAAGCCTTGTTGTCAAGAGCGTCCTTGAAGAACTGCTTGTAGAGCACCTGAGCCGACCATGTCTTGCTGAAGTCAGCGCTGTGGCCGTTGATGGCAGGACCTATGAGGGCGCACTGCTGGAAGATGCTCGTCCACGCATTGCGGCGACCGGAGCAGAAACCGCCGTTATACTCAATGTGAGCAGCCAGACTCAGGCTCTCGCTCGGCTTAGCCACAGTGAACTCACGGCTAATCTCGGTGTAAGCACCCTGAATACCGCGGCTGTAGAAGTCCAAATCAACGAAGTAGAACCATGAGCCCCACTTGTCAGCGGAGAAAGTCTCGTAGGTAAGGGTCATGCGCTGACGGTTGCCGTTGTCAGCATTGAGAGCCTTGTTCATGTCGCGACCGAAGTCGTAGTGCAGTTGTACATTCTGCGCCTGAGTGGTGCAGATGGTTGCCAGCAATGTAGCGGCGATAAAGAATAATTTTTTCATAACACTAAAAAAATAATTAAGGTTATTAAAAAGGGTTAAACAGATTTATGATTCTACTATTTACTATATTTATTATAAAAAGAGAGCGGAGTCCATCGCCTCGGCTAAGTCCTTATTCGAACTCGGCTGAAACAATGCACTCCGTCATCAGGATGATAAACATGCCACAAAGTTATGAAAAAAGCCCATAGCTGCCAAGAAATATTAGGCTTTTTTTCATTTTGTGACAAAAATTTCATTTTTATGTGTATCTACACCTATAATATCTGCTGCGTTCATAAAAATAGCGTGTTACTCTTATCAATTACAAAGGTAACACGCTAAATCTATATGAAAAAAGACAATTAAAGGTCGTCCATGGGAAAACCGAATATGGTTTTGCCGTCAGCGGTCGAGGGACTCGTGAACCGTTCTCTCTTTCTCTGACGGTTACGCTTGCGTTCGTATCGCTTAATCCGGTCTTCTTCGGTCTCATGAATGTCAACAAGAGGCTCGTCATAGCGGAGGTATGTGCAGAGTTTTCCAATGATTAAAAGAGCTGCTAAAGCTATGAGCAGTCCCATTATTATATAATATAGTATCTCCAT
>JAGCYL010000114.1 GCA_017960825.1 Bacteroidaceae bacterium | reverse complement strand
GCCGGGCACGCTCCATTTCCACGAAGTGACATTAACGGAACCGTTGGCCTGCAGGCGAGTGGGCTGTCCGGTAAAGATGGAGTCAGTGATTACGATGGAGACAGGTATCTTGAAGGTCGCCCCTTTGAGTATGTCGGTGTTCTCTTGCACGGAGGTCTCCTCGCCGGTCACATAGGCATGGTTGTTGCAGGCAAACTCCTGTATCCTCTGCTCGCCTGCAATGGTAATCGGGTTCATGGGCAGGTAGCAGATGAGTTCGCCGTGAGAGGAGGGGTCTTTGATGGCAATATCCTTATTGCCGTAGATTTCAGCCTGTGAGCGCAGGGTGCTCCAGATACGCAGTTCGTCAATCTCTGCGTCCAGCAGGTCGCCCTCGGTGCCAAACACGATGTCGCCCAGTGCGGGAATGCCGCTACCTGTCGCGGCGTGGGCAGAGCCTTTCTTCATGCCGTTGACATAGAGCGTGAGGTTGTTGTGGTCCACCAGTACGGCCACATGGCTCCATGTGCCTTGCTTCACCGACTTGGCAGCGGAGCTCACCTGATTGTCGGAGTCCCATCCCGCAGCCACCTGGCCGCTAGGGGTTATCTTGCAGTAGAATCCGGCATCGTTGGTGCCGCCCAGGCGATGGTTGGATACACCGATAGTGGTGGGCTTTATCCAGAATTCAATGGTTCCCTGCTCCAGGGCGTAGGGCAGAGCGTTGGGGATTATCAGCGAACCGTTCTTTACGGTCAGCGTCATATTGTTGCCGTCGGGCAGACTGATGGGAGTGCGCGCCAGTTCGCTTCTGGCCGATTCGATGGTCTTCTTCTTGTAGGCGTACACGGCGGTAACACAGTAGCTTGCCTCGTCGCCTTCAATCTTGTAGCCCTGAGTATTGACCGATGTGCCAATCAGCACATTGTTCTTATAAACATTATAATATTTTACCTTCATGCTCGAGCCCTGCGGAGCGTCCCAAGCGAGGTGGTTGCCGTCTATGCGCAGGTTGGAGGGAGCGTTGATGGCCTCGCCCGGCACCACTACGCTGATGGTGATGGCACTGTTCTTGGAGTCGGCCCTGTTGATGGCCACCGTGTCGATGTCAAAGGGTATCTCGATGCCGTCCTCGCTCTCCAGACGGTAGTCGAGGATGGAGGCGTTGTAGATATGGCCGCTGCCCTTGTCCCCATGGAACTTGACGGTGAAGAAATACTTCAGCGGCTTGCTCATGTCGTAGCCTGTGCTCAGTGTCGTCAGGTCGTAGCCAAACTCCATAGGCTCGTAGTGGAATCCGTCCACCCACTTGCCCAGCATCGGCACCTCAGGTGCACCGCCGGTCTTATCCTCAGCACCGTCGCCGGCCTGCTGGAAGAATGACATGGGCAGAGAATATTGCGGAGCCGTGGCTGCTGTATCAGCGCTTACGCCCACATGGAGCGACAGCTCCGAGCGGTGGCTGTAGTCCATCTTCAGTTTGATGGTGCGCTGCGGCACATAGTCCTTGCGGATGTAGGTGACATAGGGCTGCCAGAAGTCTTGGGGCGCCACCTTGCCGATAACGCCGCCGTAGCGGTAAGGCACATACACCCAGCCGCCGTTCTCCCAGCCTTCGCCCCACGAGTTGGCTACTATCCATGCGCCCACCTCATCCTTGTCTTTCTCGCCGATGACACCGTTTTCATCGAGGTCAAACTCTATACGGTCGTCCCAGCCGATGATGGTCATGGCGTGGTCCATCTCCTTGCCCCAGCCGGTGATGTAATACTTGCCCACGGCTCCCGTGGGGTCGTTGGCGGGAGTAGAGGGAATCTTGGGGTATGTACTGTTGCTGGCCACAACTATATAGCACACGCCACCGCTCTTGAACGACGTGTCGCCGTTGTGGTTGTAGAGCCAGCGCTTGGTGTCCTGGCGGCCTCGCTCGGTGCCGGTGTTGTAGGGGAAGGTGTAGAAGCCTTGCGCCCTGTTAAACATGGCGCGATACCAGCGGTCGTAGCCCTGCATCCATCCGCTCTCGCGGCTGTGCCAGTCCTGGTAGCCGTAGTTGTCGGAGTGTGTGCGGCCGTTGTAGTCTATAGAGTTGGGACAGCCGTTGTTAATCTCAATATCCTCTTTCGAGCTGTTCTGGAATGTCTGCAGCCAGCCGAAGAATACTGCCATCTGGTTGGCAGAGTTGTAGCCGTCGAGGTCGCGATAGCTGTTGAGCTCATGGGTGAAGATGTAGCCCGTGAAACTGGAGCACATACACGAGGGACCGCTCTGGTAGAAGTACGGCGGAAAATGCTTGAACAGCGCATTGTTCCAGTGGTCGGGCAGCTCGTCCTCTTCAGCCTCTGCCGAGAAAGAGTGTGACTTGGCACTCTTGACTCCAGACTCTTGACGCTTGACTCCAATAGGAGCATTTCCATTCTTTACGCCCAGACGCCAGTCAACGGGCGGAACATTGTCATAGTCAGGAAGCATCTTGTAGTTAACCTGTGCTGCCATAGGGGTGCACAGCAGAAGTGCTAACAGTAGAGTAGTAAATGAACGTATCATGTTTTTTATGTTTTAAAATTTAATATTCAATATTCAACCCTGCAAGGGTCGCGAGAACTTGTATTTGCTGTCGGCAAAGCCGGTGCAAATCTTGTATGCAAGTTCGAGAGCGAAGCGGCAATGTACATTTATCGCGGTCACAGCGTACAAAGATACATATATCTTTGGACATAGCCAATTTTGCACCCTTAAAAAAGAAATAAACACCACTTTTTCTTTAGTTGTATGCTAAATTTCTGCATATAAATTACGAAAAAGGTGCTTTTTTGCGCTTCGCGTTCAGTCGTGAGTCATGGGTCATGAGTCAAACAGTGAAATTGTAAATACTTGCCAACTCCTTCAATTTTTCAGTTTTCCAGTTTTTGAATTTTTAAAAAATGTGTTATCTTTGCACCCTGACGAGTTAACAAGTTAACGAGTTGTAAGGAGCCGCGAGAGCGAAGCGGCAACCCTGCAAGGGTCGCGAGCGGCTCGCCAGTGGTCGCGCCATCGGCG
>JAGCYL010000113.1 GCA_017960825.1 Bacteroidaceae bacterium | reverse complement strand
GCAGCGGCTATTACTCCCAGGGCGGAAATGTCACCAGGGGCATAACCGCCGTAATATGCCATAGCAGTTGTGGTGATAAGCAATGCTACGCCGAGGATGGTCATAGTGCTGCCCCACATCAACTCTCCGTGCAGCTTGCGCAGCATCTTCTCCCTGAAGGTGGGCTGCGGCGGAGTCATCTTTTTCAGGATTTCCTCCATGTTGCCAATGTCGGGATTCTTTTCGAGGGCTGCCAGAATGATTTCGGTGCGGCGGTTGGTGTCGTTCTTCTTGTTCTGCATGATAATCCATACAATTAGGATTGGCAACACGACGCATATGCCGATAGGCACGATTACAGCTATTAATTCTTTCATGTCTGTACTGTTTTTAGTGGTTATTGGTTATTGTTCTGAGCTTGCTCATATATATAACGCAGACGGCGGTCAAAAGGTGACATGGTTGGTGCCATTTTTTTTCGGCCGTCTGCGGAGGGTGTGTCCCGATTAGCTTGCAGGGAGCTTGCTCATTCGTTCAGGTAGGTATTCTTGCGATCGTAGGCGGGCCGGTTTACTTCCTGTGAAAGCTGGCTGGTGTCGCAAGATTTTATTTCCTGCGTGCCGTCGGGGGTGACGGTTATCATGTGACCGGGTTTCAAGGTTTGTTTTTGTCCGCCGAAAGTGCTGAGTACTTCTGCGCTTCCGCTAAGGATGGTGGCTTTGGATGCCCTGCCGTCTTCTTCCATTCCGATTACAATGCTTCCTTTAGGAAAGATTACACAGTTGGCCAGTTGGAAGGATGGTACGTTGCTGCCGCTGTGGTAGTTGGCTATTAGATGCCCTTTGTGCAGGTGCCATCGTTCTTTGCCGTTACTCATGCGTTCTATGCGTGCCGTTGTGTTCTGACGGATGATGATGCATTCTTCTGCATCGTCGTGGTTGAGCCATACTTGTGAATGGCGGCTTGTGCGTATGCAGTTGTCGCAGTAGATTACGTCAAAGGGGGTGAGCTTGGCATATCGGTTGTCGTTTTCTTGTATGCATTTTTGCTGGACAGTGCCAATGGCTTCTTGCACTTCATAGAGACTGTAGGGCTGTTGGCACTTGGGGCAGTATTCGTCTTCGGCTATTTCGTCCCATTTGAAAGTCTTGGTGGGTGTGGCGCGTGTCGTGGTCTTGGTTGTTGGCGATGGTGAGGAGACGGTTGTGGAAGCTACGGCTGTGGAGTTGGACGATATGGCGTAGTCGGGTATTTTGTCCTCTACATAGAGGTTGGCCGTGAGGTTGATGGTGCTTTCTATGCCTTGGGCGGGTATTTGGTAATAGAGGTGTGCATAGACGACTTCTGCGTCGGAGGGCACAGTGTATGTTTTTGATGTCTGGTCGGTGATTTTTGTTTGTATCATGCGGTCTACATTGCTGAATCTGGGTACGGCGCCTCTTTTAAGGTATTCGAAGGAGATGTTAAGTCGCGGTGATTTGGAACCTGATTCTTTGAGCATATCAACGCTGATTGTTTGTCCGGGCTTGACGAGGCCTCTGATTACCTGGTGATAGTCGGTGACGGAGTTGGTGACGAGTTCGGCTTTGTCCTTGAGTTTGATTTCGGCTCCGCTGATGGTGTACTTCATGGTGTGGCCGTTGTGGCTGATGCGGTCGGTGTATTTCTTGCCGGAGCTTACTGCGGTCTGCTTATTGCCTGTGTTGGAGGGCTGTGGGGCAGTGGTGCGCTTGACTACCTTCCATGTGGAGTGGCATTCGAGTCTGTCTCTAGGGCCTTGGCATGAGAGTATTATGGTCATCTGCTCGGCCTCGGCGGGTACTGTCAGTGTGGTGCCTACCGAGCCGTTGTCTTCCTTGGTTGCTTGTATGTAGTCGGATTCGCCGGCCTTGCGGATGAGGATGGTCATCTTCATATCTTTGTTTTTGTCGTTTCGGCCTGTCAGTTTTAGGGCAGTGTCCTTGATTTTGCCGAGGATATTTCCTTTCTTGGCTTGGCGGGCGGTTGCCAGCTTGCGGCACGATGCGCTGAAGCTGGCACCGGCTTCTATCTCGCCTTCGATGCTCACTCCCATGATTGCCACTGGTGCGCCCCCTATGCGGTGGTCGTCTTTGTCGGTTACAATGCCTCCGGAGAGGGTGTACTCCATTTTCAGTCCGTGGCGCTCAAGAGTGCCCTTGTAGCTGTCGGCCCAGGCATGTGATGCCGTAAGCAGGAGGGCGGTGGTTAGTATGTGCAGTGTCTTTTTCATAATGGTAGGTATTTGTGGATTTTACGTCTTTACTGAGGGCAAAGATACAACAAATAGGCGAGATGCCGAATATACAGAAGATAAAAAAGATTAATCCTTTGAATCTGATGACACCGACACTTTGGTAATTGATAATTGATAATATAATAATCTCTTTGACGGTGTGTTTCATTTTATTTTCGTAAATTTGCGGAGTAATTTTTAATCTAATGCCAATATGGAAAGAATAAAAGGTCTTATTGACGCGCCGTTTACTCCTATGTATGAAGACGGCTCTGTGAACTACGAGATTATCCCTGCATACGCCGAGTTGCTGGCCCGCAACGGTCTGAAGGGAGTGTTTATCAACGGTTCCTCTGGCGAGGGCTATATGCTCACAGAGCAGGAGCGCATGAGCCTGGCCGAGGTGTGGGTAAGGAATGCCGCAAAGGTTACTACGCTGGACGGTGAGCCTTTCAAGGTGATAGTGCACGTGGGTGGCTGCTGCGTGAAGAACAGCCGTATGCTTGCTGCGCATGCTGAAAGGATTGGAGCGTGGGGCATCGGCGCTATGGCGCCCCCATTCCCGAAGATTGGCCGCGTGGAGGAGTTGGTGAAATATTGCGAGGAGATTGCTTGCGGTGCTCCGCGACTGCCGTTCTATTTTTATCATATCCCTGCCTTCAACGGCGCGTTCCTGTCAATGTATGAATTTCTGAAGGCCGCTGATGAGAGCGGACGTATTCCTAATCTCGCCGGCATCAAGTATACTTTTGAGAGTCTGTATGAATATAACCGCTGCCGCCGCTACAAGGACGGCAAGTTTGACATGCTCCACGGCCAGGATGAGACGATTCTTCCGTGTCTGGCCATGGGCGGTGCGCAGGGCGGCATCGGCGGTACGACTAACTACAACGGCCGCGTGCTCACGGGCATTATTGATGCGTGGGAAAAGGGCGACCTTGAGGCTGCCCGTCGTCTGCAGGACTATGCGCAGGATGTGATTGACGTGATATGCTGTTTCCGCGGCAACATTGTGGGCGGTAAGCGTATCATGAAGCTCATCGGCTACGACATGGGACCTAATCGCACGCCGTTCCAGAATATGACTGACGAGGAGGAGGCTCTTCTCAAGCAGAAGCTGGAGGATATCGACTTCTTTAATCATTGCAATAAATAAGGAAACAAGGAGTAAGGAGATAAGGAGTAAGTTGATTTCCATGAAAATATTCCGATATTTTTTAATAGCTATTTGCATGCTGTTATGCCTTGGCGCAGCGGCTGAAGACAAGACGTTTAATACTGCCACGTTTAGCCGGATGCCGCAGCTGGAGGCTAGTCAGGGGCAGGGCGTTTCAGCGCCGTTTGCCGGTGTGAGCAATGGCTATGTGCTCGTGGCGGGAGGCTGTAATTTCCCCGACACGCCTGCTGCGGAGGGTGGCCAGAAGCGTTTCTACAATGATGTGTACGCCATCAAGATTGGCGAAAAATCATGGAAGAAGGTTGGCGCTCTTGCTGACAGTGTGGCATACGGCGTCAGTGTCAGTGTGGCGGAAGGCATAGTGTCGATAGGCGGCACCAATGGCGTCAAGAGCCTCTCGGCGGTCTCACTGCTCAGCTACAACGGCGGCAAGGTAAGCGTTAAGCCGCTGCCCTCGCTACCAGTGGCGCTTGACAATATGGCAGGAGCTTATGGTAACGGCTATATCTATGTGGCGGGTGGCCAGACCGACGGCGTAGCAGCCAACAGAGCTTTCCGTCTCAAATGGCCCGAGGGCAAACGGTGGGAGGTGCTGCCCGATTTTCCTGGCAGTCCGCGCCTGCAGCCTATAGCGGCAGTGCAGAGCGGTGCAGAGCGCCCATTGTTCTATCTGCTGGGCGGCTATAGCGCTGAGGGCACCAATAGTGGCGGTGTTTACTACGACCCTCTCTACGGAAAGTGGAAGGAGACCTCCGACATGATGGTCGGTTCTCAGGCTGTAGCGTTGGTTGGGGCCAGTGCCGTCAATTCCGGCACTTCGTTTATCGTGTGTATCGGCGGTGTCAATAAGGAAATCTTTGATAAAGCACTCGCTGAGCCGCAGCCCGACTATATGCTGCACGAGCCGGCATGGTATAAGTTCCGCTCTACCTTATTAATATATAATACTATCACCGACACGTGGAGCGAACTGGAGGGTGACTCCTGCCTGGCGCGTGCTGGGGCTGCAGTGGTGGATTATGCCGTGGGGGGCAAGCACCAGTGGCTGGTAATCAACGGCGAAAGTAAGCCAGGCGTGCGCTCTGCTGATGCAGCGAGCGTGAGTGTGGACTACGACGCCAGTTTTGGTTGGCTCAACTGGGTAGTTCTCATCGTATATCTGCTGGCGATGCTGGCACTCGGCTTCTATTTCATGCACCGCGAGAAGAACAGCGACGACTTCTTCACGGGCGGTGGTCGCATACCGTGGTGGGCAGCGGGCATGAGTATCTTTGCTACCATGCTTAGTGCCATTACCTACATGTCTATTCCTGCCAAGGCCTATGCTACTGACTGGAAATACTACCCGATGCAGATTTTTATCCTCATCGTGGCGTTCCCCGTGATTACTTACTTCTTGCCGTTCTTCCGCAGACTGAAGATAACCACGGCCTACGCTTATTTGGAGCAGCGTTTTTGCTACGGAGTGAGGGCGATGGCGAGTGCGCTGTTTATCATCTTTATGGTTGCGCGCATGGCGCTGGTGCTGTTCCTGCCGTCGCTGGCTATGTCAGCGGTGACGGGCATAGATATCTTTGTCTGCATCATTCTTATGTCGGCCATCACGATTGCATACTGCACTATGGGCGGCATGGAGGCCGTGGTATGGGGCGATGTGGTGCAGGGTTTCATCCTTATCGGCGGAGCATTGCTGGCGGCAGTATTCCTGGTGACGCAGACCGAGGGCGGAGCCTCCGGATTCTGGGACATCGGCATGGCCAACGACAAGTTTGTGCTCTTTGACTTTACCTTCGACTTCCGCTCCGCCACCTTCTGGGTGATAGTGCTCGGCGGACTGGCCAATAACCTTATCTCTTACACCTCCGACCAGACGGTGATACAGCGCTACATGACCACCAGCAGCGAGAAGGCAGCCTCGCGCTCCATTATCACCAACGGATTCCTGAGCATCTTTGTCTCCATCATCTTCTACACCATTGGCACGGGCCTCTACACCTTCTTCAAGACTCACCCCGCGTCGATAGATGTCACGATGCAGAAGACCGACGCCATTTTCCCGTTCTTCATGATGAGCCAGCTGCCCGCGGGTCTCGCCGGACTACTCATCGCCGCGCTCTTTGCGGCCACCATGAGCACCATCTCGAGCAATATCAACTCTATCTCCACCGCGTTTACGATGGATATGTACAAGAAGATGCGCCCGCATATTAGCGACAAGAAAACCCTCAGCGTAGCTCGCTGGGCAGGCATCGTGTCCGGACTTATCGGCACATTCATAGCTATCATTATGGCTGTGACGGACATTCAGTCGCTGCTCGACTACTTCAACACCATCCTCGGCCTGCTGACAGGCGCTATCGGAGGCCTGTTCATCATGGGCATATTCTTTAAGCGCATAAATGCCACCACTTCGCTCATCGGCTTTATTGCCGGAACGCTGGCGGTGTTCTATATGAACTACTTCACCGACGCCAACTTCCTGCTGTTCGGATTTATCAGTATGTTTGTGTCGGTAGTGGTGGCACTGGTGCTCTCGCTCTTTTCAAAGAATAAGAAGAATATCAAAGGGCTGACGTGGAAGACGCTGGAAAAGAGCGAACAATAAAGAGAAAAGTACGCAAATAAGTATAAAATTCAAATCTTAAAAACATATCATGGATTTCAAGAAACTGGCAGAGCAGTATAAGACCGAGCTGCTCGACAAAGTGTTGCCTTTCTGGCTCAACAATTCGCAGGACCGTGAGTTTGGCGGCTATTTCTCCTGCCTGGACCGCGACGGCAGTGTATACGACACCGACAAATTCATCTGGTTGCAGTGCCGCGAGGTGTGGATGTTTGCCAAGCTCTACAATACCGTGGAGCAGCGGCAGGAGTGGCTTGACTGCGCCGTGCAGGGAGCCGAATTCCTGAAGCGCTGCGGCCACGACGGCAGCTACAACTGGTATTTCGCCATCGACCGTGAGGGCCGCCCGCTGGTGGAGCCCTACAATATCTTCTCCTACACCTTTGCCACCATTGCCTACGGCCAACTCAGCATAGCCACGGGCAGCGCGGAGTATGCTGACATCGCCCGCAAGACATTCGACATAGTCCTCTCCCGCGTTGACAACCCCAAGAACCGGTGGAGCAAGGCTGCCCCCGGAGCCCGTGCGCTGAAGACCTTTGACCTGCCGATGATTTTATGCAATGTTGCCCTCGAGATAGAGCCGCTCATCGACCCTGCGTTCCTGCAAAAGACCATCGCCGACTGCATCCACGAGGTGCTTGACGTGTTCTATCAGCCGCAGCTCGGCCTGATAGTCGAGGCGCTCGGCAAGGACGGCCAGCTGGTGGACTGCCTCGACGGGCGCAAGATGAATCCGGGTCACGCCATTGAGGCTATGTGGTTCATAATGGACCTCGGCAAGCGCCTCAACCGTCCCGAGCTCATTGACAAAGCAGTGGAGATAGCTCTGGCAGAAGTGAAATATGGATGGGACGAGCAGTACGGCGGCATCTTCTACTTTATGGACCGCCTCGGCAAGCCGCGCCACGAGCTGGAGTTTGACCAGAAGCTATGGTGGGTGCATATCGAGACCCTCATCTCCATGCTCAAGGGCTATCAGCTCACGGGAAGCAAGGAGTGCCTCGAATGGTTTGAGCGCATCCACGATTATACCTGGAGCCATTTTACCGACCCCGACTATCCCGAGTGGTACGGCTATCTCAACCGTCAGGGCGAGGTGCTGCTGCCCCTTAAGGGCGGCAAGTGGAAAGGCTGCTTCCATGTGCCTCGCGGACTGATGAACTGCTGGCTCATGCTTGACGAAATAGCAAACAGATAAGTTATGATTATTGCAAAGACACAAGACGCCGAGCGTTACTATGCGCTCCACCCGCTGCTGAAGCCCCTCTTCGAGTACGTCCGTAGCCACGACCTCATCACGGCGCCGGCAGGGCGCATCACTCTGCAAGGTGACGAACTCTTTATCAATGTCAACGACTCCACGCTCATGCAGCGCGAAGAACAGAAGTTGGAAGTGCACCGCCGTTATCTCGACGTGCATTTTCCTCTATCCTGCCCTGAGGATTTTGGATGGCGCCACATCTCTACGCTGGGCGAGAGCGACGCGCCGTTTGACGAGGACAACGACTATGCACTCTACAGCCAGCCAGCGGACAAATGGCTTACACTGTGCCCCGGCGAATTCAGCATAGTATATCCCGAGGACGCCCACGCTCCGATAGTGGGCGAGGGGAGGATTCGCAAACTCGTGGCGAAAATAAAGATATAGTCAACCCTTTTTAGCGCGACAGCAATGACAATGCGCGAACAGCCAACAGCAAAGGCTGCTTGCGCATATTTTTTGTGCACTCTCATAAAATCTTAGCGTACTCTCATAAAATCTTAGCGCACTCTCGTGAAATCTTAGCGCACTCTCGTGAAATCTTAGCGCACTCTCGTGAAATTCTTCTCCGTTTTATTTTGCGGGAGTGTGGCATGTTGGTTTTGTAAACTGTGGTTAAAAAAATCGGGAAGCGTGGACGCAGTGTCAGGATTATTATGTAATTTTGCCACGTTTTAATTTCTTGAAACGATGAAAAAGCTTGTGTTCCTACTGTTCATGGTATGGGGTGTCGGCACCAGTGCGCAGCCACTGCGCATGGTGGAGGCCGACAGTGTGGTGCTGTACGACTTCTTCTGGTACGGCGTGCAGCGCAGTGCCGACTCGATTGCCGCCACTGACGGCAGGGCATGGCCGTGGACTGCGGTGCAGGTGGATGCCGAGGCTGTGGCTCACCGCGCCGACAACTGGAAGCGCGGGCTGGAGGACATGCGACTCGAGGGTGCGCTGACTGACTCGGTGAGCAGGGTGGACGAACTGCTGCCGCTGCTGAGGGAGACCGTTGAGCTGGGCCTGATGACCGGCGAGGCGCGTTACTTTGACGTGGCGGAGAGGATGCTGGCCAACTCGGTGATGAGGACATGGAAGTTCTATCAGGCGTGGAAGTGGAGGCATGAGGCTCTGGAGCAGGTGATGCGCTCGGTGGGCAGCATGGCTTTCGCTACGCGCGGGCGCGACATATTTATAAATATGTTTATACGCAGCAATGTCCATGTGAAGAATGAGGATGTGGACTTCTACATGCAGCTGTTCTGCGGCAGCCCGTGGTATAACGACACGAGCATCCGCATTACCAAGGATATGAGCCCCATAGAGGAGGTAGCGGACACCGTGCTGTCGCGCTACCACCGGTTGATAGTGCGCGAGGAGGCTACGGACAGCGTCGATCTGACGTTCCACATACGCATTCCCTCGTGGACTAACGGCCAGAACATGCTGCCGCGCTTTACAGCGCAGTGTAAGAAGCAGCCCGTGATTATTATGGTCAACGGGAGCCTATATACGCCCGAGATGGTGGATGGCTACGCTGTTGTGAAGGGCCGCTGGGCAGTGGGCGACATTATAAACGTGAAGATTCCCACGCCAATACTGCGTGTGAGCGACAGCAGGCAGCCCGGCATGGTGGCGCTGCAGCGCGGACCGATGGTCTATTATTCTCCTTTCGATTTTGATGCTACCCACGCCCACCTGAATTTGAAGGAACCGATAAGCCATTACTTTGATAAAAAGGCTCATGCCATCGTACTCAAGTCTATTAATGAGAATCGGTATGGCAAGCTGAACGATGTGCTTTTCCCGTACTGCAACTTCGGCAGGCAGAGAATTTTTGTGCCGGCCAAATAACTTCGCCGCTTCGCTCTCAAAATTTTTGCGAGGTTGGCGCCGGCTTTGCCGACGGCCAACGAAATTTTTCGCTAAGTCTGCGACTTTGGCACACTTCTTGCTTAGTGTAAGTACGAGTATTAAGAAACCAACATCTAAAACAATACTATTATGAAACTTAAACCATTAGCAGACAGAGTTCTGATCAGTCCGGCTCCTGCAGAGACCCAGACTGTAGGCGGTATCATCATTCCTGACACCGCAAAGGAGAAGCCCCTCCAGGGCACGGTAGTTGCCGCCGGTGAAGGCAAGGAAGACGAGAAAATGATTCTCAAGGCAGGCGACCAGGTGCTCTACGGCAAGTATGCCGGCACCGAGATAGAGTTCGAGGGCGAGAAATACCTCATCATGCGCCAATCTGACGTGGTTGCAGTAATTTGTTAAAAACAAAAACTCCTAAAAAATTAAAACTATGGCTAAAGAAATAAAATACGATGTTAATGCCCGCGAGATGCTCAAGGCAGGAGCTGACGCGCTGGCCGATGCAGTGAAGGTAACGCTGGGCCCGAAGGGTCGCAACGTAGTTATTGAGAAGAAGTTCGGCGCTCCGAAGATTACCAAGGACGGTGTAACCGTGGCCAAGGAGATTGAATTGGACGACGCCTTTGAGAATGCCGGTGCACAGCTCGTTAAGAGTGTGGCCAGCAAGACTGGTGACGATGCTGGCGACGGTACCACCACTGCCACCGTGCTTGCTCAGGCTATCCTGAATGAGGGTATGAAGAATGTGGCTGCCGGTGCCAACCCGCTCGATGTGAAGCGCGGTATCGACAAGGCTGTGGCTAAGGTGGTAGAGTCTATCAAGAGCCAGGCCGAGAAGGTGGAGGACAACTACGACAAGATTGAGCAGGTGGCCACCATCTCTGCCAACAACGATCCCGAGATTGGCAAACTGATTGCCGATGGTATGAGGGCCGTGACAGTAAATGGTGTTATCACCATTGAGGACGGCAAGACCAACGAGACTCATCTCAAGACCGTAGAGGGTATGCAGTTTGACCGCGGCTATCTGTCGCCCTACTTCGTTACCGACACCGAGAAGATGGAGTGCGCAATGGAGAAGCCCTACATCCTTATCTACGACAAGAAGATTTCTACTCTGAAGGACTTTCTTCCAATTCTGGAACCCGCTGTACAGACTGGCCGCCCGCTGCTTGTGATTGCTGAGGACGTTGACTCTGAGGCACTTACCACTCTCGTGGTGAACCGTCTGCGCACACAGCTCAAGATTTGCGCTGTTAAGGCTCCCGGCTTCGGTGACCGCCGCAAGGCCATCCTTGAGGACATCGCTATCCTGACCGGTGGCGTGGTTATCAGCGAGGAAAAGGGTCTCAAGCTCGAGCAGGCTACCATCGACATGCTCGGTACTGCCGAGAAGGTCACTGTAAATAAGGACAATACCACCATCGTGAACGGTGCTGGCGAGGCTCAGCTCATCAAGGACCGCATCAATCAGATTAAGTCTGAGATTGCCAACACTACCTCCTCCTACGACAAGGAGAAGCTGCAGGAGCGCCTTGCCAAGCTCAGCGGCGGCGTATGTGTGCTGGAGGTCGGTGCCTCTTCCGAGACCGAGCAGAAGGAGAAGAAGGACCGTTGCGACGATGCTCTCTGCGCCACCCGCGCAGCCATCGAGGAAGGTATCGTTACCGGCGGTGGCGTAGCTTATATCCGCGCTCAGGAAGCGCTGGCAGGCCTTGAGGGCGAGAACGCTGACGAGACAACGGGTATCAATATCATCCGTCGCGCCATCGAGGAGCCGCTACGCCAGATTTGCCACAACGCAGGTCTGGAGGGAGCCGTGATAGTCAATAAGGTACGTGAGGGTAAGGCCAACTTCGGCTTCAATGCCAAGAAGGAAGTCTTTGAGGACCTCCGTGCCGCCGGAGTTGTTGACCCCGCCAAGGTTACCCGTGTAGCTCTTGAGAACGCCGCCTCCGTGGCAGGCATGTTCCTCACCACCGAGTGCGTCATCTGCGACAAGAAGGAGGACACTCCCGCTATGCCGATGCCTGCAGGAGGCATGGGCGGCGGAATGATGTAAATTCCACAAATAAATTAAAAGGGGAGATTAATTTTGGGCGTTTTGATGCTGTGTTATAAAAATAATGCGTATCTTTGCCCAGGATTAATCTCCATTATTTTACTAACCAAGCTAACAATTAATTACTATGAAGAAGAAATTTATCTGCGCCGTTTGTGGATATATCTACGAAGGCGATGCAGCCCCCGAAAGATGCCCCATCTGCAAGGCTCCGGCCTCCAAGTTCTCTGAGCTCAAGGAAGGCGGTGAGACCACATATGCCACCGTTCACCGCATTGGTGACGGCAAGCCCGAGGGAGTTTCCGAGGAAATGATTAATGACCTGCGCAATCACTTCAACGGCGAGTGTGGCGAGGTAGGTATGTATCTGGCCATGAGCCGTCAGGCCGACCGCGAGGGCTATCCCGAGGTGGCCGAGGCATTCAAGCGCTATGCCTTTGAGGAGGCAGAGCATGCTGCCAAGTTTGCCGAACTGCTGGGTGAGTGCGTGTGGGATACCAAGACCAATCTGGAGAAGCGCGCTGCAGCTGAGGCCGGCGCATGCGAGGATAAGTTCCGTATTGCCAAGAACGCCAAGGCAGCGGGCTTCGACGCTATCCACGACACTGTCCACGAGATGGCCAAGGACGAGGCTCGTCATGGCGCCGGTTTCTAT
>JAGCYL010000112.1 GCA_017960825.1 Bacteroidaceae bacterium | reverse complement strand
TGCTGAGAGGAATAGTTCGCGCTGTTGACCGGAGAAGCCCATCTCGCGCAGTGCACGGTCAATAGCTCTCTGCGAATTGACGTATTTATCGATGATAGTCCATTTGCCGTCCTCGCCAAATTCAAAGAAGTACTCCTTGGCTACAGGCAGCAGCTCGCCGAAGTGGCGCTGCATCTCGCCCTCGGTGAACTTCGGGCGTGTGTAGGCATCGGGGTCAGCGGTGAGACCCATGAGCAGAAGTTCGGAGCGCGTAAGCGGCAGTCCGGGAGTGAAGTGGCCTAGTGTGCCGTAGATGTGCTGCACTGGTATCTCCCAGATACGGAAGAAACCGAGCACGTGATCGATGCGGTAGGCGTCGAAGAACTGTGCCATATGGTTGAGACGGTTATACCACCACATGCTTTCGTCTGCGAGAAGTGCAGGCCAGTTGTAGGTGGGAAACCCCCAGTTCTGGCCGTTGGCAGAGAATTGGTCGGGCGGAGCGCCCGCCTGTGAATCGAAGTTGAGGTACTGGGGTTGCAGCCATGCTGTGGCGCTGTCGCGTGCCACACCGATGGGTATGTCGCCCTTCAGGATGACCCCACGCTGGCGAGCGTATTCATGGATTTGGTTGAACTGCTTGTCAAGCAGGTATTGCACCACTCCGTAGAACTCTATATCGTCGATTATATTACTGGCTATGGCCCAGCGCTGTAGAGCCACCGGATCGTATTCGCGGAATTGAGGCCAACGACGGAAATTGGCTGTACCGTTAATCTTGAGCAGGTAGCGGAAGAAGCTGTAGGGAGTGAGCCAGTAGGCGTTGTCGCGCTTAAATATCTTGTATTTAGTGGAGCGCAGTATATCAAGCTTATTTTCTAGGTAGTAGTCGTGGAGGTAGCTCTCCTTGAGGTCAAAGACTTCGTCGTAATCGAGCAACGGTTGACTGTTGACAGCGGCACGGCGCTGCAAATAGAGTTTGAGTTTGGTCTTGCTTTTGAGCGGAGGCAGCATATTGAAGTCAAGGTAGAGTGGGTGCAGGGCAAAGGCAGAGATGGGGTTGTATGGATATGAGTCATGCCAGTTGCCTTCACGGGTGGTGTCGTTGACTGGCAGCAGCTGTATCAGGCTTAGCCCTGCATCTGCAGCCCAGTCGATGAGGCGCTGCAAGTCGCCGAAGTCACCGATGCCCCAGCCGTTCTCGGAGCGCAGTGAGAAGATAGGTACTACCACACCGGCCACTTTCAGATCATTTTGAGGCAGCATTGGGGTATAGGCATCGATTATGACCTTTCCTTCCTCAGAACGGACGGGCGCAAGGTAACGGTCTTGACCGCTTTCCCATAACGATTGGCCCGTGAGAGAATTGACGAGTACGAATTTATAACTGATGCCCTCGGCTGGAAGATCGTCGTAGTGCATTGGGAAAGCCCATGTGCCGTTATGTACATTGTGGCCGAGTATGCCGCGGTCGGGTTGCCATGAGCCTGTAGCCTCGTTGCTGCCGCAGAGGTATATCTGATAGTCCTTGGGTGGCACAAAGTCGGTGAAGGATACTACCAGGTCTGACTTGCCTACTGCCTGCTCGGCATCAGTGCTCTTTTCAAATGGCAGAATTACGTCAGTATAGGCTGAAGAGTAAAGGTAGTTCTTTCCCATGTCTGTATGCCATAAGGCCTTTACTGTGATATGAGGTGTGTCGGTGAACAGCAGATGGTGGGCATACTGTCCATGGCCTTTTTCCTCGTCAATAAAATCGTGTTTGGTGCGCACTGTGAAACCATAGTCAATGTCGTCTACCTTGCGCGAAGGCAGTTCAATAGACTGTCGCCAGTGCTTGCCGTCATCGCTCTTCATCTTGATAGGCTCGTTGAGTCCGGCACGCAGTCGCTTGTTAGAGGAGATGGAAAGATAGACCGCCTGGTCTTTGCTGTGGGTGATATACTCCACCTCGATGTCAATCAGGGTTACTTCAGCCATATTTATTTGGTTTTTTTGATGTTTTATCTAAGGATATATGATGTCGTAGATAGTGTGACCGTTCATAAACTTTGAGCGGTCCACATCGCCGTTGATACCGCTGATGCGACCTTTGCTTGTGTATTGCCACATGATATAGCGATTGCCGTCATCTACGCGAGGGGCATTGTCTTGATAGAATGCAATGAAGAGTGGGTAGTGCTCAAAGCCGCGATATGCAAGATATTTGTTGTAGAAGTTGACGTAGGTGTAGAGTATGGGCGGTTTGCCATAGTAGTCTTCCACCCGTTTAAGGAATCGCCGCAGGCGACTGGCGAAGGTCTCTACCGACACACCGTTGGCGCTTTCCACATCAATTACCGGCACCAGGTCTTGCTTGGCTGGATCAATTACGGATATCATGTGCCGGAACTGCGCATCTTGGTCCACATGGGCTCGGTAGAAATGATAGCTGCCCATATTGATGCCGTGCTTGCGTCCTTGAACCATGTTGTATTGATAGTAGTCATCAACGAATGATACGCTCTCTGATGCTTTGACGTAGGCATATCCCACCTTGCCGCTTGCTGCTACCGAGGCCCAGTTAATAGTGCCTTGATAATGCGATACATCAATGCCGCCAGGCAAGTTGTTGATAGGTCCGCGTGTAGAACTGTTTGTCAGGGGCGACTCGCGAAGTGGCTGGTCAAGCTGCATGGCTGGGTAGGGGTCAGGTGTTAAGGGCTCCTTGATGGGCAGTTTGTCCTTATTCTTCTTTGCGTTGTTGCCGCCCATAGCCGATGCAGCAGAAAGCAGCAGCAGTCCAGCCAGTGTTAATATGCGTATGGAAGAGAAGGACATAAGCAATTGATTGATATAATGGGTAATTTATTAATTGATAGATAATGCTTTGAAGGGAATCTGGGCCGGTAGTTTGCATTTTTGTCGGACTATCAAATGACTATAGTTTTCTGCGCTTCACGCCTCGTGTGGTCATCTTCACGGGGAGTATCTTGCCATCGGGTGAGAAGAACAGTCTGTCGATACATGTTTCGCGTGAGTTGCCGTCCTTGCTTCCTAATGGGTGTCGATGATATACTATGTAATACTCATTTTTGCCCTTGCCCTTGATTACAGAGTGATGGCCTGCTCCAGTGCCCACTGTGGAGTCTTGCTGCAAAATGACAGCTTCGCGCTTGAAAGGCCCCAACGGATTGTCGCTGACGGCGTATGCCACGCGGTAGTCTGGTCCCGTGAATGCACCCTCGCTCCACATGAAGTAGTATTTACCTTTATGCTTGAGCATGAACGGTCCCTCCACGTAGCCTTCCGGAGTAATCTCCTTAAATGTGGTGCCGTCGTCAAATGTGCGCAGTGAGAGCAGGTCTGGAGTCAGCTTCACCACATTGCAGTGCCCCCAACCGCCGTAATACATGTAGTATTGACCATCATCATCCCTGAACACATGTTGGTCGATGGGCTGGGCGTTGTTGACAATCTTGTCGATAAGTGGACGGCCAATAGCATCCTTAAAAGGACCGGCGGGAGTGTCGGCAACGGCCACGCCGATACCGCCCAATTGGTCGTTGTTCTGGATATTGTTGCCACCGAAGAAGAGATAGTACTTCCCGTCTTTCTCCACAATCGACGGAGCCCACAGAGCGCTTTTGAGCCAGTTGACACCATCGGTAGAGAGGACGCGCTCGTGTTTTTCCCAGTTAGATAGGTCGCTGGATGAGAATGCGTCCATGTGCAACTGTAGATGGAAGGCAACAGAGTAGGTAGGGTATATCCAGTACTGCTTGCCAAACACCGCTCCCTCAGGGTCGGCATACCAGCCGCTAAACACAGGATTTCCTACATATTTGGTCTTCTTGGCTCCAGAGTCCTGAGAAGATAACAGAAAGGACAAGCCTATGGTGATGAGTGCAATATAGTGTTTCTTCATTATTGATATATTGTATGGGAAGAATCTTTATATAATTATTCTATTCTAAAATTGTCTGCAAAATTACGAAAAAAATGTCAAGTGACAAAATATCCAGCCACAAATGATGAGATATGCGCACAAAGCATCTAAAAAAAGTCCCCTAAAAAAGCCCCCTTTGGGGCCCACCTGCAAAACCCTGTGTTTGCCTTGCTACTATTATTTCAGTATTCCAGATTTTTTTGAAAACAATATACATGTTGTCACCGGAAATAGCTCTCTGTCCTTTCCTGATTTAGGTTGACTCTGGTTTGTGATTAATAACTGATAATTGTTGACTTTATTTTGTTAGTCCTAATAATTATTGACTTGATGTGTCTTATCCCTGTCATGGGTTGACTGCAGGCCATAGGCCGGAAGGA
>JAGCYL010000111.1 GCA_017960825.1 Bacteroidaceae bacterium | reverse complement strand
TAGAGGGCACCGTCGGGGTCACTGCCGCGGATGCTCTTGATGAAAGCAGAGATGATATCATAGTGCAGCTCGCCGTCCTTGTCGTAGGCCGCAGGGTTAAGCTGCAACTGCGTCTTGACAGTCTCATTGTTGATTACCGCCGTCTCGCCCTCGGCAAAAGAACTCACCACCAAATCAATGATGTTGAGCAGCTTGCGCCCGTCGCCACCGCTATACTGAAAGAGGGCGGTGGTCTCCTCCACCCTGATGTCGCGCTCCTTGAGCACGAGGTCCTGGCTGAGAGCCTTGTCCATCAGCGTGCGCAGGTCATCGTCCGTCAGCGGCTTGAGCACATACACCTGACAGCGACTGAGCAGCGGAGTGATGACCTCAAACGAGGGATTCTCCGTCGTGGCACCGATAAGCGTCACTATGCCGCGCTCCACAGCCGAGAGCAGCGAGTCCTGCTGACTCTTGCTGAAGCGGTGAATCTCGTCGATAAACAGTATGGGCGTAGGCGAATCGAAGAACGTGTTCTTCGCAGCCTTGTCAATCACATCCCTCACATCCTTCACGCCGCTGCTCACGGCGCTCAGCGTATAGAACGCGGAGCCCATAGCCGTGGCAATGATGTGCGCCAGCGTAGTCTTGCCCACACCGGGAGGGCCCCACATGATAAACGAGCTCACATGCTTGTTGTCTATCATGCGCCGGAGGGCACAGCCCTCTCCCACCAGGTGCTGCTGCCCCACATAGTCCTGCAGGGTCAGCGGCCTCATACGCTCTGCTAATGGTTGCGACATATTACTCCGGATTTCGTCTATTCATCTGCAAAGGTAGAAAAAAAAGGAATAATCACAGAGAGAAATACAAAAAATTCGCTAACTTCGCAGCGTAAAAAACACACACCCATCACACTATGTTACTCTCAATGACCGGCTACGGCAAAGGCGTAGCCTTCGCGAGCGGCTCGCCAGTGGTCGCGCCATCGGCGCGGTCTGGCATTCAGGAGACGCGAGAGCAAAGCGGCAAGGGCGATGCCGTGCTCAACAACCGCAAGATTATCGCCGAGGTAAAGTCGCTCAACAGCAAGAACCTCGACATCTCCACCCGCGTGGCACCTGCCTATGCGGACAAAGACCTGCTGCTGAGGCAGATGGTGGCCGACAGCGCCAAGAGGGGGAAAATCGAACTGACACTCAGGACAGAGGACTCCGCCGGCGACTCCGCCTGCACCATCAACACCGCCGCGGCAGCCAGCTACGTCAGCCAGATCAAGGCCGCGAGCCGCGAGCTGGGCATCGGCGAGCCTCAGGACTGGTGGGCAGTGCTGGGGCGCATGCCCGGCATTACGACGGGAGTTGCCTGCACGGCCTCCGACGAAGAGTGGGCAGCCGTGCAGAGCGCGGTGAGCAAGGCTCTGGACAACCTCCACGCCTTCCGCCGTCAGGAGGGAGAGGCCGTGCAGAAGAAGTTTGAGGAGAAACTGCGCAATATCGCCGCCCTGCTCAAGGAGGTGGAGCAGTATGAGCCCCAGCGCACCGAGAAAATCCGGCAACAGCTCGTGGAGCGCCTCGACAGCCTCCACGCCGACTACGACCGCAACCGCTTGGAGGAGGAGATGATATATTACATTGAGAAACTCGACATCAACGAGGAGAAACAGCGCCTCACCAACCATCTGCGCTACTTCAGCGAGACGATGGCGCAAGACCAGCCGCAGGGCAAGAAGCTCGGATTTATCGCCCAGGAGATAGGCCGCGAGGTCAACACGCTCGGCAGCAAGAGCAACCATGCCGGGATGCAGCGCCTCGTAGTCAGGATGAAAGACGAGCTGGAGCAAATCAAAGAACAAGTGCTGAACGTGCTTTAGTCAGGTAGGTAGCTTTTCAGCGAGAGCACCTCCTGCGGAAGGAAGGTGGATGTAGCAATACTCTCCCTTCCGTTCATCTCCATCTTAATCGGCTTGCCAAGCCAGGAGATATTACCAACTTCATCCACCGTGACGCCGGGCAACATCTTTATCAGCTTCTCAACGCGGTCGCCGTCCTTGAGGTCGAACGCCTCGGGATTGTATATCACCGTGTCGCCACGCATGTAGAACTTTGGGCGCTGACCCTTGATGGTGACCGCACTAAGCAGACGGTCGTCCATATTCATCTTTATGTCGCCCAGATCAATGCGTGTGGTATCTTCGAAACTTGTAGTCCTACTATACTTCAAATCCCGAAAGCCTATAAAGGAAAAGGTAACCGTTGTTTCGCCATCCCATGCCTGAAAGCGGAACTGCCCTGACGGCTTAGTCTTCGTCGACATTGAGGTAGCCCCACTATTTCCTTCACCATCATCGTGTATGCTCACCACCGATATGCTCACTCCGACAAGCGGCATGCCCGTCTCACTGTCGATAATGCGGCCGGTGATTATCTCTGCCCCGGCAGGCAAAGCGAAGAGCGTCATGCACAGGGAAATGACGAAGAACAGCAATTTTTTGGCTTTAGTACTTTTCATGATTGGTTTCTTCGATTAGCGGGACAAATTTACAAACATAATCTGTACACGCAAAAAAAGCAAAATAATAGGAATTATATTTAAAAAGTACATGGATTTAAGGAAACATGGCGCTAGAAGACATAAACGGTGCAGTAATATTTTGATGAATAGTATCTTGTGAAATAAAGGTTCCTCCTACGGAGAACGTAATTGTATTGTTTGTTAGATTCCATATCGGAAAGTAGATTCTGCGTGGGAAAGTAGGTTTAGTTTACCCTCCTATATTTATAAAGCGAACTAAACTAAACCACTTTCCAAAATGTAATTCCCCCTTCAATGTCGAGAAATCATATCCTTTTATATATACAATAAGGAATGTATTTGTTTATTATCGCTAATATATGCCATCGTTTTGTAACGTAGGCTTTGGACTTCTTTTTGCGAATGACAGCAATGATTTGACGGGCAACTTTCTCAACAGGCATTACCCAAAACAATCCTTCTCCTTTAGCCATTGCAGTATCAACTAAGCCTGGACGAATATCAGTAACTACTATATGTCCCTCCATTATTGAAAGCATTCTTACGCAAAGCTTCCATATAGTTGATTTGATAGGCTTTAGTCGCGCTGTAAGCAGGAGCCATAGGTTCGCCTCGCAAGCCACCAGCGGAAGTGATGGCAACAAGATGGCCGTAATCTTGTTTCTCAAAGATATGATAAAGCATGTCAATAACAAACGTCCAACCAACAACATTAGTATCAATAGTTGGACGCTCCACGGAATAGGCGAGCTTGGCGTTAATTTCACCTATACCAGCACACACAATAGCAAGATCAATGTGCTCAAACTCTTTGTGAAGCGTTTGAATCACATATTCAATCTCATCTATATTGGTAATGTCTGCTTTAGCAATAAAAGTTTTGGATGGATATTTCCGATGTAATTCGTCAAGCAGATGTGCTCGCCGGCCTATGATGCCTATTTTATTGTCTTGATTTACATATTTCTCGAAAAGGGCTTTGCCAATACCAGAGGTAGCTCCGATGATAACGATATTCATATTGTGCTTTTTGCGTACAAAGGTAATAGTTTACCAGTAAGCCTAAACACAATAGAAAACAAAAGAACCGTCATGACAGCAAACTCTCAAAACATTTTGAGAATTTACAACCCGAAAGTTATCTCTCTACGTATGTTGCTGATAGTTGTTGGTGTAACTTTTAGATAGGAGGCTATGTCTTTTAGGTTGATACTTTGCACTATTTCAGGACAACGAAGGAGTAAACGCTTATAACGCTCCCTGGTAGTCATGCGATAGGTATCAAGATATTGTGTATAGACCTGAGAAAAGAGATGGTCGGATATGGCTTGCTTAAGTTCTCTCATACCATCGGTATCTATTAGTTTACGTAATTCTTCACCAGCTAATTGAAAGACCTTACAGGAAGTGCCTGCAACTATTGTCACTTCTGACGTCTTGCTTGAAAGACAATTTGGGTAATCGCCTACAAACTCACCCTCAAAGGCAAAACCTGTGATATAGTCTTTTCCTTCAGAAGAATTATGTACTATATAGTTGAAGTAGCCACATTCAACAAACCCAATATACCGAGACTCTTCACCTGCCTTAATGAAATAATCGCCTTTGGCATATTGTGTCAATCGTCCGTGATTAACACAATACTCATTCAGCACTGAGAGGTCAAGACCATCGATATACGAATTGAAGCCTATCATAATCTATATATTACT
>JAGCYL010000110.1 GCA_017960825.1 Bacteroidaceae bacterium | reverse complement strand
TCTTGTCATAGTTTTGTGTTGTTTTTTAACGTCAGCGCCTGCTTTAGGTCTTGGTAGCTGAACATTCGGTTAATAACTCTTGTTTACTTACTTGCAGTGAGAATGGTTTAACGGAGATTGAGCAGCTCGCGCACTTGCTTGAGGTTGGTGCGGTCAACGATTGCTACATGATCCAGGTTTCTCTTCTGCTTCTTAGTCTTCTTGGTAAGAATGTGACTGTGGTAAGCATGATTTCTTTTCACTTTTCCTGTTCCGGTAAGAGAAAATCTCTTTTTTGCACCGGAGTTGGTCTTAACTTTTGGCATTGTTTTTAATGGTTTAAGTTGTTGATTATCTATTGGCGGCAACGTGAAATCAGTACGCTACACGCGCTGTTAAAGTTCGAAAGTTAACGGTTATTGGTCAGTCGTCGAAGTTCTCGCCTTCCACTTTCGGGCCGGTGTATTCCTTGCGGGCCTTGTGCTCGGGTTTGCCGGTCGATTGGTTTTTCTTTGTGGGGGCATCCTCGGTGGCGGCAGGCTTCTTGGCGGCGGTCGGCATCTTCTTCGGCGCAAGGAACATAATCATCCTCTTGCCCAGCAGCGACGGCATCTGCTCCACCTTGCCCACCTCTTCCAGGTCATTGGCAAAACGCAACAGCAGCACCTCGCCCTGCTCCTTGAATACTATCGAGCGTCCGCGGAAGAATACATACGCCTTTACCTTGTTGCCTGCCTCCAGGAACTCCTTGGCATGCTTGAGCTTAAAGTCGTAGTCGTGCTCGTCGGTCTGCGGTCCGAAGCGTATCTCCTTCACGCTGATCTTGACCTGGCGGGCCTTCATCTCCTTCTGTTTCTTTTTCTGCTGATAGAGGAACTTAGAGTAGTCGATCACGCGGCACACGGGCGGCACTGCCGTGGGAGAAATCTCCACCAGGTCCTGCTCCATACTCCGTGCAAGGTCGATGGCGTCACGTGTCGGCATCACTGTCGACTCTATTCCGTCGCCCACCACGCGCACTTCGCGAGCTCTTATCTGCTCGTTGATTCTGTACTGCTGTTTTGCTCTGTCGTTCTTCATGTATTTAGTTTGGGGCTGCAAAATTAATCAATATTTATTAATTCAGCCACTTCTTCGTTGATTTTTTTCGCAAAATCGTCAATTGACATCGTTCCGAGGTCCTGAGCACCCTGCTTGCGCACGGCCACTGTGGAGTCGGCGGCTTCCTTCTCGCCTACCACGAGGAGGTAAGGAATGTGCATCACCTCGTTGTCGCGGATCTTGCGCCCTATCTTCTCGTTGCGCATGTCGATGGTTGCCCTGACATCGCTCTCCTTGAGTATGGCTGCCACCTTCTCTGCATAGTCGTTATACTTCTCCGAGATAGGCAGTATGGCTACCTGAGTAGGAGTGAGCCAAAGCGGGAAATGGCCGCAGGTATGCTCTATCAGCACTGCCACAAAGCGCTCCATCGAGCCGAAGGGGGCGCGGTGGATCATCACTGGACGATGCTCCAGGCCGTCGGTACCAATGTACTTCAGGTCAAATCGCTCGGGCAGGTTGTAGTCCACCTGTATGGTGCCCAGCTGCCAGCGGCGACCGATGGCATCCTTCACCATGAAGTCGAGCTTGGGGCCGTAGAAGGCTGCCTCGTCGTACTCTATCCTTGCATCGATGCCTTTCTCCTTGCATGCCTCTATGATGGCGGCCTCAGCTTTCTCCCAGTTCTCCTCTGAGCCGATATACTTTGAGTGGTCGGTCTTGTGGCGCAGGGAAATCTGAGCCTCGTAGTTGTCAAACTTCAGCGTCTTGAAGATTATCATGATGATGTCCATCACATTGAGAAACTCCTCCTTCACCTGGTCGGGGCGGCAGAAGATATGGGCATCGTCCTGAGTGAAGGAACGCACGCGGGTCAGGCCGTGAAGCTCACCGCTCTGCTCGTAGCGATATACGGTGCCGAACTCAGCCAACCTTACCGGCAGGTCACGATAGGAGCGCGGCTTGCTGGCGTATATCTCGCAGTGGTGGGGGCAGTTCATCGGCTTGAGCATATACTCCTCACCCTCGTCGGGAGTGTGGATGGGCTGGAACGAGTCCTTGCCGTACTTGGCGTAATGGCCGGAGGTGATATACAGCTGCTTGTTGCCGATATGGGGAGTGATAACTTGCTGATAGCCAAACTGACCCTGAATCTTCTTAAGGAAAGCCTCAAGCCTCAGGCGGAGGTCGGTGCCCTTGGGCAGCCAGATAGGCAGACCCTTGCCTACCCTCTCGCTGAACATGAAGAGCTCCATCTCCTTGCCAATCTTGCGGTGGTCGCGCTTCTTGGCCTCCTCCAGCATCACCATATACTCATCGAGCATCTTCTTCTTGGGGAACGAGATACCGTAGATGCGAGTCATCTGCTCGCGGTTGGCATCGCCCCTCCAGAAGGCGCCGGCCACACTCATAATCTTCACTGCCTTGATAAGGCCGGTGCTCATGAGGTGAGGACCTTTGCAGAGGTCGGTAAACTTGCCTTGGGTATATGTGGTGATGGTGCCATCCTCCAAATCCTGCTCAATGTGCTCCACCTTGTAGGTCTGGCCGTCGGCGCTGAACTCCTTGACAGCGTCAGCCTTGCCCACCTCGCGACGAACAACCGGCTCGTCGTTGCGGGCCAGCTCAATCATCTTGGCCTCGATGGCGGGGAAGTCCTTCTCGGAAATCACGTCGCCCTCCTTGGGCATCACATCGTAGAAGAAACCATTCTCCACGGCAGGACCAAAACCAAACTGGATACCAGGGTACAACTCCTTCAGTGCCTCTGCCAGCAGGTGGGCAGACGTGTGCCAGAAGGTGTGCTTGCCCTCTTTGTCCTCAAAACGGAACAATTGTATGGTGGCGTCCTCTGTGATAGGACGGTTCAATTCTGTGGTTATATCATTCACAGCGCAGCTCACCACATTGCGAGCCAACGCGGGCGAAATACTCTCGGCTATTTGCAGACCGGTAACACCGCTCTCATACTCTCTTACAGAGCCGTCTGGGAAAGAAATCTTTATCATCCTTACCTTATTTATAAATAATTGGGTGCAAAATTACTATATTATTTTGATATAAAACAATTTTCAATTCCCAATTTTCAATTTTCAACAGTTTTTCGCTAACTTTGCAATCCAGAATGGACAGCTATCTCACCATATCGTCACCCTCTGAGGCCAAAGTGGTGGTCAAGAAGAGCACATTCCTTGCCTTCGCCCACCCCATCGACAGCGAGGAGCAGGCTCAGGCTCTCATACGCGACTATCGCAAGCAGTACTACGATGCACGCCACGTATGCTATGCCTACAGGGAGTGGTCAGCGGTGGAGAAATACAGTGACAACGGCGAGCCCTCCGGCACTGCGGGCCGCCCGATGATGGGAGTGCTGCAGAGTGCGGGGGTCACAAATGTACTGATGATTGTGGTGCGCTACTTCGGCGGCATACTGCTCGGCACTCCGGGTCTCATTGCAGCCTACCGTGAGGCTGCCGCAGCAGCACTGCAGGCCGCCGAGATTGTAACGCGCACTCGTGAGCAGCAAGCTATCATCACCTTTGACTACGCTGCCATGAACTCAGTGATGAAGCTGCTGAAAGACAGATCTATCCGTGTGATAAGCCAGCAGACCGACCTTAGCTGCACACTGACCATCTCCGCGCCCGTCAGCGTTATGGCTACAGCCCTGCCGCAGCTTGAGAAAATCCCCTCCGTTGTACTGGCGTCTTCCGAATGATTTCTTTACTTCTCATCTCCTTGCTCCCTACTTTGGGCTATTTCTCCCAAGAGCGCAAGGAGTGAGCCGATGTCTGAAATGCGCTGCACAGTCATGCGGCGGCGGCCACTCTGCTCGGAGATTTTGCAATCGCGGAAGTGGCTGATAGCGTAATTGAGGATGCAGCCAAAGGTGTCGCTGTGGTAATAAGCACTCTGAGAATTGCCGACAAAATACAGGGTGGCGGTGCCATTCTTGGCTACTATGCGCTCAATGCCGAGACCACGCGCCACACTGCGCACTTCCGGAACTTTCAGCAAATCCTCCACAGGCTGGGGCAAGGGACCGAAGCGGTCGAGGAGCTTGTTCTGGAAATTGAGGATTGAGGATTGGGAATCGTGAATCTGCGCGGTGAGGGCATCTATCTCGCGGTAAATCTGCATACGCTCACCGTTGCCCGGGATATAGTCCTCCGGGAGGTATAGGGGCAAGTCGCTCTCCAAGGTGCAGTCGGCAACATAATATTGCGCCTTGGTCCCTATCTCGTTGCTACTCATCTCCTTACTTCCGTCTGCAGTCTTCTCCTCCTGCAGTTCAGGGAATTCGTCGGTCTTGAGTTCCTGCACAGCCTCGGCGAGTATCTTCTGATAGGTCTCATAGCCGAGGTCGGCGATAACTCCGCTCTGCTCTGCACCGAGCAGGTTGCCTGCTCCACGTATGTCAAGGTCCTGCATCGCGATCTGCAGTCCGCTGCCAAGGTCGCTGAAACTCTCGATGGCTTCCATTCTACGACGGGCCTCAATAGGCAGCGTAGCCAACGGCTGAGTGAGGAGATAGCAGAATGCCTTGCGATTGCTGCGCCCCACCCTGCCGCGCATCTGGTGGAGGTCGCTGAGACCGAAGCGGTGGGCATTGTCAATGATGATGGTGTTGGCATTCGGTATGTCAATGCCGTTCTCCACTATGGTGGTGGACAGGAGCACGTCATAGTCACCGGCTATAAAGTCAGTGATAATGCGCTCCAGCTGCTCGGGTGGCATCTGACCGTGGCCGACGGCAACACGGGCATCCGGCACATACTGGGCTATGAGACCCTGTATGCGTGGTAATGAGGCGATACGGTTGCATACGAAGAACACCTGCCCCTGGCGGCTAAGCTCAAAATTGATAGCGTCAGCGATGACCTCATGGGTGAAGGTGTGAACCTCGGTATGAATAGGATAGCGGTTGGCAGGCGGTGTGGTGAGCACACTCAGGTCGCGGGCTCCCATGAGGGAGAACTGGAGGGTGCGCGGTATGGGCGTAGCAGTAAGGGTGAGGGTATCAACATTGACCTTGAGCTGGCGCAGTTTCTCCTTGGTGGCGACACCAAACTTCTGCTCCTCGTCAATGATGAGCAGCCCAAGGTCATGGAAGCGCACTGTCTTGCCGAGCAGTTTGTGGGTGCCGATTATTATTTCTATCTTGCCGTCGGCCAGACGCTGGCAAATATCCTTGGCTTTCTTGGGCGACTGGGCGCGGGTAAGGTAGTCCACGGTGATGGGGAAATCCTTAAGGCGGTCGCGGAAGGTGAGGAAATGCTGGTAGGCGAGCAGCGTGGTGGGCACGAGTACAGCTACCTGCTTGCCATCAACGGCGGCCTTGAGGGCTGCACGCACAGCGAGCTCTGTCTTGCCAAAGCCTACATCGCCGCAGACAAGCCGGTCCATAGGCCGCTGGCTCTCCATGTCGTGCTTTATCTCAGCGGTGACCTTGAGTTGGTCGGGGGTGTCCTCATAGATGAAGGAGGCCTCCAGTTCGTGCTGCATATAAGTGTCAGGACTGAAGGCAAAGCCTTGCTGCCTGTAGCGCTCGGAGTAGAGGCGGATCAGGTCGCGGGCTATGTCCTTTATCTTGGCCTTGGTGCGCTCTTTGAGCTGTGTCCATGCCCCAGTGCCGAGGCGCGAGAGGGCTGGCGGCTCACCGTCTGATGACTTATACTTGCTGACTTTGCTGAGGGAGTGGACGGAGACATAGACTATGTCGCCATTCTTGTAGAGTAGCTTCATGCGCTCCTGCTCAGTGGTGCCGTCCATTACGGTGACAAGCCCCATGAACTGGCCTACACCGTGGTCCACATGGATGACGTAATCGCCGGGCTCAAACTGGCGCATATCCTTGAGGGAGTGAGCCAGCTTGCCATTGACGGCGCTGGTAGCCTTGAGGCGATAGCGATGGAAGCGGTCAAAGATTTGATGGTCCGTGAAAAAGCAAGTCTTCAGTCTGTCATCCACGAAGCCTGCGTGGAGGGTAATACCCACGGGGGTGAAGGTGATGTGGACTCCTGTCTCCTCAAAGATGGCTGCCAGTCGCTGGTGCTGCTCCGGATTGTCGGCAAGGATGCAGATGCGGTAGCCTCGGTGCTGATAGTCGGCCAGGGCATCGTTGATTATATCGAAATTCTTATGGAAGTAGGGCTGCGGCTGTGTGGAGAACGCAAGAGAAGTCCCACGGGCAGAGGCAGTCCTTTGTGAGAGTACGATGGAGGGGTATTGCCCTACGTCATCGGCAAACTGGTCGGGGCTCAGCAACAGGCGCTCACTATGAAGTTCTATCTCAGGAGTACCCTCGGTGGCAGTGCGCTCTATCACGGCCTGAGTGCTAAAGCCCTCGGCATGTATCTGTGCCACGCAGTCCTGTATGTAGCGGGGGTTCTTCTGTACAAGCACGGTTGACGACGGCAGGAAATGGAAGAAGCTCACGCGGTTGTCGTCGGCAGCTGCCACGAGCGGCACCACGGTGACACTGTCCACGCGCTCCAGCGACAGCTGTGTCTGCAAATCAAAGGTGCGGATACTGTCAATCTCGTTGCCGAAGAAGTCCAGACGGAAGGGACACTCGCTGGAGTAGGAGAAGACATCAAGGATACTACCGCGGATGGCAAACTGCCCCGGCTCATACACATAGTCCACATGGCGGAAGCCGAGGTCGAAGAGTTCTTTCTCAAGGCCTGCAAAGTTGTAGCTCTCCCCCACCCTGAAGTTCTTCATCTTGCTTTGCAAGCTCTGACGGGTAACCACCTTCACGGCAAGAGCCTCGGGATACGTGACAATGAATGAGAGTAAGTGTGAGAGAGCAGAGGTTGCACTCTCGGAGAGCCGGCTGAGGACATCGGTGCGCATTATCTCGTTGGCATCGTCTATCTGGGCGTACTTCACTCCCCTGCGATAGGGCGAGGGAAAGAACAATACGTTGTCATCACCCATCAGCGCCGACAGGTCGCTGTAGAAATAGCCTGCCTCATCGTGGTCATTGAGTACAACGACGAACACCCTGTGCTCCTCCATATTGGCAGGCAATCCGCTGAGAACAGCAGTGGCGGCAGAGCCTTGCAGACCCTCAGCATAGATATATGCAGAGGGCTCAAGGGTTTCCACCTTCTTAGCCATAGCCTTGACTATGGGATGGTGCTCAAAGAGTGACCTTAATTCGGAGGATGACATAGGCTGAGTGTTATAGACGGCTATTACCTACAAACGCCATAAGATCACCTGTATGTATTAGGGTGTTCCTATGGCGTTGGGTTGCCGGGTGTAACGGCAATCTTATTCGTTGGCTGGAGCTGCAGGTGCCTCAGCAGCTGGTGCATCGGCGGGAGTAGCCGTAGCGGGCTGCGCTGCAGGGGCGCTGGGCAGTGCAGGAGCTGTGGTCTGCACAGGAGCATTCTCCATCACGGAGCCTGCGGCCTTATGAGTGGGCACAAGGTAGGCTGCTGCTACGCTGAGCACCACCATTGCTATGGCCAGACCCCAGGTGGCTTTTTCCACAAAGTCAGTGGTCTTGCGCACGCCACCCATGGTGTTGAGATTAGAGAAACCTGCTGCCAAGCCACCGCCCTTTGACTCCTGAATAAGTACGATTAGGCACATCAGCACTGCTGCCAAAACGATTAATACAATTATTACGCTATACATGATTTAAAATTTAAAAGTTCGAGAGTTATTTTTTTACTTTTTATTGCGATTCAGGCGCACCAAAAGTTCGAGGTATCTGATTTGCTCTGCAAAGTAAACACTTTTTTTTGGATTATCGGCCCTAATTGCCTTAATAATTTCAAGCGCCTGCTCAAATTTGTGCTGTTTTATGTATATTCCAGCCATCGCCTCAGTGAAATATTCCTCCTTGTTATCATCTTCGGCGGCAAGTTCTGCGGGCAGCTGGTCGCTGGCCTCAGCCAGGTGGCGCTGTATGCCTGCCACGGTGAACTCATCGTCCGAAAGTTCGGGAGCTCGAGAGGCAGGAAGTTCGGGAGCTCGAGAGGCAGGAAGTTCGGGAGTGACAGTTTCGCTCTCAGGAGTCTCCTGCTCCTCTATGTCGGGTAAAAGCTCAAGGTAGGAAGAATAGTCGGCCTGCAAATCACTTTTGTCAGAGGAACCGGGTTCCACTGCAGGCAGTCCTCTAAGGAAACTGTCAATCAGCGACATAGTGCGGTCGCCGTCAGCCGTCACAGTGTCGTCCTCCAGCTTCTGCACGGGGATATTGTAGTTCATGCCCTCCACCATCTCAAAGAGCACCGCCCTGTCGCCCACCAGCAGGGCATACTCCTTCAGTGTCTTGCTGAATTGTGGGTCGTGTACCTTATACATATTCTGCAGCAGCAGCAGATAGAGTGTCTGGTGGAATGGATAGTGCTTTATCGCCTCCTGGAGCATAGGTATGGTGTTGCGGTTGAGCAGCTCAGGATTGCGCACAAGGTCTATGGCGGTATATTCTTGGGTCGTCATGGCTTACCAGTTAGCTACGGTGGCGTTAAAGATTTGGTCCACAATATCTTTTATCATCTGAGTTACCAGTTCCTCCTGCACTGCGGTGAGCTGCTGCGAGGCATCATACTCGGCCGTGGCAGTGAAGCGTCGCTCAAAGTCGTCAGCGTGCTTCTTGTTGTTGATAAAGCGCACGTTGACAGACATCTTGAGCTGAGTCTGGTTGGAGAATCCGTCGGCCGACACAGCCTTGTTAAACTGGCTGTACTCCACTATCTCGCCGGCGAGCTGCAGGTCACCCTGACGCTTCACCTGGCGCAGTTTGGTCTGGCGGGCATAGATATCCGACAATTCGTTATTGAACATCGAGTGCATAGGAGCCCACACGTATGCCGAGCGCAGTGGGAAGTCGGAAATCTCGATAGTCTTGGTCGTAGTGTAGTCTATCGAAGATCCCGTGAACTTATAGCTCACGCTGCACGCCGTCAGCAGCGGCAACAGCAGGAGCATCGCCCTATTTGATATCCTCCAGGCCATATTCCTTTATATATCTGTAGAGTGTGCGCTCACCAATGTCGAGGTGCTCGGCTGTCTTCTTGCGCGAACCGTGAAATCGGCGCAGTGTCTCGCGTATCAACTCCTTCTTGGCATCCTCCATTGTTTCATCGGCATCGTCATCCACATACACCGCCTCAGCGGCATCTGGCTGACGTACATCCGCCTTGCCTACCCTGTCATCCGCCGGCGACGGCAGCGACAGCGTGGCCCTTCCCCTCTCGGTCTTGCCCGGCATGCCCAGTTGGCGCCGCAGGTCAGCCAGGTCGTGCGACAGCGACTGCACTTCCTGCCCAAGCTGCGCCAGAAGGGTGAATATCACCGTGCGCTCGCTCTCCAGGTTGCGGTCCTCGTTTACCGAGAGCATAGTGGCACTGTCATCGTCGGGCAGGTATTGCCGCAATATGCTCAGCGTTATCTCGCGCTGGGGAGCAGTAATCGACATACTCTCCGCCAGATTGCGCAGCTGGCGTATGTTGCCCGGCCATGAGTGGCGGCGCAGGGCTGCGGAGGCCTCCTCGTCGAGACTGATAGGCTCAGCCATGTTATATTTGGTCGCAGTGTCGAGGGCAAACTTCTTGAACAGCAGGTTGATGTCGCTGCCCCTGTCGCGCAGGGGCGGCACATTGATGCTCACCACATTCAGGCGGTAGTAGAGGTCCTCTCTGAAGCGCCCCTTCCTCACCGCCTTGAGCATATTGATGTTAGTGGCGGCTATGAGGCGCACGTCAGTCTTTTTCACCTCGTTGGAGCCCACGGGGATATACTCGCCCTTCTCCAGCACACGGAGCAGCAGCGCCTGGGTAGTGAGGGGCAGCTCGCCCACCTCGTCAAGGAACAGGGTGCCGCCGTTGCACACAGAGAAGTAGCCCTCTCTGTCGTTAGTTGCATCCGTAAAGGCGCCCTTCACATGCCCGAAGAGTTCGGAGTTAATCGTGCCCTCGGGTATGGAGCCACAGTTGATGGCCATGAAGCGTTTGCGGCTGCGGTGGCTGTGGTCGTGAATGATGCGTGAGAAGATATCCTTGCCCACACCATTCTCTCCCAGTATAAGCATAGTCAGTTCAGTGGGAGCTACGGTAAGGGCTATCTCCAAGGCTCTGTCCAGAGCCTCGCAGTTGCCCACAATATCATATTGGCGCTTTATCTGTTGAAGATTATACTTCATGATTTTTAGATTAGTACAACTTTCGCACTTTACAACTTCTCAGAACGTCAGCTCCAGCTTCACGCGCCAGCCCCACTTCTTGGTATGGGGCAGGTAGAGATAGTTGAGCCTGCGCACCGCCTGCACCTGCAGTATCTTGAAAATGTTATATATGCCTGCGTACACCTCCACATACGGCTTCTTCCTCTCCATTAGGAATGAGGAATACTCGTAGCTGCCGTCAGCCTTGAAATGGCCGGGGAAATAGTACAACTCGCTGTCGTCGGGATGCAGTGCAGGGTTGTTCTTGTCCGTCAGCGTGCCCCACAGTGCGTTCACGCCCATCACCTCGCGCCACTTCAGTTTGCGCAGCAGCGGGATACGGTTGAATATCTTGCCGTTGATATCCCAGTTAATCATCAGCGAGGCGTAGCGGTCGTTGAGGAACTCCATGTTGTTGATCATGCAGAACGTACCCTTGTGTACCACGTACGACAGGTTGGCAGCAGGCATAATCAGCAGCGGGTAAGGCACCTTGTTCCATTGGGCCCCTGCCTTGAGGTAGAAGTCCATCCTGCCCCATGCCGACGGCAGCCACACCCTCTTGTATGCCGACATCTCCGTAAAGTTATAGCTATGCTCGCCGCCCAGCATCTTCACACCCATCGTATGCGACAATGTGAAGATAGGCGCCTCGTTGTTCACCAGAATTCGGCGCTGCTTGGTGTTCACATATTTCGCCCCCGGGCTGTAGGTAGCGCCCAGACGTATGTCGGTAGTGTTGAAGTAGCGCAGGTGGTCGTCCTTGTCAGCCGAAGGCTTGCGGCTGCCATTGAGCGGCTGGTAGAACAGGGCAGCCACCCCTTCGTCGCGCTCACGCTGCATCTGCAGGTCCAGGCCAAAGCCGTTGGCCCACTCGCGCTGGTATTTCACACCCACCTTCGTGTAGTACATCATCTGGTCCACCGTCGTCACCTTGAACGAAGTGAACACATTATCCTTGTCCGTAGGCACAAACTTGTCCGACGGCGACATCACGTCAGACTGCGCCGACACTGATAGGTTGTTAAACGGGAACTCGGCCGCCGAGTAGGCCCTCTTCTTGAAGGCATAGCTCAGTTCGCCCATGCCCTTCACGCGGTGGTCCTTGAAACCGTAGGCCACGTAGCCCTTGGCAAACAGGTGCGGGTTCAGGTTGGCTGTTGTCTGCGCTGAAGCACGCAGGCGGAAACCGTCCACAAAGTTGTGACTGAATATCGTGTTCACCGGCCCGATGTCAATCAGCGACGGCTTCTTCGGGTCGTTGGAAGTCTCCACGTAGTTCTCCACGAAGGCCTTGAATACGAACATCGCCACGTTGAAATGCTTCATCTGCTGGAACTCCTTCACCATCTGCGGCATCTCTGCCTCGGCCTTTGTCAGAGTGTCCGTACGCATATCAGCCCAGAACTGCTCGTTCCTCAACTCTGCATTCGGATCGGTCATCTCTGTGCCGCCGAAGCGGAACTCCTTGTCCGCTATCGGCTCCAGGCTGTAGTTGGTGAAACTGTTGGTCAGCTGCACCTGCATCCGCGCCATGTCCATAATGGCCGACAGCTGCACCGTCATCTTGTTGCTCTCCAGCACCTGGTCGCCGCTAGGCAAGTGCTTGAACTCCTGGTTCACGTTCAACTGCTCCACAAAGTTCACGTCAGAGCTGTGAGGGATGAGCAGCTTTGACTGCCTTACCCTGTAGGTAGAGTCCATCATGATGAACAGGCTGCCGCTGAATCCGAAGTCCTGCGGATTGTTAGGGGTAAACGTGACCTCTATGCACTTGTCGTCGCCCACATAGACCGTGTCCTGAATGAAGAAACGGTAGAAACTGATGGCATTCTTGGCAGAGATAGGCGAGATGAACTGGTGGCGCAGCAGGCGCACATTGTCGTCAAAGATATCCACGTCAGTGAAGCAGTCAGCCAGGATGCTGTTCAGAATCTCACCAGTGGTGAAGAACTTGTTCAGACCGTCCTCCCTCTTACCCGTGATGATGGTTTTCTCCGTGGCAGGACTCTTGCGCCATATCTGATGCATGGTGGACTCCTGGAAGGTGATGGGCAGTATGCGCTTGCCCGTCTCGGGGCATACCTCCACGTGGTTCTCCAGGAAGGGGAACTTCTTGAGGAGACCCTCCTTGAGGCTCTTCTCGCTCACGTCGTTGAAGGAGAACGTCAGTTTCTTGTATAGGTTGTAGGAAAAGTAGTTGTGTCGATGGATGTCCGTCTGTTTCTTTGCCTTGATGACTTTCTTCATCAGCTCCACAGCAGGATTGTTCTTGCGCGAATATTTCTTCTTCTTACCCTTCACCACCGCCGTCTTCAGTTCTTGGGGTGACCATTTCAGCTTCACCTCCATAGGAGAGGCGCCAGTGATGCGGAATGTCTGCTTCTCATAGCCCATGAAGCTCACGATGAGTGTCTTACCCTCGTGAAGCGGCAGCGAGAAGCGACCTTGGTCGTTGGTGTTAGTGCCCACCGGCATACCGTCGTAGTACACATTAGCCCACACAATGGGCTCACCCGACTCCACGTCAGTGACGCGACCTGTGAGCGTCTGTGCCAGCATCAGCAGTGAGCTGCAGGGCAACAGAAATATTAAAAGAATGAGTCTTCTCATCTGTAATTACACAATTTGCGGCTGCGAAGTTACGACAATTATCTCACATACGCGCACGAAACACCGTTAAAAAGGCTAAAGTCGCACCTTACGAATGTAAAATGCGACGTAAACATTCAAAATGTATGTCTGATAACGGATTGCTCTCCGCCTATCCTTTTCATCCAAACGGCACTTCTCCACCCAGGTCTCTCCCTAACGGGTCGGGCTCTCCCGCTGACTGTGCTCCATCGTATGGGAACACTGTGCCACTCTGCCCCATCTGCTCTGCTGTTCCTGCCGCCTTCCTGCCACGCGTGATGGTGCCGCCACCACCGGTGTATTCATCGAGGTTCATGAAGCGCGTCAGCTCGGGCTTAAACCGCAGATACACGATACCGAGGGCTCCGTTGCGGTGCTTGGCGATGATGAACTCGGCCTTGCCGCGGTAGTCTTGCGTATTGTCGTCGGACTGGTATATCTTATAATACTCGGGACGATGGAGGAAGCACACGATGTCGGCATCCTGCTCTATGGCTCCCGACTCGCGCAAGTCGCTGAGCTGCGGCCGCTTGCCCTCCTCGCCCTCTCGCTTGGCCACCTCGCGGTTTACCTGCGAGAGAGCTATGATGGGCACGTTGAGGTCCTTGGCGAGAGCCTTGAGCGAACGACTTATCTGCGACACTTCCTCCTGTCGGTTGCCGAAGCGCATGCCTGAGCCAGAGGCGGTCATGAGCTGGAGGTAGTCGATGATGATCACCTCCACCTTGTGCTCCTGCACGAGGCGACGGGCCTTGGTGCGCAGCTCAAAGATGGAGAGCGACGAGGTGTCATCGACATAGAGGGGCGCGTCCTTGAGCTCTGTTATCTTAGAGTCGAGCTGTGTCCACTCGTAGGGCTTGAGGTCGCCGCTGCGCAGTTTGTCGGCTTCTATCTCGCATACATTGGAGATGAGTCGCTTGACGAGCTGCTCATTGCTCATCTCCAGACTGAAGAAGGCTAAGGGTATGCGCTGGCTGACGGCGATATTGCGAGCCATAGACAGGGCGAAGGCTGTCTTGCCCATGGCAGGGCGCGCGGCGATGATGATGAGGTCGGACTTCTGCCACCCACTGGTGATGGAGTCTATCTTATGGAAGAGTGTGGGTGTACCCGACAACTTGCCCTGCAATTTGGCGGTGTCCTCGATGGACCTATACACGCGGTCTATCACAGGGTTGATCTGGGTGAACTCTGTACGCTGGCTGCGCTCGCTGATTTTATAGAGTGTGTCCTGGGCTGCGTCAAGCAGCTGGTTTGAGTCGACGGTGTCGTCGAAAGCCTGTGTCTGCACTTCACTGGACGCGGTGATGAGCTGCCGCTTTATGTACTTCTCGGCGATGACTTCTGCATGATAGCGTATGCCGGCCGAGCCGGTGGCCTCGCGGATGAGGTCGGCGAGATAGACCATCTGTCCAGCGTCCTTGAAGTTGCCAGTCTTCTCGAGTCTCGACTTGACTGACAGGACATCGAATGGCTTGTCATCGACGGCGAGGTCGCGTATGGCCTCAAATATAAGCTGGTGTTTCTTGTCGTAGAAGCTCTCGGGGGTAAGTATGTCGGTGATGAGGTCGAAACCGGCCCGGTCCACCATCAGTGAACCGAGCACAGAGCGCTCCATCTCCATGGCTTGTGGCGGCAGGTGGGTGAGCAGCTGGTCGGGAGCTGCTGTACGGCTATTGGGTTTAGAAGGCATCTTGGTAATTTACTATTTTACAATGTACAATGTATTTACGATTTATGTGCTCTTTGGCTATTTTCTTTCTCCCTTCCTTTTTTTGGGGGGGATGGGAGTAGGCTCCTATATTTACTTGTATTGTTCGTGGAACTCAACTACGGCTTCAATGCCCTTGCGGAGGATGTCAAGAGGGATGTTCTCATTGGGGGAATGGATGGCATTGCTCTCGAGTCCGAATCCCATGAGGACAGTCTTGATGCCGAGTATCTGCTCAAAGTCGCTGATGATGGGGATGCTGCCCCCACGCCTTACGGCGAGGGGCTTCTTGCCAAAGGCTTTGGTGAACCCTTTCTCCGCAGCCTTGTAAGCGGGCATGTCGATGGGACACACGTATCCCTCGCCGCCATGCATCGGGGTTATTTTGACCTGCACATAGTCGGGGGCGGTAGCCATGACATGGTCGATGAACAGCTGGGATATCTTGGCATGGTCCTGATTGGCTACGAGTCGGCAACTGACTTTGGCGTATGCCTTGGAGGGGAGTACTGTCTTGGCTCCCTCGCCGGTGTAGCCGCCCCAGATACCGCAGATGTCGAAGGTGGGACGGCAGCTGTTGCGCTCGAGCGTGGAGTAGCCAGTCTCGCCCTTGAGAGCCCTGACGCCGATGGAGGCTTTGTACTTTTCTTCGTCGAAGGGTATCTGGGCTATCATCTCCCGCTCTGCCTGCGGCACAGGCAGGACATCGTCATAGAAGCCTGGCAATGTGATGCGCCCATCGTCGTCCTGCATGTCACTCATCATCTTGCATAGCACATTGATGGGGTTGGCCACAGCGCCGCCGAAATGGCCGGAGTGCAGGTCGCGGTTCGGGCCTGTGACTTCTACCTCCCAGTATGCCAAGCCTCGCAGACCGGTGGTCAGCGAGGGCAGGTCGGCTCCGAGCATGCTGGTGTCACTGACGAGTATCACGTCGGCCTTGAGCAGCTCTTTGTGCTTCTTAAGAAAGGCGTTGAGGCTGGGGCTGCCTATCTCCTCCTCGCCCTCGAGGATGAACTTGACATTGTTGTGGAGCAAACCTTCCTTAACCAAATACTCAAAGGCCTTAAGCTGTATGAAAGACTGGCCCTTGTCGTCGTCGGCACCGCGAGCCCAGATACGGCCACCGCGCACCTCGGGCTCGAAGGGCGATGACTTCCACAGCTCCAGCGGCTCCACAGGCATCACGTCGTAATGGCCGTAGATGAGCACTGTCTTGGCTGTGTCGCTGACGTGCTTCTCGGCATACACCAGCGGGTTGCCCTCGCTTGCCATCACCTCTGCCTTGTCGGCTCCGGCAAGGAGCAGCAGTTCTTGCCACCGCTCGGCGCAGCGCACCATGTCGACCTTGTGTTCTGTCTGAGAGCTGATGCTCGGAATGCGTATGAGGCTGAACAACTCGTCCAACCACCGCCCTTCATTCGTGCGGATATATTCTTTGATTTCCATGTGATTGGTGATTAGAAGTTAACTTTCTGTTAATCCTACTTCCTGCTTCCCCTAATCATGTAGATGATAATCATGCACATCATGCCAAGGGCCAAGAGCTCGCTGAGAGGATTCATCCACCATGCCTGATAGTCGAACTGGATGCCTCCGAAACGCAAGGCTGCACTGGCCACACCCATCAGCGCACCACCAGCTATGAAACCGCTGGCTATGAGTGTGCCCTTCTCGCCGCGCTGGCGATTGACCTCGCTGTCCTTTGAACGCGTGGTTACAAACCAACTGATGCCGCCGCCCACGAGCAACGGCAGGTTGAGCTCTATCGGGATGAACATGCCTAGGGCGAATGCCAGTGCCGGCACCTTGAACAGGGTAAGCAGTACAGCTATCAATGCGCCGAAGCCATAGAGCAGCCAGGGAGCTCCCTCTCCACTCATCAGGGGCTCTATCACCGCTGCCATTGCGTTGGCCTGCGGGGCTGCGAGCTGACCAGAAGTGAAGCCGTAGGTCTTGTTCAGGATCATTATCACTCCTGCCACCGTCACTGCGCTTACCAAAGTGCCAAGGAACTTCCATGTCTCCTGCTTCTGCGGAGTAGAGCCCAGCCAATAGCCTGTCTTGAGATCGGTAATAAAGGCTCCCGCCGTACTCAGCGCCGTGCAGACCACACCGCCCATTATCAATGCTGCCACCATGCCGCCGGTGCCTTTAAGGCCTACGCCGACCATCACCACGGAGGCTACTATCAGTGTCATCAGCGTCATTCCGCTCACAGGGTTGGTGCCGACGATGGCAATGGCGTTTGCTGCCACGGTGGTGAAGAGGAAGGCTATGAGCGTGAGTATCAGTATAGCCGTGATGCTAAAGAGCCACACTCCGTCCATCACTCCAAACTGGAAGAAGAGGAAGGTTACGACTATCGTTGCTATGGCGCCGATTGCCACCACCTTCATCGGGAGATCCTTCTGGGTGCGCTCCACCTTAGGTAACTGGCTCTCCACCTGCCCGAGGGGGAGTCCTGCTTGCGGGGAGGGAGTGGGAGCTTTCTTCCCAACCATCTCGCGGCCTGCCAACCCTACAGCGCCCTTGATGATGGGCCAGCTCTTGATGATGCCGATGATACCGGCCATGGCTATGCCACCGATGCCTATCGACTTGGCATACTTGAACAACTGCTCAGGACTTGCAGAGGCTGCGGCCACTCCGTCGCCAATATTCATGTCTGGCCATAGTAAGGCGATGGCAGGAACTATCAGCCACCAAACGGTGACAGAGCCTACGCAGATGATGAAAGCATATTTTAGACCGATGATATAACCCATGCCCAGCACTGCTGCGCCGGTGTTCATCTTAAACACTAGTTTTGCCTTCTCGGCCAGTGTATCGCCCCACATCAGGCAGCGCGATGTGAAGTTCTCGTTCCACAAACCGAAAGTAGCGACCGCAAAATCGTAGAGTCCACCCACCAGTCCGGCCAGTAACAATGGCTTGGCACCCTGACCATCCTTCTCGCCAGAGATGAGTACCTGAGTGCTGGCTGTAGCCTCGGGGAAAGGATATTTGCCGTGCATATCCTTGACAAAATACTTGCGGAACGGAATGAGCAGCAAAATACCCAGCACACCGCCAAGCAGCGAGGCCATAAACACCTCGAAGAAGTTCACCGCTATGTCGGGATACTTAGACTGGAGGATGTAGAGAGCCGGCAGAGTGAATATGGCTCCTGCCACTATCATACCTGAACATGCTCCGATACTCTGAATCATCACATTCTCGCCCAAAGCTCCCTTGCGCTTTGTGGCACTGGACAGTCCTACCGCAATAATGGCGATAGGTATGGCGGCCTCAAACACCTGGCCCACCTTAAGGCCAAGGTATGCGGCAGCGGCACTGAACAGCACGGCCATCAGCAAACCCCACGTCACTGACCAGCGAGTCACCTCCTTGGGGTGAGCAGCAGGGCTCATAAGCGGCTCGTAAACCTCGCCCTCCTTCAAGGGGCGCATCGCATTCTCAGGAAGAGAGATATCGTTTTTCATGTCATTACATTTCTTCGTTAAGGTTGCGAAATTACCAATTATTTCGCAAACAAAAAAGAAAAGTACAGACAAAAAATATTCCGCCATCATGATAGCGGAATGTGGTGGGTGTGGACCAGGGGAGAATCGAACTCCCGTCCAAACAAGGAAGCCATGTGGTTTCTACATGCTTAGTCAGGCTGAGATTGTCTGTCCCACGGCCGGAGCCCGACCGCCAACTGCAGGGCATATCCTCTTAGAGTGTTCGCCCAAGGCGCGAGGCCGCCTCAAACTATCCCCGATTTGCTGCGCCACTGAACCGGTACGCTTCGGAGAAAGAGCGACCGAGTGACGTCTCGTTCTGCACCCTGGGCGCAGAATAAAGCAGTCCTACTGTACTTCAGACTAAGCTGCGAGAGCGTAATTAGTTTCGCCAAATAAATTTCTGATAGTTGCGTTTTAAGTGACTCCTACCAAGGCACTGCATGCTTACACACCTCTTGACCTCGCTGTCAAATCCAGTCTGGCCCGAAAGTGAAACCCCCTTGAACAGGGGGTCGGTTTTTGGTAGCGCCTACGGGACTCGAACCCGTGTACCCGGCGTGAGAGGCCGGTATCCTAACCACTAGATGAAAGCGCCAGTTATGTTGCGGAAGCTAGGAGATTCGAACTCCTGGTACGGTTACCCGCACGGCAGTTTAGCAAACTGCTGGTTTAAGCCACTCACCCAAACTTCCAGTCCGCATCTCACTATCTTTAGCGTCAATGCGGGTGCAAAAGTAATACTTTTTTCTTAATCTCCAAAATTTTTCCAAAAAAAAAGAAGAAGTTAAGAATTATTTCCCAATGATACCAAGCTGCGAAGTTTGAAGGAAATCTACGATTGCGTCTATCTCCTCACTGCTTTTTACCTGAGAGCGCACCTGCAAGATACCATCTTGGAGGGAGGTCTTGCCATTGAATATAAGCCGATAGGCATTGGCTATATGGCGCTGCACATTCTCCTCTACACCTGCATTGGTGAGGATGGTGGCATTAACGCCGCCATACTCTATAGGGTTGTGGGTAGCGATGATGAAAGGTGGTACATCCTTAGAGAAGCGACATCCGCTCTTTACCATGGCACATCGCCCCACACGTGCACCGGGATTGGCTATGACATTGGAGGTGAGGATGGCGTCATCGTGTATCTCCACCCGACCCGCTATCTTGGTGCCGTAGCCTATGACTGCGTTGTCGAATATATGAGCATCGTGGGAGATATGCACTCCCTCCATGATGCAGTTGCCGTTGCCGATGACAGTGCAATCACCGCTATGGGTGGCACGGTTGATGACTACATTCTCGCGTATTATGTTATGATTGCCTATCAGGAGCTCCGTTGCCTCACCTGTGTAGCTGAAGTCCTGAGGCACAGCTCCGAGCACTGTGCCTTGGTGCACGGTATTGTCGGTGCCAAGGGTTGTGCCGGCCATGATGCTGACGTATGGATATATGACGCAGTTGTCGCCTATCACTGTGTTCGCCTCAATATAGGCAAAGGGATATACGGTTACATTGCTGCCTATCTTGGCTGCAGGGTCGATGTATGCTTGTGAGGAAACCATCACTATTTGAAAATTTAAATTTGAAAAATATTTTGCACTCACTTCTCATTCTCACGTCTTCCCCTTTAGGGGGATGAGAGGAGGTCTTCTCTTATTGTCCACCTCCGAGGGCGTAGTATAGGTTGACGACGGCCTGCATCTTGTTGAAGTCATCGGCTACCTTGGTGAGCTGGCTGGAAAGGAGTGCCTGCTGTGCAGTGATAACCTCCAGATAGGTTGCCCCGTTGGTCATCAGCAACTCCACAGCCTCAACATTTGCCTCCAAGGTCGCGCTGCGCTCTGCCTCTATCTCAGAGAGGCGTGCAGACGTCTCGTACTGCTTGAGGGCATTGCTGACCTCGCTGCCTGCATTGAGGATAGACTGCTGCCACGCCAGATAGGCCTTCTCTTGGTCGGCTTTTGCCACCTTGAGACCTGCCACCAGCTGCCCGTGCTGGAAGATAGGCTGCACCAGTGAGCCTACAGCCTGCGCTAACAATTTGCCGGGATTTACTACACCTGCTCCGCTGGAATTAGTCCATGCGGCAGTGCCGGTGATAGTTATGTTAGGATAGAAGGCTGCACGTGCCTTGTTGACATTGTAGAAGCAACTGGCGAGAGCCATCTCTTTTGCATGCACATCGGGGCGGTTGGCGAGTAGCTGTATGCCTACACCGGTGCTAAGGTTGGATGGCAACGACTGCTCTTCAAAGGTGGAGCGGTCGATATGCTGCGGAGCCTGAGCCAGTAACAAGCTGAGCGAGTTCTCCACCTCGCGTATCTGGCGCTCTATCTCAGGGACAGAGGCCTGCACGGCAAGATAGTTGGCCTTGGCAGAGAGCACGGAGGCCTCGGTGTAGCCATAGAGTTGCTTCATGTCCTGCATCTTCTCCCACGTCTCGCGAGTTAGGAGCTCTGTCTGGCGCGTTATCTCTAGCTGCTTGTCGAGCATGAGCAGGGTGTAGTAGCAATTGGCCACTCCTGCTATGATGCTGGTCTTTACTGCGCGCTGATAGTCGCGGCTCTGTATGAGCACAGCCTGCTGCGCACGCTTGGCATTGGTAAGGCTGCCAAAGAGATCAACAGTCCAAGACGCCTGGATGGGCAGCGAGTATGTCTGCACAGCCTTATTGTGGTCCCACGACGACAAACTTCCAGTGGGTGCAAAGACGAAAGAAGGCACATAAGCAAGCTTGGCAACAGAGAGCATGGCCTCGGCCTGCTTCACTGACAGTGCAGCGGTGAGGAGGTCAGCATTGTTAGCCAGCGCACTGTCTATCAGCACCTGCAGCTTGGGGTCGGTAAACACTTCACGCCACGGGGTGGAGGCAAGGGTGGTGGTGTCTCCGGCCACGAGGGTGTCAAGGTCATTGCTGAGGTCGCGATAGAGACCCTCGGTATTCACATCAGGACGCTTGTACTTGTTATAGAGTCCACAACTCTGTAGTAGGGTGCACAATCCTATTATTATATATAAGGTGTATTTCATTTCACTCTTACTTTTTCACTTTGTTAGGGTTGGTATATTGTTTCAACTCAGTATCGCCAGAACCGTCAACGAGTCCTATGAAGTGTATGGGGCTGATCTTCTCCTGCAGCCACTGGAAGATAACGAACAGGCAAGGCACTACCAGCACCTGGAGTATCATACCGATGAGCATGCCGCCCACAGCCGATGCTCCCAGAGTAGAGTTACCGTTGGCTCCCACTCCGCTGGCAAACATTAGTGGCAACAGGCCGACAATCATCGCCAGCGATGTCATGAGAATAGGACGCAGACGGGCCGAGGCACCTAATATAGATGACCACTTGATGGCCATACCTGTCTGACGACGCTCTAGGGCAAACTGCACTATCAAGATGGCGTTCTTTGCCAAAAGGCCGATGAGCATGATGAGTGCAATCTGGGTGTAGATATCGTTGGAGTGGCCAAAAATGTTGGTAAATAGGAAAGCTCCCGACAAACCGAAAGGTATCGACAGTATTACAGCCAGCGGTAATATGTAGCTCTCATACTGCGCACTGAGAATAAGGTAGATAAACAGGAAGCAGAGCACAAAGATGAGCGCCGTATTATTTGACGACTCATCCTCTGAACGGCTCAAGCCTGAATATTCATAGCCATATCCGGCAGGCAGGGTTTGTGATGCCACCTCCTTAACGGCACGCATAGCGTCACCCGTAGAGTATCCGCTGTTGGGTGCGGCATTGATGTTGATGGCAGTGAAGAGGTTGAAGCGATTGATGTTAGACGGGCCATACACCTTCTTCATATTGATAAAGCTGCTCACGGGAGCCATCTGACCATTGATACGCATATATATGCTGGACAGTGAGTTTTCGTCCATACGTGTCTCTGGCGAAGCCTGCACCATCACGCGGTAGAGCTTACCGAAGGCGTTGAAGTTGCTGGCATAGAGTCCGCCGAAATAGCCCTGCAGCACAGTAAGCACATCGCGGGGCGTGGTGCCTGCCTTGGTACACTTGGCGGCATCTACCTCCAGCATATACTGCGGATAGGAGGCATTGTAGGACGTCATGGCATACTGTATCTCGGGCCTCTGATTGAGAGCACCGAGGAACTGCATGGTTATGCCGAAGAACTTATCGACCGGACCACCAGTTTTGTCCTGCATGGAGAAACTAAGGCCGCTTGACGCTCCATAGCCCGAAATCATCGGTGGCTGGAACGCCATAATCTGCGCATCCTTGAGCGATGCCGTCTGGGCAAATATTTTCTTTATCACCTCGGCGGAAGACATACTCTTGTCCTTGCGCTCTTCGAAGTCCTTGAGTTTGATGATAAACGTAGCCTGATTGGAGCCCTGTCCGGCTATGAAGTTGTAACCTATCACCTGTATGGTAGTCCGTATGGCAGGGTTGGTCTCAAGCATCTTCTGCACGGTGTTGGCTACATTCATCGTCTTGTCCTTACCTGTGCCAGGGGCCATGGAGATGGTGCAGAACACAGTGCCTGTATCCTCATCGGGAACGAGGCCAGTGCGGGTGGTCTGCATCAACACCACCATCACCACGATGGAACCTATAACCACAGCCAGCGTCACCACCTTAGCCTTGATGAAAAACTCCACCACCTTGCGGTATTTTGACAGCATACTGTCGTAAGCTGTGTTGAAGGCTGCATGGAACTTGTCCACCATACTCATCTTCTTGTTGGGGTCGTGAGCCTTAAGGAAGATGGCGCAAAGGGCTGGCGACAGGGTGAGGGCATTGACAGCTGAGATGATAATCGACACTGCCATCGTCACACCAAACTCGCGATAGAAAGAACCGGATGTGCCACCCACAAAGCTCACTGGCACAAACACCGCAGCCATCACCAGAGTAATGGAGATGATGGCTCCGGATATCTCGCTCATGGCATCCGTGGACGCCAAGCGTGCCGATTTGTAGCCTTGGTCAAGCTTGGCATGCACAGCCTCCACCACCACAATGGCATCGTCCACCACAATGGCGATAGCCAGCACCAGAGCCGAGAGCGTCAGCAAATTGATACTGAAACCAAACAGATGCAGGAAGAAGAATGCGCCTATCAGCGACACAGGCACCGCCACCACGGGGATAATCGTGGAGCGCATGTCCTGCAGGAAGACATATACTACCAATATCACGAGTATGAAGGCAATGAGCAAAGTCTCTATAACTTCGCTGATAGATGCGTAGAGAAACTCCGTAACATCCTGACCAAACACCACCTCCATTCCAGGCGGGAACGACTGCTCAAGCTCGTGAATCTCTTTCTTGACCTTCTTTACTATCTCGTTGGCATTGGAGCCAGCCATCTGGGTGACCATCATCGTCACTGCAGGCTTGCCGTTACACAGATTGTTGACAGTGTAGGTCTGTGCGCCGAGCTCCACTTTAGCTACGTCTTTCACGCAGAGGTTGGTGCCGTCGGGCTTGGAGTAAACAACCATGTTCTCAAACTCCTCCACTGTCTTCAGGCGGCCCGTATAGCGCAGGATATACTCAAACTGTGTGTCGCTGCTTTCGCCCAGCTTGCCAGGAGCGGCCTCGATATTCTGTCCGGCCAGCACTCCTGAGATATCGGACGGCACCAAGCCGTGCTCCTTCATCTTCACGGGGTCGAGCCAGATACGCATAGTGTATGTCTTGGCACCGAAGCCCTCCACAGAGCCCACGCCGTTGATACGCTGCAGCACCGGAGCGATGTTGATGGCATTATAGTTGGTCAGAAACTTCTCGTCGTACTGCCCCTTGTCGGACGACAAGGCGTATATGAGTACCTGAGATGTCTGACGCTTTCGCGTGGTAACACCCACCTGCACCACTTCGGCAGGCAGCAGGTTGGTGGCCTGGCTCACGCGGTTCTGCACATTCACCGCAGCCATATCCGCATCAATACCCTGCTTGAAATAGATAGTAATTGAGGCAGAGCCATCGTTGGTGGCCGACGAAGTAAGATACGTCATGTCCTCCACGCCATTGATACTCTCCTCCAGCGGAGCCACCACGGAATTAAGTACCGTCTCTGCATCAGCGCCAGGATACGTGGCCCATACCATGATAGTAGGTGGCGCAATATTAGGATATTGCTCCACGGGCATACCAGTAAGGCCTATCACACCCAGTACAACAAACAATATACTTATCACCGTGGACAGTACAGGCCTCTCTATAAATTTGTCTAATTTCATCTACAATTCCTAATTTATATGAAGTTCTCGCGATGCCTGCGGCATTTCTAACTCCTGATTCCTAACTTTTATTAGTGTTTACTCAGGTCCATGCCACCCATCTGTATCGACTGCTGCACCCTGGCTGCTGACTCCTCCTCAGTGATGGGCTTAATCTCCATGCCGTCCTGTAGGCGGGTAACACCCTCCACCACAATACGGTCACCAGCCTTCAGACCTGCTGTCACAATATAGTTTGTACCATCGTTTACGTCGGCCACCTGTACTACGGTATAGCTGACCTTGTTATCCTTGCCGACCGTATATACGAACTTCTGGTCCTGCACCTCCACCGTAGCACTCTGTGGAATCACAATCACGTCCTTAGCCACGTAGGGCACCAATATCTTACCCGAACCGCCCGTCTTTAGCAGATGCTGCGGGTTGGGGAAATCGGCACGTATCGATACAGAGCCTGTCTGCTGGTCTATCACACCGCTGATAGTGCTCACCTTGCCGGGACGGTCATACACCGTGCCATCAGCCAACTTCAGCTGCACGGCAGGCATCGAGGCAAGGATAGTCTTGCTGTCGCCTGAGGTGCGCGTCATTTCCAGCAACTGCTGCTCGGTAACAGAGAAGTACACATACATCTCATCGATATTCGACACAGTGGTCATCGGCTCTACCGTTGATGCACTCACCAGCGCACCCACACGGAAGGGAATGGAGCCCACTACGCCGTTGGCAGGACTCTTCACATAGCAGTACGACAAATTCTGACGGGCTGACGTCAGGGCTGCCTGGGCTGATGCCACGCCTGCCTTGCCGGTAGCCACGGCTGCCTCAGCCTGCTTCAGCGCGTTGGCAGCAGTCTGGAATTCATAGTCGCCAATGATATTCTTCTCTTTCAGTTGCTTCTTGTTCTCGTAGGTAAGGGTTGCAGTGGCAAGAGCTGCATTAGCCTGATTAAGCGACGCATTAGCCTGGTTGACGGCAGCATTTGCCTGATTGACAGCCTCACGATAGTTAACATCGTCAATCACAAACAGAGTCTGCCCTACCCTTACATTGGCTCCCTCGTCAACACACACCCTCACAATGTTGCCAGACACGCGGGGACGAATCTCTATGTCCTGCTTGCCTTTGATGGTCGCAGGATAAGTATAATTCAACTCCGGAGAGTCGGTAGTCACCGTTCTCACCGCAAATTCATTCGATTGCGGCTGCTGGCCAGGTTGCTGACCGCAGCTCACCAGCATCACGGCACTGGCAAGTACCATAGCTGCCGTACTGACACTGAAAAACTTCATCATTTTCATTACTAAATTATGTATTTTATGTTATTTGTCTATACAGGCGCGAGAATAATGATATGTAGCATATTACATAAGCACACATTTCGCGGCGCGAAATTACCATTTTATTTTGACATACACTGCCCTATTTCCCACACTTTATGCTCTAAAACACTTTTATTCAAAAATTTTTAAGTTACATTAACATATTGAGTAAGGGCAACGACGATAAAACAACGCCCCAAGAGTTTTGTATCTTACTCATGGGGCGCTGTTCATAACTCAAGGGGGTTAAGATCATACTTCTATTTCGCTTTTTTCTTAATCTTCTTCAGCTTACGGAGAGCCTTCTTGCCGGCTTTCTCCCCCTGGCGGATCATATAGTCAACCTTGGAGAAACTCGTTACTGAGCAATCGTCCAGCACAGGATTGATATACAAGTCCGCGTCCGCCACATTGCGGTTATATTTCTCACGGTCAGGCCGCTGCACAATCCATTTGAGCCACGGCACACGATCAAATATCTTCTGCGCCCACTCCTTTTCCATCAGTCCGCCCGGAGCCTCATAATCCTCGTGCTTGTTCTGCGTCAAATCCACGGCTATCACTATGTCAGCCCCCATATTACGGGCCACGTCCACAGGCAGATTGTTGAGCACACCGCCGTCGGCCAGCAGCATGCCGTCCTTCTGCACAGGGCGAAACACAAGCGGGATAGCCATGCTCGCCCGCATATTCATTGGCAGAGAGCCGTCACGCAGCAACACCTCATCCATTGCCTTGAGGTCCACCGCCACAGCACGGAAAGGGATAGGGCGCCGGTCAGCCTTCTCCTTCACCAGCCTGTCGAGGAAGCCGACGATACTGTCGCCCTTCACTATACCCAGCTCCTTGACCATACTCTTGAAGTCAAGCAGCCCCTTCACCTTGTCGAGCACCGAGAGAGGACTGTCCACCAACTCATTGAGCAAATTATCCATCGAGATGCCGTCAGAGAACAGGTCTATCCACTCCTGCGAACGGAAGATGCGGTCCATCTCGTCGGCACTGTAGCCCACGCTGTAGAGACCGCCAACCACAGAGCCTATACTCGTGCCCACCACCATATCGACAGGTACACCTGAGCGCTCGATATACTTCATCACTCCTACCTCGGCAGCGCCCTTGGCACCGCCGCCGCCCAGCACCAGGGCAACAGTCTTGCGGCCACTGACACTGACAGCCAGCGTCGCACACAAAATGACAATTAAAAATCTTTTCACAACGATTATTTATTAACGGTCATTGGCGTAATGCCCGCCGCGACCATGAGCGCTGCAAAATTACACCTTATTTATTATTTAGGCAGCAAACATACCATGTAAAAAAAGTTAATGCAATATTAGAAGTAAAAAGTTAAAGAACAAACCCACCCCCTCGCTCGCGAGGGGGTGGTAGCAGACTATCGGCTTAACACCTTAACTACTCTAACTTCTTAACTTCTAAAAAATGAAAATTGTACATTGTAAATTATACATTGCACATTGTACATTATTTATATCTTGTCTCCGTACATCAGGTCGCCAGCATCCCCAAGTCCGGGCACTATGTATCGGCGCTCGTTGAGTTCGGGGTCGATGGCTGCGCAGTATAGCTCCACCTCGTCAGAGGGGAACAGTTTCTGCAGATAGTCGATGCCCTCCTGAGCGGATATCACGCTGGCCATAATCAGCCGGCCAGGCTTGCCCTTGGTGAGGAATGCCCTGTAGGCCAGCGACATGCTCTCACCCGTGGCAAGCATGGGGTCAACGAGTATGAATGTACACCCATCGAGGTTGGGGGCTGCTATATACTCGATATGCACGTCGATATTGTGGCACTCGCGGTCTGTGTAGTAGCGGTAGGCCGACAGGAAAGCATTGCCTGCGCGGTCGAAAATATCAAGGAACCCTTGATGGAGAGGCAGTCCTGCACGGAAGACAGTACCTATCACTATATTATCGACGGGAATAGACGCGGTGGCTTTAGCCAGAGGGGTCTGCACCTCTATCGTCTCGTAGCGCAGGGTCTTGCTTATCTCGTAAGCCATGACATGGCCTATGCGCTGCACATTACGGCGAAAGCGCATACGGTCGGTCTGTACCTGCACATCACGTAGCTCAGAGATATATTGATTGAGCACCGTGTTGCGGGCTCCAAGATCATAGACTACCATAGTTACTCATCTTTCGGGAATATCGCGTTAAGTATAACACCGACGATGGCTGCTATAGCAATACCGGAGAGACGTACGGGACCAAAGTCGATGCCGCCGTCAAGGCCGTAGGTGATACCGATGGCAAGCACCAGGATAAGAGCTACCACTACGAGGTTGTGAGACTTGGTCAGATCCACCTTAGCCTCAATCATGTTGCGCACACCCACAGCTACTATCATACCGTAAAGAATGAGTGAGATACCACCGATTGTGGCGGCAGGCATCAGCTGGATAAGCATTGCAAACTTGGGGCAGAAAGCCAGCACGATTGCAAACATGGCAGCAATGCGTATCACTCTGGGGTCAAACACGCGGGTGATGTTGAGTACGCCGGTGTTCTCGCCGTATGTAGTGTTGGCAGGAGCACCGAAGAGGGCTGCCACGAAGGTGGCTACACCGTCGCCGGTGAGGGTACGGTGGAGACCGGGGTCAGCGAGGAAGTCCTTGTTGACGGTAGAAGAGATGGCGCTGACGTCGCCGATATGCTCCATCACGGTGGCTATGGCCAACGGCATGATGGCCACGATACTCGATATAAGCAAACCGTAGTCGGGATTGTCGAACACTGCCAACACAGTAGTCTCGCGAGAGATGGGCAGTCCCACCCATGCTGCGCTGTCGAGTTGGCTGAAGTCAACATCACCCATACAGGCTGCCGCCACATAGGAAACTATCACACCCAGAAGGATGGGAATGATACTGAGTAGGCCACGGCCCCAAATGGTAGCCACCACCACCACTGCCACAGCCACGAGCGCAATAGTCCAGTCGGTAGTGCAACTCTTCAGGGCGGTGCCTGACAGACACAGACCTATGGCAATAACAATGGGGCCTATCACCACGGGCGGGAAGTAGCGCAGCACCTTATTGAGACCAAAGACTTTTATGAGCGCTGCCACGAGGAAGTATATCAGCGCGGCTGCACAGATGCCTATGCTGGCATAGTCGAGGGAGAGGGCCTGCGAGAGACCTTTGTCCATACCCATCTGGGTTATTGTGGCATAACCGGCAAGGAATGCGAACGAAGAGCCGAGGAAAGCAGGTACCTTCCACTTGGCGATGAAATGGAAAATAAGCGTTCCTATACCTGCGAATAGCAAGGTAGTCGAAACGCTCAGTCCTGTAATCAGGGGGACGAGAACAGTTGCACCAAACATGGCGAACATGTGTTGCAGACCTAGCAGAGCCATGCGGGGCATACCCAGAGTGCGGGCATCATAGATAGCATTGTTGTTAGTTGCCATAAAATTAAAGTTTAAGGTTTATAGTTAATAGTCATGAGTCATGAGTCAAATGAGTCGCAGAGTCTGTTTACTTGTCAAAACTTCTTACCAAATATTATGCTTAGGAAAGTCAGGCCCAGTATCTTGACATCAAACCACAAGGAGCGGTGCTTCAGATAGTACAGGTCCAGTTCCAGGCGGCGCAGCATCTTCTCCATAGTGTCAGTATAGCCGTTGTAGAGCGTAGCGTAGGAGGTCACTCCCGGACGTATCTGATAGAGGAATGCGTAGCGCGGGTCTTCCTTCATAATCTGGCTGATATAGAACTCGCGCTCCGGCCTGTATCCCACGAAGGCAATGTCGCCTATGAACACGTTCCACAGCTGCGGCAGCTCGTCCAGATGATGCGCCCTGAGGAAACTGCCCACCTTGGTCAGACGCAAGTCATTCTTGCCATTGGCGTGGCTCAGCGCAGGACCACCCTTCTCTGCATCCAGCCGCATGGAGCGGAACTTATAGATATAGAATGGATGACCGAATCTGCCTATTCGCTCCTGCTTGAAGATGGCAGGGCCACCGTCGTCAATCTTTATCATGATATAGCTGAGCAGCATCAGCGGCGAGAACACAATGAGGCAAACAGCGGAAATCAGTATGTCTAGGCTTCGTTTCAAATGGCGCTCAAAGCCGTTCATGCCATCGGGTATGAAAGCTATGTTGTCCTCTATCACCTTATCAGGCGGCAGGTCCATATCTCCGTAGGTCTGCGCTTTGCGTTTGAGCGTTTCGTGGGGAATATTGGCATACCATGAATCCTCGCCGTAGGCTTTCTCCCATTCCCTGTAGAATCCCTTCCTTTGGTGTTCGTGGATGAAATAGTTGAGCACTAGATGTATCGTTACCCACAGCGCAATGTCGAGCAGAAACATAACAGTGGGATTCCAGTGGGAAAGCACGCCGTATGTATTCATCACCACGAAGATGCCTATCAGTCCTGCTATGGTCACCGCTATCAGGCGCTTAGGCATACCGGTGCGGAGCAGCTTGTGGTTAAACTGGTTGCGGTCGGGAAGGTCCAGCGTACGGTTGTCCCTCACACGGCTCCTCACTACTCGGATAATATCGAGCATCGGCACAAACAGTGCACCCAGACAAATCATCAGCATGCCGTCAGGCATACGCTCGCTGTGGCTCAGTCCGATGGTGAGGTAGCTGACTATATAGCCCAGTACATAAGCCCCAGAGTTGCCCATCAGAGTATTCGCCCATTTGCTGGACAGCAGGGACCTCAGGCACAGAGGGATGGCCACACCCAGCGTGGCGGCAGCCACAAAACTGATGAGCGTGGAGTCAAACCATATACTGAACAAAAGGAAGGTAAACAAAATTATTGAGCCTACCCCACTGCTCAGGCCATCCAAGCCGTCGAGCAGGCTGAAAGCCTCCGTGATATAACAAACCAGCAACACCGACAGCGGTATACCGATAAACGGCGACAGCTCCTCAATACCAAACAGACCATGCAGATTATCTATCCACAGACCGGTGGCAGGAAACATTAT
>JAGCYL010000109.1 GCA_017960825.1 Bacteroidaceae bacterium | reverse complement strand
TTTATAGTTTATAGTTGACGAGTTGACAAGTTGACGAGTTGACAAGTTGACGAGTTGGCAAGTTGACGAGTTGACAAGTTGACGAGTTGACAAGTTGCCGCTTCGCTCTCGCGGCTCGTGAATGTCAGCCCGCGCCAGCGCGACCACTGACGAGCCGCTCTCTCAAGGAGAGCGTTGATCGAAAGAGCAATTTCTCGCGACCCCTGCGGGGTTGCCGCTTCGCTCTCGAACTTCTTTATACCGGCCCGTGCAAGCACGACCACCGATGAAGTTCTCGCGATGCCTACGGCATTCCTCATTATTAAAAAGTCCTAATTAAGTTAAACTCTCAGCAACTTGCCATACTTGTTTGACGGCGCACTGTCGAGCAGCAGCAGTATGGCCAGCAGCAGCAGTCCGATATATGGCGAGATACCTATCTCAGATGCAAAGAAGAATGGCACTATACCCAGCAATATCCACCATCCGCAGCGATTGGTGTCGTGCAGTCGGCGCACCGTCACAGAGAGCAGTGGCAGCAGTATAAACAGCAGATAGGCCATAATCAGCAGCGTCACTACGAGGTGGCTCGACAGGCACGAATGGATGAGCCGGTGCCAATACTCCTCCTCCGTCGGAGCGTCGGAGATGGTAATATAGTCGCGACCAATGCTGGCAAACAGCACCGCATACAGCACCGTGCATACCAGCACATTGAACGCAATGAATGTCCAGAACTCGGAACGGCGCGAGCGTCCCTTGAAATTGTCGCAGCGCGTAAACACACGCTTGAGTGAGCGCAGCAGACTGCGTGCCGTCTCGTGATTGTCCTGCGCCAAGGCTGCCTCAGCCTCCAACTCAGCCAGTTGCTCCTTGGTATCGCTGAGGTCGCTGAGTTCGTCCATTGCCTGGCGCCGCAGCGCTGACCGCTTCTGGCTATCAAGGCGCTCGTTGGGGCAACCGCACTCAGGGCAAGCTATCAGATTGCCCTCGTAGGGACATGCACATTCAGAACAAATTGTGGTCATAGTCTATTTATCTTAAGATTTGTGACTGTAGAGCGGAAGTCACCCGTGCTCTGCAGTGGGAAGAAGAGAGTCTCGCTCGTCCTTTTGTCCTTGGCAAAGGTGCGGCCGTACTTGCGCTCAAGCAGTTTGCCGTTGATCAGCAGGCGCGTCTCCTTGCTGTCGCCCTCCACCGTCACATCCACATCCTCACCATCAAATGGCGCGAAGTCGAAGGTGTAGAGGTAGCCGTCGCGCTCATAGCCGAGGCAGCCCCTGATGGGGTCAGACAGATAGAACACGGCGTTGGGCGAACTGAATAGCACAGTGCCCTTGGTCTCCTTGGCAGCCTTGACGTGGAAGCTCACGCTGTAGTCGTAGCCAGCCTCAATGACACCAAACCTGGTGCCAAACTCTTTCTGTCCGGCCATCACCTTGTCCACGCTGATAGGACTATCCGGCAGTCGGCCCAGCTCATTCACGCCGGGAGCCTCGCTGAGCTTATGGCGCAGCGCGTCAAACTCAGCGAACGACAGAGTAGTATTCTTCCCTGTCCAGAATTTATCGCTTAGCGTCTGTATGGCGGGGTAGATGCGGTGGTGGATGTCCTTCACGCTGATGCCGTTGCCGCAGACATCGTTCCACACGGCAAACATACCGCCCATAATGCGCAGGTCGTCGTAGTCAAACTCCTTCTTGCCGACCTTGTTGGGAGTCCACTCGTTGTAGAGGTGCTCAATGTTGAGGTAGTCGTAATAGTAGCCCGCCTTAGGCACAATGTAAGTCAGTCCGTCGGGAATGCTGATGCCCCTGTAGCCCAGGTTGAGCATCGAGTCGGGCTCTGCATAGCCGTTGTACCACAGCGACATAATCACGTTGTCCGCCTTCACGGGCGTCTGGCCCTTAGCGTGCGTCAGCGCCCCCCATAGGCAGGCCTGCTTGCCGTAGCCCTCCACATATTTAATAAGGTGGTCGGTCAGCTCGCGGAATTTCTCCACCACGAGAGGGTCGGAGTTGTTGTATTCATCCGTGCCGATATGCACCTTAGGGCCTGCAAACACAGGGTCGTCGCCCTCTATGTATTCGCGCCACAGTCCGTCGAGGAACACAGTGGTGGCAGGATTGGTGATGTCCAGATGGTCCACCCCAAAGCGGTCGCTGCCCAGCTCAGGCATATAGCGAGTGAACGCCAGGCTGTGAGCCGGAGCGTCAATCTCGGGTATTATCTCCACGCCGCACTGCATGGCCAGTCGCTGCAGCGCGCGAAATTCGTCCTTCGTGTAGTATCCGTCGCGGGCAGTAAGACCCGGATATGTGTCACACTCCATGCGGAAGGCGGCGTAGGTCCTGCCCCAGTCGCTCTCCGAGAGGCCGTACATACCATTATCGTTGAGGTGAATCTGCAGCGTGTTCATCTTGTAGTAGCCCATGATGCGCACGAGCTTTTCCAGATAGCTCATGGGCACAAACTTGCGACCGCAGTCGAGCATAAAGCCGCGCACCTCAAAGTCAGGGCAGTCGCGGACTGCGCCGCACGGCAGCGACACACTGGGACCGTGGCACTCGCCCTCGCGCACCTTCGAGCACTCCAGCTCAGCCATCTGCAGCAGGGTGCGGGTGCCCCAGTAGAGGCCCGTAGTCGTGGCAGCCGTTATCTCCACCCTGTCGCCAATCGTGATGGTGTAGCCCTCAGTGCTGGCCAGAGAGCGCGGAGCCACACCTTTTCCCTTATTCCTAATCCCTGATTTCTCATTCCTAATCCTCAGGACTATATCCCCGGCCTGCCCCTTGCCCTTGGCGGCAGTCAGCTGCTGGCCCAGCAGACTCTCCCAGTCGTTCCTGAGAGCTGCCGCCTGCTCAGCCACACCGTCAGTAGCCTCCACGATGCGCGTACCGTCCGTCACCGTGAAACTGCCCGTGCCGCCCTTCCACTCCTTGAGTTCGGGAATCACCTGCGGCTTAGCATTCTGCACCTGCGCCAGAGCAAACGCGGCAACCAGCATCGCTGCAAATAAAAAACTGAATCTCATCTCCATATACGGTTATACAACACACTCTGACTATCCCTCCCCATGAAAAGGGACTTTGAGACATATTATCTGCAAAAATACAACATTTGCCTGTAAGCACCAAATTTATCGCACTTTTTCACTACATTTGCACCAAATTACCAACCAACAATGCAGACGACGCTCAAACAACGGCTGGCCGAGCTGGCCGCCCGATACAACACGCCGGAGTTCATCCTCAGCGACCCCGTGCAGATCCCTCACCGCTATACCGACAAGCGCGACATAGAGATATCCGCCTTCGTCACCGCGTGGATAAGTTGGGGCAACCGCAAGCAGATAATCCGTACGGCAGAGAAAATTGACACAGAGATATTCAAAGGCCAACCGTTCAAGTATCTCATGAACTGCGACTGGCGCTGCTATCGCGACGACAAGCGATGTTTCTACCGCACTGTGCGCTACCACGATTTCTTCTGCCTCATGGAGCGCATGCACACTATCTACACCCACCACCCCGACCTCGAAGCCGCAGTCAACCAGCAGAAATCAAGAGAGCCAGAAGAGTCAATCATACATTCTCCATTATCAATTATACACTCCCTCAGCTCCCTCTTCCGGGGCATCAGCGGCATAGCCGACTCACGGAAAGGCTCCAGCTGCAAACGGCTCTGGTTCTTCCTTCGCTGGATGGTAAGGCGCGACGGCATCGTCGATTTCGGCATCTGGCGCACCATAGACCCCGCCGACCTCATCATCCCCTTAGACACCCACGTGTATCAAATGGCTCGCACGATGGGGCTCACCGCGCGTTGCACCGCCGATTTCAAGACAGCCTGCGAGATAACCGACCAACTGCGCCAGGTCTTCCCCTCCGACCCCGTCCTCGGCGATTTTGCCCTCTTCGGCTACGGCATCGAATTATCTCTCCCTGAGAAACATTGATTTACCGCCCGTCAGCCAGACGCTAAGCCCCATCCCGCAAATCAAAACCCCGTACAGCCATGAAAAAACTGCGATCTCGCGCACAGAAAAAGCGTGGAGATTTATTTTCGTTCCCGATTTAAAATTCGTTGAATGCCCATTTACTTTTCGTTAAATCGGGAACGCAGATACTTCCGCACGCTTTTTTTTCACCGCTGCACGCATTTTATTTCCATCCGCTCGCTTTTTTCTGCTCTCCCCACGCACTTATTTTGTGGCAGTCCACGTTTCGTTTTGCTCAAGTCCCCCTAAGAATGTATGGTGGGCTTATAAATAAAATAATGTACGCGCGAGAAAAGAGTATTGACTAATTGTATGAGATTAACATTGAAAAGAAAATGCCATTCTGCGGCTCAAAAAAGTAGGATTTTGGTGTTTTTTTTGGGTGTGTGGCTGATTTGCGTTATCTTTGCAGTTTGAACATTAACTTAAATGAAAATTCCTATGACTCTCTCACAGCAAGACCTCGCACAGATAGCTCAGCGGGGCATCAGCGAAGTGCAAATCCAGACTCAGCTCTATCAGTTTAAGACGGGCTTCCCCTTCCTGCGCCTCGAGGCCGCAGCTGCCGTAGGTAATGGTATCGTCGCCCCAGGCAGCGATGAGCGCAAAGTCTTCGTAGGCCAATGGGAAGTATACAAGAAGGAGGGCCACCGCGTGGTGAAGTTCGTGCCTGCCAGCGGAGCCGCCAGCCGTATGTTTAAGGACTTGTTTGCATTTGTTGATGCAGACTACGACTCTCCGACCTCCGACTTCGAGAAGAGGTTCTTCAATGAGATTGAGAGGTTTGCCTTCTACGATGCTCTCGATGCTACGTGTCGCAAGAATGAGGGTGCTGGCATCAAGGTGCTCATTGCCGCAGGGCGGTACAAGGCAGTGGCTGCCAATATGCTCAAGGCTGAGGGTATGAACTACGGCCAGCTGCCCAAGGGCATGCTGCTATTCCATAAATACCCAGAGGGTGCGCGCACTCCCATGGAGGAGCATCTGGTGGAGGGTGCGCTCTACGCTGCCAGCAATGGCGTGGCTCTTGTCCACTTCACCGTGAGCCATGAGCACATGGGGTTCTTCAGGCAGAAGGTGGCAGAGAAGGCTGACGGCTGTGCGCAGAAATACGGCGTAAAGTATGATATCTCTTTCTCTGAGCAGAAACCCTCAACTGACACGATTGCTGCCAATCCTGACAACTCTCCGTTCCGCGAGGCCGACGGCTGTCTGCTCTTCCGCCCCGGAGGTCACGGCGCGCTGATTGAGAACCTCAACGAGATAGAGGCCGACATCGTTTTCATCAAGAATATTGACAATGTGGTGCCCGACCGTCTCAAGCCCGAGACGGTGGAGTGGAAGCAGGTGATTGCCGGACTGCTCGTCGGTCTGCAAAAGAAGGCGTTCCGCTATCTGGAGCTGCTCGACAGGGGTGCCACTGAGGCTGAGCTGAAGGAGATAGCCCAGTTTGTTGAGCAGGATCTGTGCTGCCAGCCTCCTCACAACAGTGACAGCGCCTCTCTGGATGCCGACTACTTGAGGCGCAAGCTCAACCGCCCCATGCGCGTATGTGGCGTAGTGAAGAATGTGGGTGAGCCGGGCGGCGGTCCGTTCCTCACCTATAACCCTGACGGCACGGTGAGCCTGCAGATACTGGAGAGCTCGCAGATTGACACCAACAACGAGGAATATATGAAGATGTTCACGCAAGGCACTCACTTCAATCCCGTGGACCTTGTGTGCGCCATCAAAGACTATAAGGGACGCCCATTCAACCTGCCCGAGTTTGTGGACCGCAACACTGGCTTCATATCGTCGAAGTCAAAGGGCGGCAAGGAACTCAAGGCGCTCGAACTGCCGGGACTGTGGAATGGAGCTATGAGCGACTGGAACACCGTGTTTGTGGAGGTGCCGCTGGGCACGTTTAATCCCGTCAAGACTGTTAACGACCTGCTGAGAGAACAGCACCAGTAAGACCCCCTCGGCTCTCCCCCTATGGTTTAGTTTATAGTGTATAGTGTATAGTCAGTTGAAAAAGTTTATAGTTGACGAGTTGACGAGTTGACGAGTTGACGAGTTGACGAGTTGACGAGTTAACAAGTTGAGAGTTTATAGTTGATAGTTGATAGTTGACGAGTTGACAAGTTGACGAGTTAACAAGTTGAGAGTTTATAGTTGATAGTGTATAGTCAGTTGAAAAAGTTTATGGTTTATAGTTTATAGTTTATAGTTGACGAGTTGACAAGTTGACGCTTCGCTCTCGCGGCTCTTGAATGTCAGCCCGCGCCAGCGCGACCACTGACGAGCCGCTCGCG
>JAGCYL010000108.1 GCA_017960825.1 Bacteroidaceae bacterium | reverse complement strand
TGTGCGCGAGCATACATTGTTTATAAATGCGCGGTCGTGGCTCACCAGCACCACCGATGCCTTGCTCTCCTTGATGAGAAAGTTTTCCAGCCAGGCGATGCTCTCTATGTCCAGGTGGTTGGTGGGCTCGTCGAGCAGCAACACGTCGGGGCGTTGTAGCAGAATCTTGGCCAGCTCTATGCGCATGCGCCATCCGCCGCTGAACTCGCTCGTGGGGCGGTCGAAGTCTTTGCGCTCGAAGCCCAAGCCCATAAGCGTGCGCTCCATGTCAGCCTGCTGCTGTCCGCCGCTCATCTGCAGGTGCTCCTGCAGAGAGGTACTCTGTTCTATCAGTCGGCCATATTCGTCGCTGTCATAGTCGGTGCGCTCAGCCAGCTCACTGTTGATGCGCCCCAGTAGCTGCTCTTTCTCATGAAGAGAGGCGAAGGCTTTTTCCGTCTCTTGGATGAGAGTGCAGCTGTCGGCCAGCTTCATCACTTGCGGCAGATAGCCCACTGTGCTGCCTTGGGGGATTGCTACGCTGCCTGTGCTGGGCAGCTGTAGCCCTGCGATAATCTTGAGCATTGTACTCTTGCCGGCACCATTCTTGCCCACGAGGCACACGCGCTCTTTGTCATTCACTACAAAGCTCACGCCCTCGAACAGCGGCTCGATACTGAATTCAACCTTTAGATTCTCTACTGACAGCATTTTTTCTTGCCTCTCTTACACTTATGCTTGCTCAGGGTGAATCTGCTTGTAGAATGTCTCGATGGCATCCATCTTGGTCTGCAACTCCTTGAGGAGAGCATCACGTTCCTCGCCGGGCTCCATGGGGGTGAAGAGCCAGTGGGTCTGATACTCTACGTGGAGGCAGAGGCCTATGGCGCCCTCGAGGGTGGTGCGGTAGAACTCGCCCTCCTTCAGTGGGTGCTCCTGGTCATAGCTCTTGGCGAAGTCAAACATTTCGAGGATGGTGAAGACATCTCCCGTCTCGGTCAGTCGCCAGACTTGGCAGCGCTGCATGGCGAGGGCAAGGGCTTGCAACAGATAATGGCAGTGGCCTGTCCAGAATGCTTCTTCTGCCCACTCACGGTTTTGCTCCTGCGGAGTTAAAGTTTTTTCTTCCATAATTTATTTTATTTTACAATTTATTTTTAGAACACGGATTACACGGATTAACACGGATATTTTTTATCAAGAATTAGAGAATTAGAGAATAACAAAAATTAGGAAAAAGACTTCGCCTCAGAGCTTCGCTCTTTAACAGACTCTGCGTTTCGCGCTTACGCGCTTTCCAGTGGTCTTTGCTTACTGCTTCTTGTGAGTAAACTCCCACCAGCAGTCATCAAAGTCCCCTGTACCCCTAACGGGGCAAACGCATCGTCTGAAGCATCAAGTAATTTACGATTTTGCGATTTACTATTTACGATTTAACTATTTAGTTATTTACTGGGATTTGCGGAATTTTTCGGCGGCGTTGGAGAAGTCCTTGATGCTGCGGGCGAATTCGGCGATTTGGTTTTTGGTTTCGGTGGCGGCGTCGACCATCTTGCCGGCGCCGTACATGACGTTGGCGGTGCCGCCGACGATGATCTTGTCGTTGCCCCATTCGGCGAGGTCGCCACCCCAGTCGTAGGCATCGTTCTGTCCGAGGAATTCGTTGATGCCGCCTTCGATGAGTGCGCCAGTGTCGATTTCTCCGGTACTGAAGGCTGTGGTGGTGCCGCGGGCTAGGTTGAAGGCATCGTCAGTGACATCTACATAGATACCTTTGACTTCGGGGCCCCATGTGGAGGAGTGCTTCTGGTTGAGCCATATGTCAATGTTTTAGGCGGTTTTATCGCTGAAAACGGTTTGGCCATTGTCTATTCTGGCTTGTATCTGCTGGGGGTCGAGGGAGGCGGTGGCGGTTTCCTTGAGTTTGTTGAATCCCTTGCTGATGAGTTTGCCTACGCCGAACTCGGCGGTCTTCTTGCCTGTGGTGTTGACAAGGGTTCGTCCTATCTCGTCGATGCCTTTGCCTTGATAGACGGCGTTCATGCCTTCCTTGAGGTCTTCGGTGAGGACATTGATGCCCCATTCCTTAAGGGTGGCATAGTTGGCTCCTTCGGTAAGGTTGCCTGCCTCATTCTGGATGACTCCGAGGGCGCCGTTGCCCATGCCTACAAGGACGTGGGCTACTCCTTCGCCGGCATCCATGCCCTGCGCGACAGCTTCGCTGCCTGCTACCAGGGTGGCTTTGGCAAAGGTATAGGCATTCTTGACGGCTCCTCCGCCCGGCACGCAGCCCGACATGACGTTGACGGCTATCTCGGCGCGTTTATCTACTTTCTCCAAGTAGTTGATGGACTCGTCGTATGCCTCGGACTCGGACATGTGCATGTCGTGATCCAGCTGAGCCATGGTCTGCTCGAACTTGATGGCATCCTTGATGGCTTTCTCGGTAGGAGGAACGCCGTACTTGCATGAGAGATGGTCGAGCTTCTCCTGTTTCTTGAGCTCCGCATCCTGTTGTTCTTTCCAGTCGCGGTATTCCTTCATCTGGTCGCTGTAGCCTCGCTCCAGGTCGCGCTGGTTCTGCGCTTCCCATGCGGCGTGTTGCTCGGCAACGTTCTTGGCTGCCTGGTCGGCATCCTGCTTGAGGACACCTGCGTTTTCAGCGCGGTAGCGGAGGTTTTCGTTGAGGTCTTGCTTGTCGTAGATGGTGCCTATCTCGCTCTCCCACTTGCCGTCGGGGGTGGGGTAGTAGGTGAGCGGCTTGCCTGTGATGGGGTCTGTGGCGGTGAGGGTGCCGTCAGCATTCTGCCTCGTCATCTGGTCGAAGTAGGGAGTCGGGGGTTCCGGCTCGTTGTCTTCGGGAGGAGTTTCGTCTTCTTCCTTTTTCTTGGGATTGGTGCCCTCGAGCGTAGGCATGTCGGGAGAGCCTGCAGGAGCACCTCCTCCTGCTCCGCCTGCAGCTCCGAGTGCTGCGCCTCCTGCGCCGCCACTTATAGCAGCAGCACCGTTGCTGAGCAGGATGGCGCCGATAGCACCGATGACCTCCACGACGGCAGACTCAGTGGCATCGGTATGTTCGCCCAGTCCGAGCGGGTCGCCCTTGCCCAGGAGCCAGTCGGTGAGGTCGTCCATGGTGTCGATGAGGGACTGCCGTTCGCTCTCGGTGAGGGGAGTGTCGGTGCCGTCAAGGAGCACCTCGTCGATGGTAAACTGGAGGTAGTATTCGTTCTTATGGGCGATGTCGATGACATTGCCGTTAGCATCTTCTTCCCAGTCGTCGTTAATCATGTAGGCATTCTCGAAATAGCCTATGAGTCCTTTGGTCTCGGAGTAGAACATGGCCATCTCCCTGATGTCGAGCGCCTCGCTGTGTTCGGAGGACAGCTGTGCGGTGCCGGCAAAGTCGTAAGAGCCTTCAGGGTAATAGAAGAAGGAATAATGGTGGGACTTCTCATCGAAAGAGAAGCGCACATCGGTGGCTCCTATCTTATAGACGCCGAGCATGTTGCCGTTGGGGAGGGATGTCCAGTCGGACGTGGCAGCGATGACGCCGTTTTCATTAATATAAAGGTAGAAGGACGTCTTGGTGACTGGCAGTTTGGAGTCAACGGGGTCGTCGCCTACCGTGGTGAAATTGGAGATGGTGCATTTCATTCCCACGATATAGCGCTCCTTGGTCTCCCACATGAGGTCGAAGAGGGCGGCGCCTTTGAGATTGCCTTTCCCCTTGAGTTTGAAGTACTCCACAGGGTTAACCCAATGGCCGTCCTTGCGCTGGGCAGAGCCGACTGTCGGGATGAGGAGCAACGTGAATAGGAGTAAAGAAAGAAGTTTTTTCATGGGATGCTATGCTTGGGTTGGCGCAGGAGCAGGTGCGGGAGCGGGTTCTTTCTTCGGGCGGAAGATAAGGCCGAAGATAATGCCTATGAGCAGGAATCCGACACCGCCGAGCAGGCACCAGTGCTTGCCGGCAATGCTAAGACCTACGGCCAGCGTAAAGCCCAGCGTCATGCCCGTAAGGAAGCGGGTGATGCTGATATACCTAGGCACTTTGCCCTTGGACATGGAGTTGGCGAGGCTGAAGAGCAGGCCGAACAGGAAACCTCCCTGGTTGCCTATGCCCTGGAGCAGCATCACGATGGCTACGACGCCGATGATGGAGTTTTGCTTACCCTCATTGATGTTCATAAACATGTAGATGAGCAACGCAAAGCCGATGCCCTTGAAAAGTGGAGCCAGACCGCGTAGCGAGTCCTTCGACATGCTGGTAAACATGCCCTTGATGCCGCCGGCCACGCCGACAAAGGGCATCTTCTTCTCAAACAGCGGTAGGATAAGACTGTTGATAAACACAGCCATCACTACCTTGCCCACAATACCGCCGGCAGCGCCCAGCACACCACCAAACAGTCCACCTTCAGCATAGGACAGGAAGCTGGCAATCTTCAGCGGCATGGGGAACGGCTGCATTGCGGCGGACAGGTAGCCCAGCACAATCCATACTGCACCAATAACTACAGTGGGCAACAACTTCATCGGGTGCTTAAAAATCTGCAGACCCTGCTTCAGAGCATTCTTCAGATACTGGCCTACACCTATTTTTTCTTTTTCTTTTTCCATTATTGTAGTTTTTTATGTTTTCAATTATTCTATTTTGCTGCCGCAGTTGCCGCAGAACTTAGCGCCATACTCAATCTGCGCACCGCAGTAGGGACAGAACTGGAAGGCAGGGGTTTCCTGTCCCGCGGCTGCAGCTTTCTCGCGTGCCAATCCCTCTTGCACGGCTTTCTCCAATGCTTTCTCTACCTCGCTCTCGGTATGGAGTTCCTCCATCATGTTGCGGAATGCAAAGTCGCGCTCCTTGCATGGCTCCATGGGGATGAACATCCACGTGGTCATCCACTCCAGTCCGGGGCTGAGACCGATGGCCCCCTCTCGCGAAACCATATAGAATTGCTCCGGTTGCAGGGGATGCTCTGTTTCTTGTGTCTGTGCAAAGGCCAGCAGTTCTTTAGCGGTGTAAGGGGTACCGTTTTCTGTTTCTCGCCACACGAAACACTTCTGCATTGCTATGGCAAGTGCATGCGAAAATGTTCGGTAGTGTCCGTTCACCGGACCACGCCCTGTTGGTTTGGGTTGATTGTTTTGTTCCATATTTTAGAGGTTTTATGATTTTTGAATGTTGTTATTTTTTTCCAAAATTTACTGCGAAGTTAGAGAAATCCTTAACGTCCTTGGCGAAGTTAACGATGCTGTCGCTGACTACTCCTGCGCCATATATCACGTTGGCAGCGCCGCTTACGGCCAGGTCGTTGACTCCCTGCACCATATTGCCTGCCCAGTCATGGGCTCCCGCCTGGCTCATCGTCTCATTGATGACGCCTTCGGTCAGTTTGCCTGTATCTACAGCTCCGCTATAGAAGAGGCTGAAGCCTTGGCCCTTGCCGATGGAAATCTTCTGTCCGTCCACCTTTACCTTAAAGACATTGGCACGATGGCCGAGGTAGCCGGTGTGAGTCTTGTTGAACCAGTAGTCAACCTTCTTGGCCAAGCCTTCGCTCATCTTGCTCTCTCCGCCACTCAACGCTTTCGTAGCCGATTCTTTCAGTTTGCCTGTGCCGTAGCTGAGTAGCTTGCCTGCGCCGAACTCGGCGGCCTTCTTGCCGGTGGCTTTGAGCATGGCATCGCGTGTCTTGGTTAGGTCGCCTGTCTTGTAGAATGTCGTCACGCCTTCTTTGAGGTCCTCGGTGGCTACGTTGATGCCCAGCTCCTTTGCCCAGGCATATTTCCCTTCGCCGGCCAAGCTGCCAGCCTGATTCTGGATAACGCCGAGGGTGCCGTTGCCTACGCCGACAGCGATGTGTACTATGCCTTCGCCGAGGGACTTGTTGCTCTTATAGACTTCGCTCGCAGCTACCAGCGTGGACTTGGCAAAGGTGTAGGCATTCTTCACGGCCTCACCGCCGGGCACACATGTGGCCATCACGTTGACGCCTATCTCGCAGGTCTTGTCGATGACCTGCAACTTGTGGATGCCCTCCTCGTACTGCTTGTCCAGATCCATTTGCATATCGTGCTCTATCTGGGTGAGTTCCTGCTCATGCCTGATGGCCAGCGTCACAGCTTGCTCAGTAGGTCGCACACCATACTTCTCGGCAAGTTTCTTTATCTGTCCTTCTTTTCTGATAGCCTCTTCTTGGTTATGTTTCCATGTTAGGTAGTCCTTGCCATCCTGCGAGAGTTCCTGGGACTCCTTCTCCCACTGGGCATGCTGCTCGGCGGCGTTCTTGGCTGCCTGGTCGGCATCCTGCTTGAGCGTACCGGAGTTCTCTTCACGGTAGCGCAGCTGCTCGTTTATCTCATCGGGAGTCCAGTTCTGGTCAGTGTTGAAGTTGCGGTAGGTGCCGTCGCCGTTATTGATATAGAGTGTCTCTTTGCCGGTCACGGGGTCGCGTACCACGAGGTCTCCGTCGGAATCCACCTTGGTGTATTTGTCGAGGAATGACGGCTCGGGTGGGGGAGTCTCCTCCTCTTTCTCTTCCTCCTCCTCGGGTTTGCGCCCTGTCAGTCCTTCCATGTCGATGTCTGGCGGAGGAGTGGTTCCGCCGGCATTGCTGACGAGCGAATCTACCAGGCTGCCTGCTCCACCCATGATGCCGACAAGGCCGTTGCCCAGCAGCAGGGAGGCTATTGCTCCGATGGCGCTTATCACAGCAGAGGTGGTGGCATCGGTATGTTCGCCCAGTCCCAATGGGTCACCCTCGCCTGAGAGCCACATGGTGAGGGCGTCCAGATAGTTTACCATCTCCTGGCGTTCCTCCTCAGAGAGAATGGGGCTGTCGTCGTACTCTACCAGCATCTCCTCCACCTCGAAATATACACGAGCCCACGGGCGGTCAAGATATCTCTGTTGCTCCGAGCTAATGGGCTTTAAATATTCCTTGTGTTCTTCGTATTCGTCAAAATACAGATCAAGGTTGTCACTCTGGTTTGCTGACAATATCAGCAGCAGATGCTGGCTACCCGTATAATATATAAAGTGTCCCAGGTTGATGTCCACTCCTGCTTCCTTTGAAGCCCTGACCGGCTGACCTTTGTGTTCGTTAAAAGCTTTCACGCCCTCATAGCGGCCCGATACGGTCATGCCGTATGAAATGCCCAGTCCGTATTCATCTGCCACGAGGCGTATGTCAGACAGGTTGAAGTTTGTCTCTATGCGCGTTTCTTCCTTGCTCGTTTTGGGAGTCTCATATCCTTGGAAGTGGAATGTCAGGGTCTCTGTATAATTGTATTTGCATGGATAGCTTCGGCTTACTCCCTTATCAGCATAGACACAGAATGCGGGCTCGTTGAGGGGCAAGCCGCGTATGCCCATAATATCCTTGTAAGGGAAAGAATATACATAGTCTATGTCATCCAGTTCTCCGATAGGGTGCACACCCTCCACATGCGCTGCGACAGCTATGGGTTTCAGCTTCAGGCCATATACCTTCAGCCCTCTCTTCATCATCACATTGACCACATCCACGTTGCCCTGGTCGTAGTCAGGCTTAAAATCGTTCCCCTCTATGTCCATCAGGTCATAGAAGGCCACAGGGTCAACCCACTGTGTCCCGGCCTCGCTGCGGTCTTCGCCGTCGGCCCATACGGAGGCGCTGTTCCAGGAGAGCAACAATGCTGTGATAAAGAGTATTCTGTTCATCATTTCTTTCCAAATTGTGCGGCCAAGTTAGAGAAATTCTTAACGTCCTTGGCGAAGTTGACGATGCTGTCATTGACTACTCCGGCACCATACGCCACGTTTGCGGCAGCCTCCACACCCAGGTCGTTGGCTCCCTGCACCAGGTTGCCTGCCCAGTCGTGGGCGCCGGTCTGGTTGAGCGTCTCATTGATGACGCCTTCGGTCAGTTTGCCAGTATCGACAGTGCCGTAGAAGACGCTGAAACCGGCGCCCTTGCCGAAGGAGAGCTTGCCGTCGGTGCTTACCTTTGCCTTAAACATCTCAGCGCGGGAGCCGATGTGGCCGGTGTGAGTCTTGTTGAACCAGTAGTCCACCTTCTTGGCCACGCCTTCGCTCATACTGCCATTTCCTGCCAGGGAGTTGGTGGCCGATTTTTTGAGTACGCCTGTGATTCCGCTGATACCTTTGCTGATACCGAACTCGGCGGCTTTCTTGCCGGTGGCATTGAGCATGGCGTCGCGAGCCTTGCTGAGGTCGCCTGTCTGGTAGTATGCGTTCATGCCCTCCTTGAGGTCTTCGGTGACGACATTGATGCCCAGTTCCTTGACCCAGTGTCCTTCGCCAGCCAGGTTGCCTGCCTGGTTCTGGATAACGCCGAGAGCACCGTTGCCCATGCCGACAGCGACGTGTGCCAAGCCCTCGCCGAGAGACTTGCCCTCGTTGACAGCCTCGCTGGCAGCCACGAGCGTGGCCTTGGCAAAGGTGTAGGCATCCTTCACGGCTTCACCGCCGGGCACACATGTGGCCATCACGTTGACGCCTATCTCGCAGGTCTTGTCGATAACACCTAATGTCTCTATGCCTTTGTCGTATTGGTTGGCCAGATCTTGGTTTACATCGTGGTCTATCTGGGCGATGGCCTGCTCATACTTGATGGCATTCTTGACGGCTTTCTCGGTAGGCGGCACGCCATACTTCTCAGCAAGTTTCTTTATCTGTTCTTCTTTTCGGAAAGCCTCTTCCTGCTGGTGTTTCCAATTCAGGTAGTCTTTGCCTTCCTGTGAGAGTTCCTTGGATTCCTTCTCCCACTGCTCGTGCTGCTCGGCAGCATTCTTGGCAGCTGTCTCGGCATCCTGCTTGAG
>JAGCYL010000107.1 GCA_017960825.1 Bacteroidaceae bacterium | reverse complement strand
GCGTTAGACGAGTAACGGAAATTTGTCATATAATCACCATTCAAGTTATAATACCACGCAGGTTGCGCAGTGTTGGTGCTAGTCACAACACCATTGGTGCCGATAGTCTGATTAACACCCACATTACCCGGGTTAATACCTTGAGCTATCTTTTCGTTATTCGCCTGAGAGGTGAAATACTGGATGCCAATATGATATCCCTGGGGCAGGAAGTATGTGAGGTCGACACTCTGCTCGCCGTCGCCGCGAAGGATATATGTGTGAGGAGTGACCTGGAGGAAAACATTGTCTATTTCGTTCACCTCGGAGGGGTCTACGCCCGACATGCTCGGATCAACCCAGTCTACAACATCGTAATCGACGCGGATGTCTTCCATTTCGTCCAGGAGAGTGGATCCCTGTGCCGAAATGGTAGCATTTACAATATATATCTTATTGCGGCCTATCTCTGTCGTGGTCGTCATATTAACGATGGGCACACGATAGTAGTTGTAAACAGTCTTGCTGTTACCTGTCTTATATCCTACAGAAAGGGCGATGGCCGGAGCCTCATTCATCGCATTTGCCTGTTCCCAATGGTTAGGGTAGGAGTATGTTGTAATAGTAAACTGCTTATTGGCCGCCGTTCCATAATTAGCTGTTCCAAGTATTAGGGCACCGGAGGACAGAACATGCTCAGGTTTAGGGGCCGCACTTGCTCCAAAGGCGGCTACATGGTCGAATGCAGGAGCATCAAAGGCGAAATTAAGGAAACGCCAGCCGGGATTACCATCAATATAAGTCTGCTTGTCGGCATCCTTATTGGTCCAAGTCCCGTCGGCAATTTTGATTGCATATAAAGAGTGAAGGAAGTCTTCTTCGAACTTCACATTAACGATAAACTTGGGTGCAGCTCTGTTCATATTGACAGGGATAACCTGCTTGGCCTGACCACTGACCGGAGTCCATCCTTTCACGACGCCATCCATCATGAATTTCTTGTTGGTGGTCCAGGCTCGATCAGAATTATTGTATGTCGGCAATGTGGATGCGTATAGCTTATGCAAGTTAAGCGCAGCAGGATTGATTGTCCCATCGTCCCACACACAACTTTCTGTCCATTCGCTCTCTGTCTTGCTCTTTAGAACATTAACGCTAGTAATATCGTCGCCGGTAAGTGCAGCAGTGCCGGCATAGTTAGCCACGACATATACATCATAGTGTTTCCCCGACACAAAACCATCTACTCGCCAGTTAGGAGAGATGAGTCTTTCAACATCACTTTGAATCTGATCTTCTGAAGTTGATGTCAAATGGTAAACTCTCCTAAAACCTGCATTATCTTCATCTGCTCCAATGAAAAACACATCTAAACTCTGAAGGTCGTTTTCTTTCTGGCTATCGACACCCGCTACCTGATCTCCAACGGCTTTTGTCACAGTTCCTCTGAAGATATGAGGCTCTATTGAAATCCCATCAGAGAAATCCTTGAGGTTATAATCATCTTCGAGCATACGGCTGCAGGAAATTGTTCCCCAAGAGAGAACAAAGCACATCACCGTTATGCAGATTCCCGATATTTTGTGTAAATATTTCATATTGACTGTTGTTATCAATTAGTTACCTGGAGTATAAGGATCTGTCTGGGAGTCATCGGCGTACGCATTAGGCGATACGTAGTAAACCCATATCTCATCGGAACCTCCGGAGTTACCCGGCAGCGCATTGTAGTTGAACGGTTGCTTGATGGATCCAAACTCTTCCGACACAGTTGCTAGGTATACCTTGCAAGTCTTGTCACCGTCAGTGGCGTCATTGCCAAAGCGCTCGACAGGTACAACGTAGAAATAAACAGTATTGTCACCTGCGGGCAGGCTAATAGGCTGGCCACCAGTGTAAGAGTGATTATACAGGTGTCTTGTCCCTATTTGTTCTATTCCTTGTTCGTCTTGATACGTATACTCTTCTTCGTAATAAACAACGAACTTAAACTTGTCATTGTCGAGCCCAAGAATAAGGTCTTCATTGTTTGAAATAGTATGGATTTCTATACGGCTTGCATACGCGGGTCGGTCTTCAATTGTCGGGGTGGTCACAGCCTCGTCGTTAGGATTGATATATCCATAAGAAACAGCCATATATTCTGCCCACGATTGGCTCCAACCAGAGCTCAAATTAATTCCACGGAAACTTGCGTCTGCACAGCGTAAAGACGTAGTGATGCTGGACTCATAGTTATACTCTGAAGCAATTGTCCAAGGCAAAACGATGGGTTTGATGTAGAGCTCTTTCGGGTCTAAATAGAGTCCAAGGAGATACTTGGTGCCAGCAACCATTTGATTATTAAAGAAGCTGCCAAGAGGGAATGTGCTCTCACATTCTGTTCCTGCCAAAGTGTACTTGACATAGAGTCCTACTTCATCAAGGCTTTCTTGAGGCCAAATGAGGCGGAAGTCACCCTCATCTGTTGCCGCGGTACCCGCATATGCATTTATAGCGGTGGTGTTGTTCGCGGCAATAGTTATCACGGAAGTACTATTCTCTGGCGGCCAAACTACGAAAGGACTCTCTTCTCCATCGGTAAGAGTGACACGGTCATCGTCAGGGTCAGCATTAGTGACAAAACTGATGTCAGCGCTCCTATTATTCTTCATCTCTAAGAGAGATACTTCCTTTATACCCACTTCGCGCCCAGAGTTATTGCTGAACGTCACACCAATCGCGCTAAACAAGTGATTTAAAGGTAGATTAACGCTCTGGGCCGCATTAAAGTCGGAAATATAGGCGTAGCCAAAGTGCAAAAATGGCCCTGGATGGCCCTCAGAGTGGAATATTTTTTGAGTTAAACTTTTTAACCGACCAAACAAAAGCACTATGACAAATTTGTTTTCTGAAGTGGCAGAACTTTGGAAAGCCGACAAGCGCCGGTATGTCAAAAAGTCAAGTTATGCCATATATCTGATCCACCTGAACAAACACCTGCTGCCATATTTCGGCGCCGGTGGCGCACCGGGTGAGGAGGATATCCAGACATTTGTAGACCAGCAAGTTTTGGCGGGATTGTCTATGTCCACCATAAGCAGTTCACTGCTCGTGCTCAAAATGATTCTAAGTTTTGGCGAGAAGTATGGCTTCTGGCAGCATGTCATCTACAATGTCCATTTTCCCACCAGCAGCAAAACGCAGCGAAAAATGGACGTGCTTACAAAAGAGCAGCAGAAGAGGCTTGCCAAGTATCTTCAAGACAATTTTTCGTTCCGAAACCTGGGCATTTTGATATGTCTGATGAGCGGATTGCGCATAGGCGAGATATGCGCCCTGCAGTGGAAGGACCTGGACGTGGACAGCGGCACTATACACGTAGACAAGACGCTCCAGCGAATCTATCTCTTTGACGACGGAGTGAAGGAATATTCCCTGCAGGTCAACACCCCCAAAACGGTGTCGTCTATCAGGGATATTCCCATGTCGCACAAGATAGCCCGGATAGTCAAGCCGCTCAGAAAGATAATGAACCCGGACCACTATGTAATAACCAATGCAGGGGAGCCTCTGGAAACCCGCTACTTGCGCGACTACTTCACCAAGCTGATGACAGAGCTGGGGATGCCGCCGGTGCGTTTCCACGCCCTGAGGCACTCCTTTGCCACCCGCTGCATAGAGAGCAAGTGCGACTATAAGACCGTGTCCACCATCCTGGGCCACGCCTCGCTGGCCACCACCATGGACCTCTATGTGCACCCCGGCTTCGACGACAAAAAGCGCTGCATAGAGAAAATGTCCCGCGCGATTGACTGACGCAAGCCAAAGAATTTGTATCTTCACGCAGATAAACGTGAACGGAACTAAATGAGCAGAATTTCTTGTTTTATTGCAACGGCCGATGCCTCCACGGCGCGGGAGTTGGAGGCGAATCCGCTGGTGGGGGAGGTGCTCTGCCGCGAGGAGCTGCGCTCCAGCGATGCGGTGAGATGGATGGCCGCCAATGCCAAAGGCGAATACACACTGATTTACAATAAGCCCACGCGGCTGGCCTGGATTCACCACGGCCTGCACCGGATGGTGCAGAT